>CAZDSS010000075.1:0-12225 GCA_964508185.1 uncultured Sphingomonadales bacterium
TGAGGTGAACGGAGCGGTTGCGCCCGATGTCGCGGGCGTCATTGGAAAGCTTCGGCGCGATCACCACGCCCTGGCTTCCCACCGTGCAGGCGGCGACCACGAAGGCTATGGCAAGGGCCGCGGCGGTTGCGGCAAGGGCGCGCACGGGGCGAAAGGGTTTGGCCATGATCGTTCTGTCCACCAGATGAGTTGCGATTTCAGGAGGATATCATAACTGCGATCATGGCCGAACCATGACGGAGAGGGCCTACCGGCTCCGCCCCGCCGCCTTCTCGTAGGTGCGCAGCATGCCGAGGCCGAGCAGGGCGATCACCAGCTCCATCATGTTGTCGGTGACGATCTCGGGCGGCGTCACGTCGAGATGCCGCAGCGCCACATACCACGCAAAGACGGGATGGACGAGGAAAGCCCAGGCGAAGCCGCAGCCGCAGACCCAGCCGATGAAGGGCCGCCAACCGGCGACGAAGATGGAGCGATGGGCGGCCTCGATCTTGTTGATCTCCGCCTGCACCAGCGCCGGTTGCTGGGCGATCTTCTGCATCAGGGCCTCCGCCTGCCTGCGTTCCTCTTCCGACGTGAACAGGCGGTCGAAGATGCTGCCGATGGCCGTCACCGCATCGACGGCCGGGCCGCCCACCAGTCTCGTGAGAAGGCTCATGGGCAACCTCATGCCGCAACTCCGCGGCCCGCATCCAGCGGCGGAAGCCCCGCCCGCGTGCCGCCGCGGTCGATGGTCAGCACCTGTCGCCGATTGCCCTGGGGCCTGGCGGACACATGGACCCAGCCCGCGCCCGGCTCGTCCGGCCGCCAGTATTCCAGGGCGAGCTGGTCGAAATCGACGTTGTCGCGGACCCAGTGGGCAAGCTCCAGCGTATTCACCCCCGGCAGCACGAAATCCACCGCCTGCCCCTGCACATGCTGGCTGCTGTCGGGCGAGCCGAGGGCGCGGTTGAGGGCGAGACAGCGATAGCCGGAGGTGGGGCTGAACGGAATCCCGTAATGGGCGCGCACCGGCTCCAGCACCGTCTCCGCCACATGGCGGAGATAGGGATAAAGCTGCTGGGGCGCGCGATTGTCGATCCCCCGCCGCGCCGCCACCGCGCTGCGGGTCATTTCCGCCAGGGTGAAATGAGGGCTGAGATGCATGGGCCGCCTCCTCTGTTTTACCATTTTGGTTATTATACGGAATATTTGGTAGGTTTTCAATGTATTTTTACCACTTTGGTAAATAATAGCTCATGATCAGACGCCGGCGGGCTGAGCCCGTGACAGTTAACTCATTGAAATATTAAGATGTCCGGCGCGGGCCGCGCCGTCAGCCCCTGGGCCCCGTATAGATGCAGCCTTCGCCGTAGCTGCCGCGGCGGATCATGATCCTGGACAGCCCCGGAAAATCGGGCTTCAGGCGCGCCCAAAGCCACATGGCGATGTTCTCGAGGGTCGGCACGCTGAGCCCCGGGATCTCGTTGAGATAGCTGTGGTCCAGCGTTTCCTTGAGGGGGGCGAGCGCCGCCTCCAGCGCCGCGAAGTCCACGACCCAGCCCTTCACCGGGTCCGGCTCGCCGGTGACATAGACTTCCACCTCGAAGCTGTGGCCATGGAGCCCGGCATAGCGATGCCCTTCCGGCACATTGCTGGCCAGCTGATGGGCGGCATCGAAGGTGAAGCGTTTGAAGATTTCCATATCCAGGATTCCCCGGGGGGCGGCGGCCCCGCCGTTCGCCCGCGCTTATAGCGGAGGACGGCCCGGAAATCCAGCGGCAGCCTGCCTGCGCGAGAAAGCCCGCATCCATTCCCGCGCCGCGCGCCATGGCTTCGGGCCTTTTCCCCTTCGCACGGGAAGCGCTTTCCGCTATCCTCGGGTCACGCCCCGCAACATGGTGACGGCCCCGGCGATCAGCGACGCCGCGCGCAACCTGCGCGGCATTTACCCCGTCGCCCGTACGGGGAGACCGGGAGGACCAATGACCCAGGATCCATCCTTACCGCCGGGGGGAGCCGGACCGCCGCTCGTCCCCGATTTCGCCGCCTGTGGGACGGCGGAGGGCGTGGTGGTGACCAAGCTTGCCCCCATGCCGCAGCAGGCGCGCCTCATCGCCCGCAGCGCCGTGCTCGACATGCTCGACGCCGCCCGCCAGAAGCGCATCATCCTGGTCAATGCCTCGGCGGGCTACGGCAAGACCACCCTGCTCGCCCAGTGGCGGGAGCGCCTCATGGGCCGCGGCATCACGGTCGCCTGGCTGTCGCTCGATGACGACGACGGCGGCGTCGGCGACCTCGTGCGCTACGTGATCCACAGCCTCCATCGCGGCGGGCTTGCTCTCCCCGCAGGCCTGGTGGAAGCACCCATCGCCGACGACGTCACCGCCAAGGCGCGGCTCCGCCGCCTGCTCAACGAGGTGGCGGCGACCCCGCGCCCGGTGGTGCTGATCCTCGACGAGCTCGATCACCTCGCACCGTCCGCCCTGGACGCCGTGATCGCGCCCCTCATCCGCTGGGCGCCGCCCAATCTCCTCGTCGTCATGGCGTCCCGCCAGCCGCCGCCCCTGCCGCTCTCCACCTTCCGGGTCCAGGGGCTGCTCGCGGAATTCGACGCCGACGACCTGCGCTTCACCCCGGCGGAAATCGCCCAGCTCTTCGGCAACGATCTTTCGCGCCATGAACTTGCCGCCATCACCGCGCATACGGACGGCTGGCCGGTCGCCCTGCAGCTCCTCCGCGGCTGGTGGGATCAGGAGCGGGACAAGAGCCTGCTGCTCGAGCGCTTCGGCAGCCTGACCGAGGAGATCGCCGCCTATCTCTCGGAGCAGGTGTTCGGCGCGCTGCCGCCGGACCTTCATCGTTTCCTCATCGAAAGCTCCGTCCTCGACCGCCTGAGCCCCGGCGCCGTGGAGCGCGTCTTCGCGCCCCTGATGCCCGACGGGAACGGGGGCGATGCCGGGCGGCTGTGGCGGAGCCTGGTGACCTCCCCCATCCTCAAGCCCTTCCTCAAGACCGTGGACGAGGATGTGGACGCCTACAGCCTCCATCCCATCCTGCGCGAGGTGCTGGCGGACGCCTTCGCCGCCCTTCCCGCAGCCCGCCGCCGGGAGATCCACCGCGCCGCCGCCGTCTGGTGCGGCCAGGCGGGCTATCTCACCCGGGCGCTGCGCCATGCCGCGGCAGCGGAGGACGACGCGCTGGCGGGCTCGCTGGTGGAAGCCGCGGGCACCGTGCAGATCTGGACGCGGCAGGGCCTGCTGCGCGCCCGCACCATCGATTCCATGGTGAGCGACCGGGTTCTTGCCGCATTCCCGCGCCTGCGGCTCCTGCGCGCCCTGATCCTCGCCAAGACGGGCGAGATCGCCCGCGCCCGCGAGATGCTGGAACTGGTGCGGCGCGACACCGAAGGCTTCACCCGCGACCGGCCGGGCGGCGACGCCGACGCGCTCGCGCTCGACGCGCTCGTCGTCGAATCCACCATCACCATCAACGAATGCAGCCCGGTGAGCGACGCCTATCTCGCCCATTACCTGCGCACCGTGCGCAAGGTGTCGGGCGACGACCACATCTTCCAGGCCTATGTGAAGAACACCTACAGCATCGCCTGCCACCAGCGGGGCCTGTTCGCCAAGGCAATCGCGGCGGGGCGCGAGGCCATCGACCATTACCGCCAGGCGGACCTGCCCCACGGGGAATTCTTCTGCCATCTCCATATCGGCGTCGCCCATTTCGCCGAGGGCCGCGCGGACGAGGCGGAAGCCTGCTACAAGCGGGCGCAGAGCATCGCCCGCCGCCATTTCCCCGACGACCCCACCAAGGGGCTCTGCACCGCCGCGCTCAATCTGGAGCTCGCCTACGAGCGCAACCAGATGAATCTGGTGGAGCGGCGGATCGCCGACGTCGCCGACCAGCTGCGCCACAGCGAGGCCTGGTTCGACATGCTGGCGGCGATCTTCGGCCCGGCGAGCATGACGGCGCTGGCCCGCGACGGGCTTGCCGCCGCCCTGCGCTGGCTGGATCGCGGCGAGGAGATCATGATCGCCCGAAATCTCCACGGCATGCGCCCGTTCCTTGCGGCAAGCCGCATCTCCTGCCTCGCCATGGCGGGCGAGGGCGATGCGGCCGCGAAGCTCGCCCAAGAATTCGGCCTTGGTCCTGCAACCCTCGGCCGCGACCCGGGCGTCACCCTGTGGCGGGAAGATGAAGCCGTGGCCGCGGCCCTCCTGCGCCTCGCGCTCGCGAATGGCGACGGCGATGCGGTGCTCTCTGCCCTTCCGCCCTTCCTCGCCCGGGCGGAGCAGGGGGGCCGCCACCGCACGGCGCTTCGCCTCCATGCCCTCGCCGCCTTGGCCGCGGCGGAAGCCGGGCGCATGGAGGATGCCTGCCGTCATCTCGCCCGCGCCCTCGCGCTTCGCGCGGAATCGGGCTACGGCCGCGTCTTCCACGAACATGGCCGGGCCTTCCGCAAGCTCATTGCGCGGCTGCCCGGGGATGCCCTCGAAGACCTCGCCCGCGGACAAGCGGCGGCGCTCGCCGCCGAGCTCGCGGACGGCAAGGCCGCACCGCGCGCGGGCGGCACCGATGCGTCCCCCACCCTCACCCCGCGCGAGCGGGAGGTGCTGCAGGCGCTGAGCCTCGGCAATTCCGACAAGATGATCGCACGCCTCCTGAACCTCACGGAAAACACCGTGAAGTACCACCTCAAGAACGTCTACGCCAAGTTGCAGGCAAGCTCCCGCACGGAGGCCGTCCATATCGCCCGGCAGCGCCGCCTGCTGTGACGGCCGCACTTCGGCGCCATCGGCTGATCAGGTTCGATCCCACTCGTTCGAGTGGGGTGGGATCAATCGCGCCGGGGGATGCCGCCCCACCCGTTTCAACCGCATCATCACCCGTCGCCGCCTTTGCAATGCCGGGCCCTTGCGCGCAAAGCTTCTGATTACGGGCTGCGCCGAACGTTCGAACCATGTAGCAGCCCGCTGGAAGTTCGACGGGAGCGTGCGTTAGATGCGGATCGGAATCGATGTGGGTGGC
This sequence comes from uncultured Sphingomonadales bacterium, assembly GCA_964508185.1. GTDB lineage: Bacteria > Pseudomonadota > Alphaproteobacteria > Sphingomonadales > Govanellaceae > CAZDSS01. The sequence continues at coordinate 5,017 of CAZDSS010000075.1, forward strand.
ACCAATACGGACGCCGTGCTTCTTGACGGGCGGCGCGTCCGCGCCTGGCGCAAGACGCCGACCACCACCGACATCGGGTCCGGCATCATCTCCGTCATCCGCGAGATTCTCGCCCAGTCGCAGGTCTCGGCCGACGAGATCGACGCGGTGATGATCGGCACCACCCATTTCACCAACGCCTTTGTCGAGCGCCGCCATCTGCTGCCCGTGGGCGTCATCCGCATCGCGCTTCCCGCGACCCGCGGCCTGCCCCCCTTCGTGGACTGGCCCGACGACATCCGCGAGGCCATGGGCGGCCATGTCTTCATGGTGCGCGGCGGCTATCAGTACGACGGCCGCATCAACAGCCCGCTCGACGAGCTGGCGGTCGCCGAAGCGGCGCGGGAATTCAAGCGGCGCGGGCTTACGACCGTTGCGGTCTCCGGCCTCTTCTCCCCCGTCAACAGCGCCATGGAGGAGCGGGCGGAAGAGATCATCCGCGACATCGCGCCCGAGATGCGCGTGACGCTTTCAAGCCGCATCGGCCGCCTCAGCCTGCTCGAGCGCGAGAATGCGGCGATCATGAATGCGAGCCTTGCGGATCTTTCGACCCGCGTCGTCACGTCCTTCCGTGATGCGCTTGAGGATCTCAAGATCACCGCGCCCTTCTTTATCAGCCAGAACGACGGCACGCTGATGAGCGCCGATTTCGTTGAACGCTATCCGGTGCTCACCTTCGCGTCGGGGCCCACCAACAGCATGCGCGGCGCGGCCTATCTCTCCGGCATCGAGGACGCCATTGTCGCCGACATCGGCGGCACCACCACCGATATCGGCGTCCTCGTCAACGGCTTCCCGCGGGAATCCTCCGTCACCGTCGATATCGGCGGGGTGCGCACCAATTTCCGCATGCCGGACGTGCTCGCCCTGGGCCTCGGCGGCGGCTCCCTCGTGGGCGGCAACGGCACGCGCATCGGTCCGCGGTCCGTGGGCTACCGCATTCGCGAGAACGCGCTCGTCTTCGGCGGCCATGTGCTGACCGCGACCGACATCGCCGTCGCCGCGGGTTATGCGGATGTGGGCGAGCGCGGCCGCGTCGCCCATCTGTCGCCGCGGCTGGTGGAGACCGCCGCCGCCACCATTCACCGCATGGTGGAGGAAGGGGTCGACCGCATGAAGACGAGCGCGGCGGAAATGCCCCTCATTCTCGTGGGCGGCGGCGCGATCCTGCTGTCGCGGCCCATCGCCGGAACATCAAAGGTCATCGTTCCCGAATTCGCGACCGTCGCCAACGCCATCGGCGCCGCCATCGCCCAGGCCGGCGGCGAAGTGGACCGGGTCTATCACTATGCCCGCATGGGCCGCGACGAGGCCATCGCCGACGCCCGCGCCAGGGCGATCGCCGCGGCGGTCGATGCCGGGGCCGATCCCGCCACCGTCGCCATTCTCGATTTCGAGGAAATTCCACTGGCCTACGTCCCGGGCGACGCGGTGCGCATTCGCGCCAAGGCGGCGGGCGATCTGGCCGAACTCAAGAACACCGCACAGGACGGAAACAACACGGACCTGGCCGGGGCCCCGGCAGAACGGGCCCCCGGCGGCGGCGCGCCACGGAGCAACGCACAAACATACAACTGTGGGAGAAGGTGACATGAAGGGACATCACTGGAAGGGCCTCCTGGCGGCGTTCGCCGGGACCACCGCGCTCTGCAGCGCCGCCCCGGCGGCGGCGCAGACGGCCGGCGACGCCGCGGCGGCGTCCGCCGGGCTCGAAGAAATTCTCGTGACCTCGCGCAAGCGGGAGGAACGCCTGCAGGACGTGCCGGATTCGATATTCGTGCTGTCGTCCTTGCAGCTCGAAATGTCCAACGTCGAATCCTTGCGCGACTTCGTGGACCTGACGCCGAACCTTCTGGTGCGCGAGACCTTCCGGTCCAACGAAACCTTCCTCACCATGCGCGGCCTTTCGAGCGCGCAAGGGGCCCTGCCCCCGGTCGCCTTCGTGGTGGACGGCGTGCAGCTCGGCTCCAACGACTTCATCAACCAGGATCTGCTCGACATCGAGCGAATCGAAGTGCTGCGCGGGCCGCAGGGCGCCCTGTACGGCCAGGGCGCCATCGCCGGCGCCATCAATGTGGTGACGCGCCAGCCCACCAACGAGTTCGAGGGCTTCGTCAAGGCGTCCTACGGCAACGGCGACAGCAAGCGGATCGCCGGCGCCCTTTCCGCCCCCATTGTCGAAGACCGTCTGTTCGCCCGCATCTCGGGCTACTACAAGGATTCGGACGGGCTCATCAAGAACAACCGGGGAGAGGATATCGACTTCCTGGAAGAAGGCTCGATCCGCGGCCGCATCCTGTACAGGAGCGACGTCCTCGACATCGATCTTCGCGGCTCCTACACCAAGGGCGACGGCAGCTGCTGCATCCAGGACCGGGTGAACCTGGATGACAACGGCAATCTCATCGGCGTCGACGACGTGACCAATCCGGGCGCGAGCAGCAACATCATCGGCACGTCCGACGACAAGCTCTTCAACACCTCGCTCAAGGTGGACGTGGATCTCGGCTTCGCCACCGTCACCTCGATCACCGGCTACGCGGAAATCCGCCAGGCGGTGTTCGGCGACGCCGACATGACCATCGATCCAGTCACCGCCCAGGACCTTTCGTTCGACACCGACGTCTTCAACCAGGAATTGCGCGTCAGCTCCAATTCCGACGGACGGTTCCGCTGGCTGTTCGGCGGCTTCTATCAGGACCGGCAGGAACGGCAGCATATCCGCATCGGCGCCGACACGGGCGAGCGCTTCGTCGCCAATCCCAGCATCCTGCATCAGCGCAACATCACCAACAGCGAGCTGTGGGCGGCCTTCGGCCAGGTGAGCTTCGACCTCACCGACCGCATCGAGCTGACGGCGGCGCTGCGCTATGACCATGACGACCAGGATTCGCGCAACATCGTGGTGTCAGAAGCCCGCGCCCGGGCCACATTCAAGGAATGGCAGCCCAAGGCACAGATCGCTTATCGCTGGACCGACGACGTGATGGTCTATGCGAGCTTCGCCCGCGGCTTCCGGCCGGGCGGCTTCACTTCGACCGTCGTGTTCGAGAACGAGACCACGGACAACTATGAAGTGGGCTTCAAGACCACCTTCCTCGACAATCGCCTGAGCATCAACGGCGCGTTCTTCCATATCGACTATTCGAACCAGCAGCTGTCCTTCGTGGTCTTCACCGAGACCGAGGCGCTGCGCGGCGCGGCCAATATCCCTGCAACCGACATCGACGGCATGGAGCTGGAGATCGCGGCCCGGCCCATCGACAATCTGACCATCACCGCGGGGCTCGGCGTGACCGACACGGTGATTTCCACCGTCGCGCCCAGCGAGTTCTTCGGGCCCGACATCGTGCAGCTCATCGGCAAAAAGTCGCCGCTGGTGCCGCCCTTCACCTTCAACGCGTCGGTGACCTACGCACATCCCGTGGCGGACGGCCTTGATCTCGTATTCCATAGCGATTTCCGGCGGCTCGGCGGTTACTATTTTGACGCCGCGAACACCATCTACACGCGGACCAAGAACTTCATCGGCGGCAAGATCGCCCTGCAGGCCGACAACTGGAGCGTCGGCGTCTGGGCCAAGAACCTGACCGATGCCCGGGTTGCCACCAACGTCTCGGCCACCGGGGCGCGGCTGCGCGTCCCGAACCCGCCGCGGAGCTACGGGGTCGAGGCGACCTTCAACTTCTAGTTTGCTCCGAAGCTGGCATTCTGAGGCCGGTTGGACTCGGGCGCGTTGCCCGTGATAGAAAACGGACAACGCGCCCACTTTTCTTCACCCCCCGGCGGCCTCGGCGCGGCCCTGTGATTTCGGCCGGAGCGTTTTTCCACAAAGCTTCAGTGATTGTACCGCGCCGCCCGTGACAGGTCGGCGTGACACCGGGAAAGGGGAAGCGGCTCATGCAGCCCATTGGCTCCCGCCAGGAATATTCGCGATCGGAAGTGCCGGCATCGGCGACGGTGAGCGGCTTTCACATCGCCCTCGTCAAGATCGGCGTGCTGATCGCGCTTCCCGCCTTCATCATGGGGGCGGAGCTCGGCTTCACCCTGGGGCTCGCGCGGGCGCTCCTCGCCATGACGCTCGGCGCGCTCGTCCTTGCGGTCCTCAGCATGCTGACAGGCACCGTTGCGGCGAAAAGCCGTCTTTCCACCTCCCTCATCGTGCGCCATGCCTTCGGCCCCATGGGCGCCCGGGTCATCAGCGGCGTCCTTGCGGTCATGCTTCTCGGGCTTTACGGCGTCACCGCCGAACTGTTCGGCGCGAGCCTCAGCCGCATCGCGGAGCAGGTGTTCGGCATCCATGTCGGCACCGCGCCCTGCATCATCGGCGGAAGCTTCCTCATGGTGCTGACGACCATCTACGGCTTCCGCGGCCTGCAGCGCCTTGCCGATCTTGCGGTCCCCGTTCTCCTGCTGGCGCTCGTCGCCGTCGCCTGGCGTTCGGCCCTTGGCCTTGACGCCGCGACGCTCTGGACGGCGCCCGATGATCCCGCGTCCCTCGGCATCGGCATCTCGGCGGTGATCGGCGGCCTTGCGGTGGGGATCACGATCTTCCCCGACCTCGCCCGCTTCGCCCGCAGCCCGCGCCATGCGCAGGGCGCCGCCATCGCGAGCTACGGCGTCGGCGTGCCCGTGGTGCTGCTTCTCGCCGCGATTCCCAGCATCGTCACCGGCGAGCGCGACCTCATCATGATCATGACCGGCCTTGGGCTTGGCATCCCCGCCCTCGTCTTCATGGTCTTCACCGCCTGGACCACCAATTCGGGCAACCTCTATTCGTCGTCGCTCGGCCTCGCCAATGTCTTCACCCGGCCGAGCTTCCCCGTGCTCGCGGGCGTCGCAGGAATCATCGGGACCGTCTTCGCGCTCCTTGGGGTGAGCGCGCGGCTTCTGCCCTTCCTCGTCATGCTCGGGGTGACGATCCCGCCCATCGCCGGGATCTATCTCGCCGACTTCTTCCTCGTCCGCCGCCAGCAATACGACGAGGCGGAGCTTGAAGGCGCAGCCCCCGTCGCGTGGCCCGCCTTCGCCGCCTGGGGGCTGGCGGTCGCCGTCGCGCTGCTGTCCGCGCGGCAAGGCATCACCATCACCGGCGTCCCGGCTTGCGATTCCATCGTCATCGCCTCCGCCGTCTATGGCGGCCTCGCCTTCGCGCGCCGCGCGCGCCGGCGCCGCATGTTGTCCAGAGGATCATCGTCATGACCTTCCATGTCCGCCTTTTGACCCCCCATGTGACGCCGCGCCCGCAAAAGCTGCGGGAGCTTGCGGGGCTCGATGCGGTGCTGCCCGTGACCTTCTCCCATGTGGGGCTGAGGGAGGGGCCCGCTTCCATCGAAAGCGCGTTCGACGATGCCCTCGCCGCCCCCGGCGTCGTCGCCGCGGCGCTTGAGGCGGAGGCCGAGGGGGCGGACGCCGTCATCATCGACTGCATGGGCGATCCCGGACTGGATGCGGCGCGGGAGGCGGTGAACATCCCCGTCCTCGGCCCGGGCGAAGCGAGCATGCATGCGGCGGCCATGCTCGGCCACAGTTTCAGCGTGGTCACCATCCTCGACCGCGTGGCCCCCATCCTCAGGAATCACGCCCGGATCTACGGCGTTGCGGAAAAGCTCGCCTCCATCCGCGCGATCGACGTGCCCGTGCTGGAGATCGAGGATAACGAGCAGGCGATCCGCCGCGCCCTGCTGGACGAGGCGCGCAAGGCCATCCGTCATGACAAGGCGGACGTGATCGTCCTTGGCTGCACCGGCTTCCTCGGCCTCAGCCGCGAGCTGTCCGATAGCCTCAGGGCGGAAGGGCTGCCCGCGCCGGTGGTTAATCCGCTCCGCACCACGGCGATGATGGCCCTCGCCCTCCTCGGCGCGGGCCTTAGCCACAGCGCCATCGCCTACCCGCCGCCGCGGGCGAAGCCCATCCGGGGCTTCAGCCTGCCGGAGGTGACCAAATCCTGAGCGGACCGCAAACGCACAGTTCCCCATTCATCAGTTGCAAGGGTTATCCGTATTCCATGGCCAAGATCTTCGCCTCAGACGACCTCGCCGATCTCGCCCGCGGCGCGGCCTTTCTCAGCACCGGCGGCGGCGGCGATCCCTATATCGGCCGCCTGATCGCCCAGGCGGCGTTCGCGGAATTCGGCCCGCCCACCATTCTCGATCCGGAGGAGGTGGCGGATGACGCGCTCATCTGTTCGGTCGCGGGCTTCGGCGCGCCCACGGTGCAGATCGAGAAACTGATCTGCGGCGATGAGGTGGATCTCGTCTTCACCAAGCTGCAGCAATATCTGGGGCGCAAGGTGGATGCCCTGATCCCGGCGGAAATCGGCGGCAGCAATTCCATGGTGCCGCTGATGCTGGCGGCGCGCCAGGGCCTGCCGGTGATCGACGCCGACGGCATGGGCCGCGCCTTCCCCGAACTGCAGATGAACAGCCTGAGCGTCCACGGCATCCGGGCGACGCCCCTCGTCGTTGCGGACGAGCATCTCAATCTCGCCGTGGTGGAGGCCGAAAGCGACGAGGTCGCGGAACAGATGACCCGGGCGCTTGCGATCCAGATGGGTCTTCGCGTCTTCATCGGATGCTTCGCCATGACCGGGCGGCAGATGAAGGAAGCGGCGATCCACGGCACCCTGACGCTCGCCCATGGCATCGGCCGCGCCATCCGCGAGGGCCGCGCCAGGGGCGCGCCGGTCGATTCCCTCATGCGCTATCTCCGCACCACCCGCACCTATGCCCATGCCCATGTGCTGTTCGACGGCAAGATCGTGGATCTCGAACGCCGCATTTCCGATGGCTTTTCCGTGGGCCTCTGCCGCATGGAGGCATTGAGCGGGGGCAATGGCCTGGCCGAGGTCGCGTTCCAGAACGAGAACCTGGTGCTGCGTGTGGACGGCGAGATGCGCGCCATCGTCCCCGATCTCATCTGCATCGTGGACCGGGAGACGGCGGAGCCGATCCCGACGCCGGATCTCAAATACGGCCAGCGGGTGAAGGTGATCGGGGTCAGCGCGCCGCCCAAGATGCGGACGGATGCGGCCCTCGCCTGTTTCGGACCCGCCGCCTTCGACCTGCCCGAAGCCTTCCGACCCATCGAGGAAATCGTGGCGGCATAGCGACGCGCACGAGGAAACAACGCAACGAAAAAGGGGTCTGGCATGCCAGACCCCTTTCAATT
>CAZDSS010000076.1:0-12047 GCA_964508185.1 uncultured Sphingomonadales bacterium
AGACGACTATGTTGCCGCGCTTGCGGTCCATCTTGAGGATCTGGAAGGGCTGCGGAATGTTGAGGAGCGGCGTGATGTCGCGCACCGGACGGATGTCCACCTGGCTGCCGGGCAGGAAGGCCACGGCGCCGTTGAGATCCACGGTGAAGCCGCCCTTGACGCGGCCGAAGATGACGCCTTCCACGCGCTCGTTGTTCTCGTAGGCCTTTTCGAGCTTTTCCCACGATTCCTCGCGGCGGGCCTTGTCGCGCGAGATGATGGCCTCGCCCATGGCGTTCTCGATGCGCTCGAGGAACACCTCAACCTTGTCGCCCGGCTGCAGTTCCACGGGCTGCCCGGGGCTCGCGAATTCCTTCAGCGGCACGCGGCCTTCGGCCTTGAGGCCGACATCGATGATGGCAAAGTCGTTTTCGATGGCGACGACGGTGCCCGTCACCACGCGACCCTCGAAACGGGTCGATTCGCCGAGGCTTTCGGCGAGCATTTTCTCGAAATCTTCCCGGCTGGGATTAGCGGCGGTATTGGCCATAACTGTGATCGACTCCTGATGATAATGCTATTCCGGCCAGCCGGTTGTCTCCGGCGGTCTTTACCCCGGCCAATCCAAGGGCTTCAGAAACAGAAAAAAACCGGAAGGCTCTTCAATCCTCCGGATCCTGGTAAATCCGCGCTTCGATCAGCGCCAGGGCGGCGTTGAACACGCTGTCTATATCGGAATTCGTGGTATCGAGCAAGTGCGCGTCTGCGGCCTGCTTGAGGGGCGCCGTGCTGCGCGCGGCATCGCGCGCGTCGCGCGCCGCAAGATCGGCAAGGACGGCGTCATAGGTCAACCTGCCGTCCCTGGCCCGGAGCTCGTCGAAGCGGCGGCGGGCGCGGGTCTCGAGATCGGCGGTGACGAAAAGCTTCACGGCGGCGTCGGGGCAGACGACGGTCCCGATATCGCGGCCGTCGAGGACCGCCCCCTTGCCGCCCGGGGGATTGCAGGCGAAGTCCCGCTGGAAGGCGAGAAGCGCCTTCCGCACCGCAGGCAGCGCCGCCACCTTGGACGCCGCGGCGCCCGCCGCTTCGCTGCGGAGTTCCGGATCGCCGAGCAAAGCCACGTCGAGTCTCGCGGCCGCATCGGCCGCCTGCGCCTCGTCCGCGGGATCGAGCCCCGCGCGCATCACCGCAAGCCCCACCGCGCGATAGAGGCCGCCCGTATCGAGATAGTCATATCCGAAATGGGCGGCGAGCCTGCGCGCAAGCGTGCCCTTGCCCGCGGCGGCCGGGCCGTCGATGGCGATCACCACCGGGCGATTGCCGCGCGCCGCGCCGTTCATGCGATTTCTGCCCCGAGCCGGTTCATGAGGGCGGCGAAGCCGGGGAAGCTCGTCTCGATCACCGCGCCGTCGTCCACGGTCACGGGCTCGTCGGCGACCATGCCGAGCACCAGGAATGACATGGCGATGCGATGGTCGAGATGGGTCGCGATGGTCGCGCCGCCCTTGATCCTGCCGCCCGTCACCGTCATGCCGTCCGCCTGTTCCTCGACCTGGACGCCGCAGGCGCGAAGGCCCGTCGCCATGACGGCGAGACGGTCGCTTTCCTTGACGCGAAGCTCCGCAAGGCCGGTCATGCGCGTTTCACCCTCGGCGCAGGCGGCGGCGATCGCAAGGATCGGATATTCGTCGATCATGGACGGCGCGCGTTCGGGCGGAACGTCCACTCCGCGGAGCGCGCTGTGCCGCACCACGAGGTCGCCCACCGGCTCGCCGCCCATGTCGCGGCGATCGACGATGGCGATGTCGCCACCCCTCTCGACGAGCGTGTCGAACAGCCCGGTGCGCAGGGGATTGAGGCCGACGTTGCGGATCGTCACATGGGATCCCGGCGTGATGAGGGCCGCGACCACCGAGAAGGCGGCGGATGAGGGGTCCGCGGGCACGGCGACATGCTGCGCCGTCAGCTCCGGCTGGCCTTCCAGTGCGATGACCCGGCCCTCGGGCGTGTCGGTGACCGTAATTTCCGCCCCGAAATGGCGCAGCATGCGCTCGCTGTGGTCGCGCGTCGCCTCGGGCTCGATCACCGTGGTGCGGCCGGGGGTGTTGAGACCGGCGAGGAGGATCGCCGACTTCACCTGAGCCGAAGGCACGGGCAGGCGGTAGGTGATGGGCATGGGCCTGTCGGCGCCGATGACGGCGAGCGGCAGCAGCCCGCCCTGGCGGGTGACGAACTGCGCGCCCATTTCCTGCAGGGGCTTCGCGACCCGCGCCATGGGCCGGCGGCGGAGCGACGGGTCGCCCGTGAAGAAGCTGGTGACGGGATGGGTCGCCGCAAGCCCCATGATGAGCCGCGCGCCCGTCCCCGAATTGCCGAAATCGAGGAAGTTTCTGGGCTCCGCAAGGCCGCCCACGCCGACGCCCTGCACCCGCCAGCGGCCCTCGCCCTCGCGGATGACGGTCGCCCCGAACTGCTCCATGACCCGCGCGGTATTGATGACGTCCTCGCCTTCGAGAAGGCCTTCGATCGCCGTCTCGCCGACGGCGAGGCCGCCGAGGATCAGGGCGCGGTGGGAGATGGACTTGTCGCCGGGAACGGTGACGTCGCCCCGAAGGCCCTTCACCTTGCGGGACGTGAGCGCCGTCGCCGCATGCTTGTTCCCAGTCGATGCCGTTGCCATTGTGCTCCTCGCGTCACGCATCCCCAGCCGATGGCGACGCTCTCTATCATATCCGGCAGCCGCCGCCAAACGATATGGGGCGCGATGGCCGCGAGGCGCGGGAACAGAGGCTGTGCGACGGGCTGTCGCGGCGCTGGCGGCGGGTGCGCGGAACCGCTACGATTAGGCTTTGACAGGGCCTCATGAACATGGCAAAGGGTGAAGCCGTTTTTTTACCCTTCTCACGTCCTTACTTTAGGGAGACTTCCCGTGGCTAAGCCGGAATGGGGAACCAAACGCCAGTGCCCGAAATGCGGCGAGCGGTTCTACGATCTCAACAAGCCCTTCCCGCTCACCTGCGTCGCCTGCGGCGTGCAGTTTGAGCCCGAAGTAATCCTGAAAAGCAAGCAGACCGGCGTTGTCGAGGATCTGCGGCCGCGCAAGGCGCCGGTCACCGCCAAGCCCGAGGAGGATCTGGACGAGGATCTCCTGGACGAGGACATCGAGCTCGAGGAAGAAGAGGGCGATGACGACATCCTCGCCGATGTCGATCTCGATGACGATGACGACGTCACCGATGTGATCGAGAAACCCCGCAGCCCGGGCGACGAGGTCTGATCCGACCACCCCGGTCCCACTTATCCTGAGGAGGAGCACGGATATGGGAACGCAAGCTGATCCGATCGTCGTCGTGGGCATGGCGCGCACCGCCATGGGGGGCTTCCAGGGCGATCTTGCATCCGTCACTTCGCCGGAACTCGGGACCGCCGCCATCAAGGCGGCGATCGCGCGCGCCGGCCTCACCCCCGAAGACATCGACGAGACGATCATGGGCTGCGTGCTGCCCGCGGGCCTCGGCCAGGCGCCCGCCCGCCAGGCCGCGCGCCATGCCGGGATCCCGGATTCCGCCGGGGCGACCACCGTCAACAAGATGTGCGGCTCGGGCATGAAGGCGGTGATGCTGGCCCATGACGCCATCGTCGCCGGGACCAATTCCATCCTGGTCGCGGGCGGCATGGAGAGCATGAGCAACGCGCCCTATCTCCTGCCCAAGGCGCGCGCCGGATACCGGCTCGGCCATCAGGAAGTGAAGGACCACATGTTCCTCGACGGGCTCGAGGACGCCTATGACCGCGGCCGTCTCATGGGCACCTTCGCCGAGGACACGGCGCGGCACTATCAGTTCACCCGCGAGGATCAGGACGCCTTCGCCGTCGCCTCGCTGGAGCGCGCCCAGAAGGCGATCAACGACGGATCCTTTGCGGACGAGATCACGCCTGTTCCCGTCAAGACCCGGAGCGGCGCCGCCGAGGTCGTCATCGACGAACAGCCCGGCAAGGCGCGGATCGACAAGATCCCCACATTGAAGCCCGCCTTCGCCAAGGACGGCACGGTGACCGCCGCCAATTCCTCGTCCATCTCGGACGGCGCGGCGGCCCTCGTCCTCATGCGCCGGTCGGAGGCGGAGCGGCGCGGCCTTGCGCCCATCGCGAAGATCGTCGCCCATTCGACCCACGCCCAGGCCCCGGCCTGGTTCACCACCGCCCCCGTGGGCGCCATCCGGAAGGTGCTGGACAAGGCGGGCTGGAGCAAGGACGAGGTGGATCTCTACGAGGTCAACGAGGCCTTCGCGGTGGTGGCCATGGCCGCCATGCGCGAACTGGACCTGCCCCACGACAAGGTCAACGTCCATGGCGGGGCCTGCGCCCTCGGCCATCCCATCGGCGCGTCCGGCGCCCGCATCATGGTCACCCTCATCTCGGCCCTGAAGAAATATGGCGGGCGGCGCGGCGTCGCGTCCCTCTGCATCGGCGGGGGCGAGGCGACCGCGATGGCCCTTGAGCTGATCTGACCGCAACCTCCGCCCGCAGCCCGGGTCTGGAGCCGAGGGGAGGCACGCCGTGATTCTGACCGAAGAACAGAAGATGATCCGCGACATGGCGCGGAGCTTCGCCGAAGAGAAGCTCGCGCCTCACGCCGCGGAATGGGAAGAGAAGGGCGAGATCCCGCGCGAGATCCTGCGGGAGATGGGCGAGCTCGGCCTCATGGGCATGACGGTGCCCGAAGAATGGGGCGGCGCCGGGGCCGATTACGTGTCCTACGCCCTTGCCCTCATGGAGATCGCCGCGGGCAACGGGGCGCTCTCCACCATCATGAGCGTGAACAACGCCCCCGTCTGCGCGGCGCTTCTCGCGAACGGCACGCCGGAACAGAAGGAGCGCTTCCTGAAGCCCCTGGCGCGCGGCGAGATGATCGGCGCCTTCTGCCTCACCGAGCCCCAGGCCGGGTCGGACGCCGGCGCGCTCCGCACCCGGGCGCGGCGCAGCAACGACGGCTACGTGATCTCGGGCGCCAAGCAGTTCATCACCTCCGGCAGGATCGCCGGCGCCGCCATCGTCTTCGCGGTGACCGACCCCGACGCGGGCAAGCGCGGCATTTCGGCCTTCGTCGTGCCCACCGGCACGCCGGGCTATGAGGTGTCCAAGATCGAGCACAAGCTCGGCCAGGGGGCGTCGGACACCTGCGCCATCACCTTCAACGACATGGCCGTTCCGGCCGATGCCCTGCTCGGCGCCGAGGGCGAGGGCTACAAGGTGGCGCTCGCCAATCTGGAGGCGGGGCGCATCGGCATCGCGGCCCAGAGCGTCGGCATGGCCCAGGCGGCGCTTGATTTCGCCGTCAGATACGCCACCGAGCGCGCGACCTTCGGCAAGCCCATCATCGAGCATCAGGCGGTGGGCTTCCGCCTCGCCGACATGGCGGCAAGGCTCGAGGCGGCGCGCCAGCTCGTCCTTCATGCCGCCGCCATGCGCGATGCGGGCGAGCCCTGCCTCAAGGAAGCCTGCATGGCCAAGCTCGTTGCGTCGGAAACCGCCGAGGCGGTCTGCTCCGCCGCCATCCAGACCCTGGGCGGCTACGGCTATCTCAAGGACTTCCCGGTGGAGCGCATCTATCGCGACGTGCGCGTGTGCCAGATCTATGAAGGCACGTCCGACATCCAGCGCCTCATCATCCAGCGCGAGATGCTGCGCGGCCTTTGAGGCCGCCCCCTACATCCCTGCCTGGCGCGCCCCGGCGAGGGCTGCGTATGTGATTCGCCGATAGCTCAGCGCTTCGGCCACATGGACCTCGCGCACGCTATCCGACCCCGCAAGGTCGGCGAGGGTGCGCGCGACCCTGAGCACCCGGTGGTAGCCGCGGGCGCTGAGCTTCATGCGGCCGACCGCCTCGCCGAGCAGGGCGCGACCCGGGGCGTCGGGCGTCGCCACCCGGTCGAGGAGCTCGCCGTCCGCCTCCGCGTTGCACTGGACGGGGCCGTCGCCGTAGCGCGCCCGCTGCACCGCACGCGCCGCCTCCACCCGCGCCGCCACCTCGGCCGAGCCTTCGGCGGGCGGCGGCAGGGTGAGATCCTCGGCGCTGACCGCCGGCACCTCGATATGGATGTCGAAGCGATCGAGCAAGGGGCCCGAGAGACGGCCCTGATATTCCTGGGCGCAGCGCGGCGCCCGCGCGCAGGCGAGCGTCGCATCGTCCAGATGGCCGCAGCGGCAGGGATTCATGGCGGCGACCAGCTGCACCCGCGCGGGATAGGTCACATGCATCTCGGCGCGGGCGATCACCGCCGTCCCCGTCTCCAGCGGCTGGCGCAGGCTGTCCAGCGTCTGGCGGGAGAATTCCGGCAGTTCGTCGAGAAACAGCACACCGCGATGGGCGAGCGATACCTCCCCCGGCCGGGCGCGATGGCCGCCGCCCACGAGCGCCGCCATGGAAGCCGAATGATGGGGGTTGCGGAACGGTCGCCGCAGCGACAGACGGCCGTCGGCGAGCTGCCCGGCAAGGCTTGCGATCATGCTCACCTCAAGCGCCTCTGCGGGGGTGAGGCGCGGCAGGATGCCGGGAAGGCGGGCCGCCAGCATGGACTTGCCCGAGCCCGGCGGCCCGATCATCAGCAGGTTGTGCCCGCCCGCCGCAGCAAGCTCCAGCGCCCGCTTGGCGCTTTCCTGGCCCTTGATGTCGCGAAGATCGGGAACGTTGCCCTCGTCCGACGCCGGCCGCGCCTCGGGCCGGGCGAGCACCTGACTGCCCCTGACGTGATTGACGAGGGCGATCAAGGATGGCGCCGCGACGATGTCGAGATCCCCGGCCCAGGCCGCTTCGCCCCCCGTGGCGGCGGGGCAGATGAGGCCGCAATCCATGGCGGTGGCCGCAACCGCCGCGGGAAGCGTGCCCGGCACCGGCATGACGGCACCATCAAGCCCGAGTTCGCCCAGCACCACGTAGCCCGCGACCGCATCGGCCGGTATGACCTCCATGGCGACGAGAAGCGCCACGGCGATGGGCAGGTCATAATGGCTTCCCTCCTTGGGAAGGTCCGCAGGCGCGAGATTGACGGTGATCCGCTTCGGCGGCAGGGCAAGGCCCACGCCCGACAGCGCGGCGCGTACCCGCTCCCGGGATTCGGCGACCGCCTTGTCCGCTAGCCCCACGATGGTGAAGGCCGGCAGGCCCGATGCGATCTGGACCTGAACGTCCACCGGCCGCGCCTCCAGCCCGAGAAACGCGACCGTCGTCACATGCGCGACCATTGTGATCCCCCCTTGCTCGTTCACGAGAATAGCCGATGTTGTCCTTCTCGCAAATCGCGAATGGAACGTGTTGCCAACCGCTCCGCCTTGACGCCCGCGTTCCCCCGCCCCATTCTGGCGCGAACCCGCGGGCCCTGCGGGCTGTTCGAGACCGGAGTTGCGATGCAGAAGGAACGGCGCTGGCGGGACGCGATCACCGTATATGCGGAGCCGCGCGTCTTCTCCCTTCTGTTCTTCGGCTTCTCGAGCGGCCTGCCGCTGGCGCTGACCGCAAGCACCCTCGCCACCTGGCTCGCCGACGTGGGCGTGTCGCTCACCACCATCGGGCTATTCGCGGCGGTGGGCGCGCCCTATTCATTGAAATTCCTGTGGGCGCCGGTGATCGACCGGGTGCGGCTTCCGGGTCTGTCCCGTCTCCTCGGCCATCGCCGGGCCTGGCTCGTGGCGGTGCAATGCGCGTTGATCCTCGCGATCATCGGTTTGGGCGCGAGCGATCCGCGCGAGGGGCCGATGCTGACGGCGTTGTTTGCCCTCCTCGTCTCCTTCCTTTCCGCAAGCCAGGACGTGGTGATCGACGCCTACCGGGTCGAGATTCTCGATGCGGACCAATATGCGGCGGGGGCTGCGACCACGGTATTCGGCTATCGCATCGGCATGCTGATATCGGGCGCAGGCGCCCTGTTCCTTGCCGACCGCATGCCGTGGCTCACGGTATTCCTTGTGATGGCGGCGGTGCAGGCGGTGGGACTTGTGACAACGCTCGTCCGGCCCGAGCCGCCGGCGCGCGGGGGCGAGACGCTCGCCGCCGAGGAAGCGGCCGCGACGCGCCTTCTCGGCGCGCCGGCGACGCGGGACGCCCTGCACCGGGCGATGGCCTGGATATATGTGGCGGCGATCGCCCCGTTCCGCGAGTTCCTGACCCGCAATGGCGCCGCGACCGCCGCAGTGATCCTGGCCTTCGTCGTCTTCTACAAGTTCGGCGACGCGCTTGCCGGCACCATGACCAATCCGTTCCTGCTGAAGATCGGCTTCACCAAGAGCGAGATCGCGGAGGTGGTGAAGCTGTTCGGCTTCGTCGCGACCCTCGTGGGCCTTGCGCTCGGCGGCGGTCTCATCAGGGTCATGGGGCTGTTCCGCGCGCTTCTTCTGTGCGGGATCCTGCAACTTGCATCGAATCTCATGTTCGCGGTCCAGGCGGTGATCGGCGCCGATATCGGCTTCCTTGCGGTCACCATCGCCTTCGAGAATCTGGCGGGCGGCATGGGATCGGCGGTCTTCGTCGCCTATATCTCGAGCCTGTGCAATCTCGCCTTCACGGCGACGCAATATGCGCTGCTCAGCTCGTTGGCCGTGGTGGGGCGGACCCTGCTGTCCACCGGCGGGGGCGCGGTGGCGGAGGCTGTCGGCTGGGTGCAGTTCTTCGCTTTGACCGCCCTTGCCGCCGTTCCCGGGATCATCCTGCTCTTCGTCCTCAACCGCATGGGCCTTGGCGTGCGGGCGGAAGCCCGCGCCTAGTAGCGCCGGAACCAGCCGGCGATCCCACCCTTGCGCCGCACCTTGGTGACAAGGCGGAATCCCATGCGCTCCATGAGCAGCATCAAACCCTTTTTCGTGAAGGTGAGCGGGAAGCCCGCCACCCGCCCCGCCGGCACTTCCACATAGAGCTGGCCGCCGGGAACGAGATCCTGCCGGAATCGCGCGAGAAGGGCCGCGGGATCCGCCGTCGCGGCGAGGCTGTGAACGGCGAGGATCGCATCGACCGGCCCGTCCGCTTCGGCGACCATGACGGCGTCCGCGACACGCAATCCGTGGGGGACGGCCGACCGGTCGAGCACCCGCGCGCCCGGGGAAATTCCCTTTGGGCGCAGGACCATAGGCCGAATGTCCGATATTTTTGCGACCCCATCCGGGTGTTTCGGCTTCGCCTGAAGTTCAGCTTCCGCTATGCTAAGGCCGCAATTGCCGCAGGACATTACCGTTTCCGGCGCAGCGACGAGGCTTACGGATCTGTGCAGCAGAGAACCGCAGGCCGGGCACAAGGCAGCGCTCAGGGGAGGAACGGACATGAACACACCTATCGGAATGGCCGCATTGCGGAACAGGATGGAAGGAGGCGTCATGGGATGCGATCGCCGTCTTCCGGCGCCGTCATGGCGGCGTCATGATCCTGTCCCAGTTTATGGACGAGAAAGGCAGAAGGACGGAAGTCCGGAATGATGTCGATGATCTGTTCGGGGACGATGCTTTCCGGATCCGCTGCCGCGATGAAGTCAATGGTTGATTTTATCGTGACATTTCTTTCCAATTGCAAGTTCGGGTCAACGACAAGATGAGCTATCCAGGTTTGCATTCGCGGGTCACAGCGGCGGCCAACGTCCAGTCCGTCACAACTTTCGCCGAGGTGGGTCCGCTCGAGGTGCGGCTCGCCGAGACCGAGGCCGAACTTCTGGCGGCGCAGCGTCTGCGCTATCGCGTCTTTTATGAGGAGATGGGAGCGCGCCCAAACGAGGACATGGCGCGGGAGCGGCGGGATTTCGACCGCTTCGACGAAATCTGCGACCATCTTCTGGTGGTCGATCGCTCGCGCCCGCTGGACGAGGGCGTGGTCGGCACCTACCGGCTCCTGCGCGAGAGCGTGGCGGGCGGCCGCGACGGCTTCTATTCCCAGCAGGAATATGACCTCACCCCCCTGTTCGGCGAGGAGTTCCGCCGCACCATGATGCCCGGCCGGCAGCTTCTGGAGCTCGGCCGGTCCTGCGTCCATGAGGATTATCGCAGCAATTCCACGATCCACCTGCTGTGGCGCGGGATCGCCATCTATACCCTCATGCACAATATCGGCTACATGTTCGGCTGCGCGAGCCTGCCCGGCACCAATCCGCGCGACCATGCCATGGCGCTCTCCTATCTCTATCACGAGTTCCGCATTCCGGACCTGTTCACCGTCCAGGCCCAGCCGCACCGCTTCCACGACATGAACATGATCCCGCGCGACAAGGTGGACGTGCGCGCGGCGCGGCGCGCCCTGCCGCCGCTCGTCAAGGGCTATCTCCGCCTCGGCTGCTTCATCGGCGACGGCGCGGTGGTGGACGAGCAGTGGGGATCGACGGACATCTTCATCCTGCTGCCCGTGGAGCGCATCACCCACCGCTACCAGCAGCATTTCGAGCTTTCGGAACTGGCGGCGCCCGAGATCGTCGATCCCTTCGCGGCGACCGACAGCGTGCGCATCATCTGACGCCGGGCCACAGGCGATCCACAGGAAAAAGCCCCGCGTTCCCGAAGGAAACGCGGGGCTTTCCTTGTCCATACCCTAGCGGCGGGACTTGGCCTTGATGGCGTTGTGGGCCGCGATCGCCGCCATGTTGACGAGGTCGGTCGTGCCCGCGCCCATGGGCACCACCTGGATCGATTTGGACAGGCCGGTGAGCACGGGGCCGATGGCCCGCACCCCGCCCATCTCCTTCATGAGCTTGGCCGCGATATGGGCCGAATGCAGCGCCGGCATGATGAGCACGTTGGCCGGGCCGCTCAGGCGGCAGAAGGGATAGAGCGCCCGCACGTCCATGTTGAGGGCGACGGAAGGGTTCATCTCGCCGTCATATTCGAAGTCCACCTGACGCTGGTCGAGGAGGGCCACCGCCTCGCGCACATGGTCGCTGGTGGGCAGGCGCGGCGAGCCGAAGTTCGAATACGACAGGAAGGCGACCCGCGGGTCGTGGCCGAACTGACGGGCGACGTCCGCGCTCTGGATCGCGATGTCGACGAGCTGCTCGGCCGTCGGGCGCTCGTTCACCGCGGTGTCGGCGATGAACACGGTGCGGGTCTGGGCGACGAGCACCGTGAGGCCGAACAGGCGATGGGCGGGCAGCGGATCCACCGCCCTGTTGATGGTCTCGAGCACCACCGCATAGTTGCGGGTGACTCCCGTGACCATGGCGTCGGCCTCGCCGAGCGCCACCATGACGGCGCCCAGCATGTTGCGGTCGGTGTTCACCATGCGCAGGCAGTCGCGATAGAGGCTGCCGCGGCGCTGCAGGCGCTTGTAGAGATAATCCGCATAGGCGCTCGCCCGCGCGTTCGACCGCGGCTGGCAGATCTCCACGTCCTCAGCGGCGGTGACGCCGATCTGGGCCATGGTGTCGCGGATCACCTTCTCGTCCCCGATGAGGACCGGCTTGCCGTAGCCGGCATTGCGGAAGGCCATGGCGGCGCGAATCACCGATTCCTCCTCGCCCTCGGCGAAGACCACCCGCTGCGGCTCGGCCGCGATCTCGTCGAACACCCGCTGGAGCGTGGCGATGGTGGGATTGAGTCGGGCCTGCAGCTCGCGCTTGTAGGCCTCCATGTCCACGATGGGCCGGCGGGCGACGCCCGTCTCCATGGCGGCCACCGCCACCGCCGGCGGAATGGCGCTGATGAGGCGCGGATCAAACGGCGCCGGGATGATGTATTTGGGGCCGTATTTGGGACGCTCGCCCGAATAGGCGACGGCGACCTCGTCCGGCACGTCCTCCCGCGCCAGCATGGCGATGGCCCGGGCCGCGGCGATTTTCATGGCGTCATTGATGGTGCGCGCCCGCACGTCCAGCGCCCCGCGGAAGATGTAGGGGAAGCCGAGGACGTTGTTGACCTGGTTCGGATAGTCCGAACGGCCCGTGGCGACGATGGCGTCGGGCCGCACCTGATAGACCGCTTCGGGGGTGATTTCGGGATCGGGATTGGCCATGGCGAAGACGATGGGCTTGTCGGCCATGCTTTCGATCATCTCGGGCGTCACCGCGTCCTTGATGTAGAGGCCTATGAAGACGTCGGCGCCCTTC
>CAZDSS010000077.1:0-7267 GCA_964508185.1 uncultured Sphingomonadales bacterium
GGGCCGGTGGGAACATGCCACCGGCCCCACTTGCCGCAGAGCCATGAAATGCCCGCCGCTTCGGGAGAACTTTAGAATCGTTATAACAGTAAGGGATCTTTCGCTCCGGCGTCGCCGTGTCGCAGCACCCGGCGGTTCTGCAGGACCGCTCATCCGTTACAGAACTGCTACGCCGGGGCGGGAATTCAGCCGACGGAGAAAGCCGACTAACAATCCGCGTTGACCAAAACTGATATAACAGATATCATATAGCGATAATAAACCAAGACCCAAGGGGCATACATTCACGAGGGGGTTTTCATGCGTTTGAACGTAGCAGCCGGTCTTCTCGCCGTTTCAGCTTGCAGCGTCGCGGGCACGGCACCCGCCCAACAGGCAAGCTTCAGCATCGAGGAAGTGGTCGTCACCGCGACCAAGACGGGGGAAACCCGATTGCAGGACACGCCGCTGGCGATCAGCGCCTTTGGCGGCGACGACCTGAGCCGTCTGGGCGTCGCCGACATCCGCGGCCTTGCGGAAATGACGCCGAACCTGGCCGTGTCGGAAAATGCCGGCTTTTCCCAGGTCTTCATCCGCGGCATCGGCTCCAACAACGCGTTCGCCGGATCGGATCCGAGTTCCACGATCCATCTCGACGGCGTCTATCTCGCCCGTCCGTCCGCCTATTTCGCCAACCTGTTCGACGTCGAGCGCGTCGAGGTGCTGCGCGGCCCGCAGGGCACGCTCTATGGCCGCAACTCGGTGGGCGGCACCATCAATGTCGTCTCCCGCAAGCCGCATGAAGAACTGATGGGCAAGGCGGAAATCGGCTTCGGCAACTACGAGCTTGTGGAAGGCAAGCTCTATGTCAACGCGCCGCTCGCCGATGATCTTTATGCGAGCGTCGCCGCCGTCTATACGGACCGCGAAGGCTATATCAAGAACGTCAATCCGGCGGGCAACGATCTCGACGACGACCAGACAAAGGCCATCCGCTCCCAGCTGCGCTGGAATCCCGGCCGGGTGGACGCCATCCTGCGCGCCGACTACAGCCGCACCGAATCGGCCATCATGGGTTTCAGCAAGCTTCTGGAGCCGCGCGGGTCGGAGCTCACCGACTCGCTCCTCGGCGATATCCGGCGCGTCGCCAACAATGTGCCGCACGAGCATTTCCGCCGCGCCTGGGGCCTGTCCGCCGATGTGAATGTGGAGCTTTCCGACAATCTGGACCTCAAGTCGCTGACCGCCTATCGCAAGTCGCGCTTCTACGGCTCGTTCGACACCGACGCCAGCGACCGCGACCTGCAGCGGACGGAGCTCAACGAATACCAGGACCAGTTCTCGCAGGAATTCAACCTCACCGGCCGCTTCGGTCGCCTCACCACCATCGCCGGCGCCTACTATTTCCGCGAGACCATCGATTATCCGCTGTCCGTTGAGAACCGCACGGCGGGCACGGCGACCACCAGTCTGCCCCATGTGGTGACCGAAAGCTTCGCCTTCTTCCAGCAGTCGGACTTCGACGTGACGGACAGCCTCACGGCGACCTTCGGCATCCGCTACACGGAAGAGGACAAGGAATTCTCGCAGTATCACTACATCCGTTCGCTGGCCACCGGCCTTCCGGCCGGACCCATTGCGGAATATGACACCGAGGGCAAGTACAAGGCCTGGACGCCCAAGTTCGGCATCGAATGGACGCCGACCGAGGATCTGATGCTCTATGCCTCGGCCTCCCGCGGCTTCAAGAGCGGCGGCTTCATCAACAGCAGCCGCGATCCCAACCAGGGCTTCGGCCCCGAGAAGCTCTGGGCCTATGAAGTGGGGGCCAAGAGCCAGTGGCTGGATCGCCGTCTGACCCTCAATCTCTCCGCCTTCTACTACGACTATACGGACCTGCAGGTGAACTTCTTCATCGCGCCGGGTCAGACCGACATCCGCAACGCGGCGGAAGCGACGGTGAAGGGCATCGAGTTCGAATTCGATCTTCATCCCTTCGAGACCACCAGGATCTCGGGCAGCGTGTCCCTGCTCGACGCCACCTACGACAGCTTCCCGGCGGCGCCGCGGCGCGGCAACCAGGCGGTGTTCGACGCCTCCGGCATGTATCTCAACAACTCGCCGAAGCATCTCGTGGCGCTGTCGCTGGAACAGCAGCTCCCCAATATCGGCAACATTGAAACGTCGTTCCGGGTGGACGCGAGCTGGAACGGCCGTCGTTACTTCACGCCCGAAAACACGCTCCTCGAAAGCCAGGAAGGCTACTTCCTGCTCAACGCCTCGCTCGAGATGCGCGTCAACGAGGACGTGACGGTGACCCTCTGGGGCCGTAACCTGACGGACGAGGATTACGTCACCGGCACGGCGAGCTATGCCTCGCTCCTGGTGGCGGGCCGCGTGGCCCCGCCGCGCACCTACGGCATCAAGGTAGGCTACTCTTTCTGATCCTGATGACTCGAGGCGGCCGGCTCCCTGTCGGCCGCCTTTTCTGTGAGTGGAGTTTGGAGGTCGTGCGATGATTTCAGGATATTGCGATCAGCGCTTCCGGGCGGTCAGGGACGTGTTCGCCACCAATCTCGAGAACGGGGAAGTGGGGGCGGCCCTTTGCGTCTATCTCGACGGCAAGCCTGTCATCGACATCTGGGGCGGCTACGCGGATGAAGCCCGGCAGCGGCCGTGGCAGGAAAACACCCTCGTCTGCATGATGTCGGTGACCAAGGGCATGGTCGCACTCGCCGCCCACCGCCTGATCGAGAAGGGCCTCTTAGACCTCGGCCGCCCCGTCGCCGATTACTGGCCGGAATTCGCGGCAGCCGGCAAGGCGGACATCACGTTCGACTGCCTCATCAGCCATCGCGCCGCCCTCGTCTTCCCCGACGAAGCCCCGCCGGGCTCAATGACCGACTGGGACGCAATGACGGCGGCCCTCGCCAGTCAGGCCCCCGCATGGGCGCCTGACACCCGTGGCGCCTATCATTCCTCGACCTTCGGCCATCTCGTGGGCGAGGTGATGCGGCGGGTGACGGGAAAGGGCGTCGACCAGATCCTGCGCGACGAGCTCACGGGGCCGGTGAACGCCGATTTCTACATCGGCGTGCCCGACGGCCGCGACCATGACGTCGCCGACATCATCGTCAATCCCGACACCATCAGCACGCGCCTCATCCTCAACGACGTGGATTCGCCCCTGAGCCGGGCCTGGCGGTCGCTGCCGCGCGGCGGCAACGTGTTCAACACCCCCGTCTGGCGCAAGACCCTGCTGCCCTCGGGCAACGGCCACGCCACGGCGCGGGCAGCGGCGCGCATCTATTCGGCCCTTTTCATGCCCGTCGACGGCGTGCGTCTCTTCAGCGACGAAAGCGTGGAGCGCGCCCGCACCGAGCGCTGGTTCGAGGAATGCGGCCTCACCGCCCGGAAGTACCGCTTCGGTCGCGGCGTGGTCCTCAACAATCCGCGTTACCACCCCATGGGGGGCAATCCCAGTGCCTTCGGCCATGCGGGCGTCGGCGGCGCCTTCGCCTTCGCCGATCCGGAAAACCGCCTGAGCTTCGGTTACGCCAAGAATCACACCTCGGCGGGCGACGGCGTCGGGCCATGGACCGGGGCGCTGGTGGAGGCGGTCTACGGTTCCCTGTAAGCCGCCGGATCAGCCGGGCCTTGCGGCAGCGCGGAGACCGGCGGGTCAGCTCACCTGCCGTTCCCGGCCTTCCCAATAGGGCTTGCGCAGTTCGCGGCGGAGGATCTTGCCCGCGGCGTTGCGCGGCAGGCTTTCCACGAAATCATAGGACTTCGGCAGCTTGTAGCCGGCGATGAGCTTGCGGGCATGGGCCGTGAGCTCATCGGCGGTCGCCGTCATGCCCGGCTTGAAGGCGACGACGGCCTTCACCGCCTCGCCCCATTTCTGGTCCGGCACGCCGATCACCGCCACTTCGCGCACGGCGGGGTGGCTCTGCAGGGCCTTCTCCACCTCCGCCGGATAGACGTTCTCGCCGCCCGAGACGATCATGTCCTTGATGCGGTCGCAGATGTAGAGATAACCGTCCTCGTCGAGATAGCCGGCGTCGCCCGAATAGTACCAGCCGTCGCGGAGCACTTCCTGCGTCGCGTCGTCCTTGCGCCAGTAGCCGAGCATGATGGTGGGCGTCCTGATGACGATCTCGCCGATCTCGCCCGGCGGCAGAATCTGCCCCGCCTCGTCCACGATCCTGAGCTCCACCCCGGCCACCGCCCGGCCACAGGACGCCATGCGCGGCGTGCCCTTCACGTCGTGCTGGTCGGGGCCGAGATGGACGATGGTGCCCGAGGTCTCCGTCATGCCGTAGAGCTGCACGAAATCGCAGCCGAAGACGGCGAGGGAGCGCGCAAGCAGGTCTGGCGAAATGGGCGACGCGCCGTAGTACAGGGTCTTCACCGAAGTGAGATCGATCTCCCCGATGTCGGGCCGCTCCAGGATCATCTGGATGAGGGCGGGGACGATCAGAAGCTTGGTGATGCGGTGGTTGACGATGGCGTCCACGATGGCGTCCGCGTCCGCCTGGGGCAGGACGACGTTGGTCGCCCCGGCATGGAAGCCCCAGATGGCGAAGCAGGTGCCGCTCACATGGAAGACGGGCATGGAGACAAGGCACATCTCGTGCGGTCCCCAGACCGCCCAATCGCCGTCCTGTCCCTCGGTCACTCGGAGCGCCGAGATCCCGATGTTGGACAGCATCACGCCCTTGGGATTGCCCGTGGTGCCGCTCGTATACATCTGCAGCACGGGATCGTTCTTGCCCACCGGCGTGTGCGGGTCGCGCGCCGATTGCTGGTCGCGGAAGCTTTCAAAGTCGGTGAAGCCTTCGGTGGGGCCGTCCATGACGATGACGTCGCGCAGGACCGGAAGCTTGTCCCGCACCTGGGTCACCACGGGCAGGAAGTCCTTCTCCACGAACACCAGGACGCTTTCGGAATCCTGCAGCACGTAGGCCACTTCCGGCGGGGCGAGGCGCCAGTTGAGGGGGACGAAGACGGCGCCCGCGCGCACCGCGCCGAACAACAGCTCGAAATAAAGGTCGGAATTCTTGCCGAGATAGGCGATGCGGCTCCGCTGCTCCACGCCGGCGTCGATCAGGGCGTTGGCCACCTGGGACGCCCGCGCATCAAGCACGCCGTATGTCGTCTCCCGCCCCCTGAAGATCATGGCGGTGCGGGTGGGGATGCTTGCGGCCTGCTCCCGCAGAAGCTCACTGAGCAGCGGATAGGCGAGGTCGGCGGCGGCTTGCTGAGACATGAGCCCGATCAATTCCCTTATCTCTTGTAATCCCGCCCCATTCTGTGAGGGCGGGGGTGCCGCGGCAAGCTGCCGAAAACGGTAATTATGACCGGAATCCTCGGGGAAGCCGGGGGAGCGAAAAAACGGGCGCGCTGTCGGCGGACAGGCGCGCCCGTGGCTCGGGGGGCGGAAATGCGGGATGCGTCAGGACGAGACCTCGCCCGTCTCCACATGGACCTTCACCTGGGATACGGGAAGGCCGGCGCGGTTGAGCACGGTCACCTTCCAGTGATTGCCGGAACGGACGATCTCGCCCACCCGGTACTTGTTCCCGGCGCTGCCATTGAGATACCGGAGGGCGGCTTGCTTGGCGTCGGCGCGGCTCAGTTCGGATGTCTTCACGTTCTTCGCGGCGGCGTCCACGGCGCCGTCGGCGAAGGCGGCGGGGCTCGCGGCAAGCCCGAGGGCGAGGGCGGCGGCGGTGAGGATGCTGGTGAATTCCTTGGTCATGGCTCGGTTCCTTTCGCTGATCGTGGACCACTGCTCGGTGGATCTGCGATGAGACTAAGGTCCGGATGCCGCCGTTCCCACGACTTTGCGGCGACCCGCTGAACCGCTGCGACGAGCGGCGGCCGCGGCGCGTGGGGTGCGACGGGATGACGCGCGAAATTAACCGCAGGTTGCGGCAGTCATTGACTCGGCGGGAACAAAATCCCCGCCCACGGGGGGCGGGGGAGTTGGCTCGTGGAGAGCTACGGGACGAAGTCTTGATCGGTTTGCGACGGGAGCCGCCGTCATGCATAGCCGGCGCAGCGTACGATCACCGCGAGGACGACCAGCGCAACAAGGCCGCCGATGAAGATCAGGCGCCGTCCGCGATTGCGCAGGATGATCTCGCCCTGCCGGGCGTCCTGACCGCTATGAACCTCCTGCGCGTCACGGGGCGTCGCATCTTCGGGCGGGCGTTCGGCCACCTCCGGTTCCCCTCCCGCTCAGGCGACGGCGCGGCCGCGATGGCGGCCTTCGGCGATTTCCTCGATGATCTTGTCGGCGAAGGGGCCGAGATCCTTGGGGCTGCGGCTGGTGATGACGCCGTCGTCCACCACCACTTCCTCGTCCACCCATTCCGCGCCCGCATTCACCATGTCGGTGCGGATCGAATGGTAGGAGGTGGCGCGCAGGCCCTTCACCACGCCGGCCTCGATCAGAAGCCACGGCCCGTGGCAGATGGCCGCCAAGGGCTTCTTCGACTGGTAGAAGCGGCGAACGAAGTCGACCGCTTCGGGCTTGGCGCGCAGAAGGTCCGGGTTGATCTGCCCGCCGGGGAGGACGAGGGCGTCATAATCCTCGACCCGGGCGTCGGACAGCTTGCGGTCGACCGCGAAGCTGTCGCCCCAGTCCTTCTCCTTCCAGCCGCGGATCTTGCCGGCGTCAGGGGATACGATCTCAACCTTCGCGCCCGCTTCCTGCAGCCGCTCCATGGGCGCGGTCAGCTCCGACTGCTCGAAGCCGTCGGTCGCCAGAATGGCCACGGTCTTTCCCGACAAATGGGGCATCACGTTTCTCCTTGTCTTGTCACATGCCCGAGGAAACGTGGGAGATCCCGGCTTGTTCCGGCGATACCGGCCTTGCCCCCGTTGACCCGCCGCGCGGCGCCACTAAGATGCGGCAAGGGAAGGGGAGGAAGATGGACACGCAAACGCTGACACTCGCCGAACGCGCCCGCGCCCTCCATGAACGGGCGCTCGTCTGGGACAATCACGCCTGCCTTCCCCTCCGGGCGGAGGACGACTTCCTGCCCGAGCTCCAGCGCTTCCGCAGGGCGGGGGTCAATGCGGTCTCGGTCAATGTGGGCTTCGGCGACATGGACTGGCGGCAGAACCTTCCGATCCTCGCCCATTTCCGCGCCTGGCTCGCGCGGCGGCCCGAGGATTACCTGCTGGTGCGGGAGGTCGCCGACATCGACCGCGCGAAGGAGACGGGCCGCCTTGCCGTGATGTTCGATCTCGAGGGGATGGACGCAATCGGCGACGATCT
>CAZDSS010000077.1:7277-12017 GCA_964508185.1 uncultured Sphingomonadales bacterium
ATGACGTCAAGACCGCGAAGCTCAGCGGCAAACTGGGCGTGTTCTTTGATATAGAAGGCGCCAACGCGCTCGAGGACCGGCTGGAGCTGGTGGAACTATATTACGACCTCGGCGTGCGCTGGATGCTCGTCGCCTACAACAAGGCCAACAGAGCGGGGAGCGGCTGCCAGGATGCGGAGGACCGCGGCCTCACCGCCTTCGGCCGCAAGGCCATCGACGAGATGGCGCGGGTCGGCATGGTTCTGTGCCTCAGCCATACTGGCCACCGCACGGCACGGGAGGCCCTGGAATACAGCCCCAACCCCGTGATCTTCTCTCACTCCAACCCGCGCGCGCTGCATGAGCATGAGCGCAACATACCGGACGATCTGATGGCGGCCTGCGCCGCGACGGGCGGGGTCGTGGGCATCAACGGGATCGGGCTCTTCCTCGGCCCCGGGAACAGGGCCGATGCGGAGCTCATCGTCCGCCACATCGACCATGCGGTGGAGCGGATCGGCGTTCCCCATGTGGGGATCAGCCTCGACTACGTGTTCGACGATGCGGAGCTTGCCGCCTATATCGCCGCCAATCCGGACAAGTTTCCGCCCCATCTCGGCTACGGCGCGGGCATGGCCATGGCGGGGCCGGAACGCTTCCCGGAGATCACGGAAGGGCTGCTGCGCCTCGGCTACGACGATGCGTCGGTCATGGCCATTCTCGGCGGCAACTGGCGGCGGGTCGCGGAAGCGGTCTGGAAATGATCGTCAGCCGATGCGGTGGCGCAGGGTCTCGAGCCCTTCGACGCCGCCCTCCACCTCGTCCCCGGGCTTGAGCGGCCCGACGCCCGCGGGTGTTCCGGTGAATATGAGATCGCCGGGGCACAGGGTGAAAAGGGTCGAAAGCTCGGCGATGATCTCCGGCACGTTCCAGATCATGTCGGCGATGTCCCCTTCCTGCCGCAGGCTGCCGTTGACGGAAAGCCAGATGCGGCCGCGCTTCAGATGGCCGCATTTCTCGGCCGGGGTGATGGCGGTGACCGGCGCCGCATTGTCGAAGCCCTTGGCCACGTCCCAGGGCCGTCCCGCCTTGCGCAGGACCGACTGCAGGTCGCGGCGGGTGAGATCGTTGCCCACCGCATAGCCGAACACATGCTCCTCCGCCTGATCCACAGGGATGTCGGCGCCGCCGCGCCCGATCGCCACCACGAGCTCGATCTCGTGATGGAGGTCCTCGGTCCGCGGCGGATAGGGAATGGCCGCGCCGTTGCCCGCAATGGCATCCGCCGGCTTGGTGAAGAAGAAGGGCGGGTCGCGGTCGTCGCCGCCCATCTCGCGGGCATGTTCCGCATAGTTGCGGCCGACGCAGAAGATGCGGCGGACGGGAAAACGTCGCCCCATCCCCAGAACGCCGATGGCGGGACGGGCGGGAATGGGGAAGACGTAGCTGCTCATGGTCACTCCTTGCGGGCGACGGCAGGATGCGCCCCGAGGGGCGGCACCGCCCTGCCGCGGGCCATCACGAATTGCACCTTCTCAAGAACAGTAACATCCTGCAGCGGATTGCCGTTCACGGCAATGATGTCCGCAGCCTTGCCGGGCGCGAGGGTGCCGATTTCATCGCCGAGGCCCAGAAGCTCCGCCGCCGTGACCGTGGCCGACACCAGCGCCTCCCGCGGGGTGAGGCCGCCATAATCGACCATCAGGGCGAATTCCTCGGCGTTGCGGCCGTGCTCGAACACCCCGGAATCGGTGCCGAAGGCGATCTTGACGCCCATGGCCTTGGCCTGCTTGAGGGCGATTCCCAGCCGCTCGACGGCGATCCGGCCCTTTTCCTCGACGGCGGGGGTGAAGATGCCGGTGCCGAGGCGTGCCTTCACCCCGGTGAAGGCCATCAGGGTCGGCACCATGTAGCTGCCGCTCTTCTTCATGGCGCGAAGCGCGGCATCGTCCCCGAAGGTGCCGTGATCGACGGAATCGACCCCCGCCGCCGCGGCGCTTTCCATGCCGCGGGGCCCATGGGCATGGGCCGCCACCTTGAGGCCCAGCTGATGGGCGGTCGCGACGATGGCGCGCAGCTCCTCGTCGGTGAAATGCTTGTCGAGGCCGCGCGCCTGCTGGGACAGGACGCCGCCCGTCGCCGTGATCTTGATGACGTCGGAGCCGAACTTGGACAACTCCCGCACCCGTTCGGCGCATTGCACCGGGCCGGT
The DNA here is from genome assembly GCA_964508185.1 of uncultured Sphingomonadales bacterium. GTDB lineage: Bacteria > Pseudomonadota > Alphaproteobacteria > Sphingomonadales > Govanellaceae > CAZDSS01. Next base: position 9,469 of record CAZDSS010000077.1, read on the forward strand.
GCAGGTGCCGGGGGCGAGATGGGCGAGCGCCTGGTCCACCTCCCGCCGGAAGCCGCTGATGTCGCCATGGCCGCCGACGATGGAAATGGCCGGGCCCGCCGCGAGAATGCGCGGGCCCAGGATCCGTCCGGCATTGATCGCATCCCGCACCGCGAAGATGGATTCAGGCCCCGACCCCAGATCGCGCACGGTGGTGAAACCGGCGCGCAGGGTGATCTCCGCATTGATGATGCCGGTCACTGCATCGGCGGCCTCCGTCCCGGTGGTCACCGCCCAGAAGGGATAATCGGGGTCGGCCGCGAGATGGGTGTGGCTGTCGATGAGGCCCGGAAGCAGCGTCTTGTCGCGCAGGTCGATGACGGTCACCGTATCGTCGGGCGCCGCGTCCGCAAGGTCGGCGGCCGCCAGATGGCCGCTCGCGATGCGCACGATCCGGTCGTCCCGCACGACGACGCTGGCGGCGCCCGTCGCATCCTCCCGCGGGTCGGCGATGACGGAACCCGCCTGCAGGATGGTCCATTCCGCCGCCTCAGCGCCGACACCCACGGCGCAAAGGGCAAGTGTCGCAAGGCCGCAAGCCCAGTTGCGCGCCGCGCGGAAGGGCCGGAAATCTCCCCTGATGTCCATGTTCTTCCCCATTCTTCCTGTTTACGTTGATCCCGACATTAGAGCGTCAGGTTGGATCCCGCAACCTGAGCGCGTTTTGCCTTCCGCCCGAAGCCGCTGATTCATGTGGGAAAACGCGCGCCGGCCCTGCCTTCGGGCGGGCTTGTGTCGGGCCCGTTTCTCGGCCATTTTAGGGACCCATGCCATGACGCTTTCTCGATCTCGTGGCCCTGGTGTCCGACCCGCAAACTTTTGGAGTTCCTGAATGAGTGCGCGCGATACGTCACGTCCCGCAGTCTTGATTCCCGCGACCCGGGGCACGGATCGGCCGGTTGCCGCCGATTCGGGCTACATCCTGACGTTGAGCTGCCCCAACCGCATCGGGATCGTCCACGGCGTCTCGCGCTTCCTGTTCGAGCGCGGCTGCAACATCTTCGACAGCGCCCAGTTCGACGACATGTCCACGGGCCGCTTCTTCATGCGGGTGGCCTTCGCCGAGACGACGGAGCCCCTGACCCACGACCGGCTGGCCGAGGAATTCGCGGCGGTCGCCGCCGAATTCGACATGACCTGGAAACTGCGCGAGCGGGCGAGGCTCCCCCGCGTCCTCATCATGGTGTCCAGGTTCGACCATTGCCTGCGCGACCTTCTCTACCGCCAGGCCATCGGCGAGCTGCGCATGGAGATCCCGGCCATCGTCTCCAACCACCGGGATGCCTATCAGCTGGCGGCGGCGCACGACATTCCGTTCCACCATCTGCCGGTCAACCCCGAGAACAAGCGCGACCAGGAGGCGAAGCTTCTCGAACTGGTGCAGGAGGAGCGGATCGATCTCATCGTCCTCGCCCGCTACATGCAGATCCTGTCGCCCGACCTCATCGCCGAGCTGCCGTGCCCGGCGATCAACATCCATCACTCGTTCCTGCCGAGCTTCAAGGGCGCCAAGCCCTATCACCAGGCCCATCGCCGCGGCGTGAAGCTCATCGGCGCGACGGCCCATTACGTCACCGCTGATCTCGACGAGGGGCCGATCATCGAACAGGGGGCGGAGCGGGTGAGTCATGCCCTGACGCCCGACGATCTCATCGCCGTCGGGCGCGACGTCGAAAAGGTGGTGCTGTCCCGCGCCGTCCGCTTCCATATCGAGGAGCGCATCCTGCTCAACGACGGCAAGACGGTGGTGTTCACCTGAACGGCGCAACCCGCGGGCCGGTGCCGTCGTTGACCCCGCCGCCCACGGGGCTATGGTTGCATCAGGGCATCATCCAGGAAGGAGTGGCATCATGAAAACCCGTGCTGCAGTCGCGTTCGAGGCCGGCAAGCCGCTGGAAATCGTGGAGGTTGATCTCGAAGGCCCCAAGGCCGGCGAGGTGCTGGTGGAGATCAGGGCGACCGGCGTCTGCCATACGGATGCCTTCACCCTGTCGGGCGACGATCCCGAAGGGCTGTTTCCGGCGATCCTCGGCCACGAGGGCGCAGGCGTGGTGCTGGAGGTGGGGCCGGGCGTCACCTCGGTCAAGCCGGGGGACCATGTGATCCCGCTCTATACGCCCGAATGCCGGCAGTGCGAATACTGCCTCCATCCCAAGACCAACCTGTGCCAGTCGATCCGCGCGACCCAGGGCAAGGGCGTGATGCCCGACGGCACCAGCCGCTTCTCATACAAGGGGCGGATGATCCACCATTACATGGGCTGCTCCACCTTCGCCAATCACACGGTGCTGCCCGAGATCGCGGTGGCCAAGATCCGGCCCGACGCGCCCTTCGACAAGGTCTGCTACATCGGCTGCGGCGTGACGACTGGTATCGGCGCGGTGATCAACACGGCGAGAGTCGAGCCCGGCGCCAATGTGGTCGTGTTCGGATTGGGCGGTATCGGCCTGAACGTCATCCAGGGCTGTCGCCTCGCCGGCGCCGACATGATCGTCGGAGTCGATGTCAAC
>CAZDSS010000078.1:0-11988 GCA_964508185.1 uncultured Sphingomonadales bacterium
GATGAACACCGCGGACATGACCAGGGTAATGGAAATAATGGCCCCTGAAATCTCGCTCATGGCCTTTTTCGAGGCGACCCTGGCGGAGGAGGCCCCTTCCTCCAGTTTGGCGTGCACGGCCTCGACCACAACGATGGCATCATCCACCACGATCCCAATGGCCAAGATCATGGCAAAGAGGGTCAGCATGTTGATGGAATAGCCCGCCGCCGCGAGGATGCCGAAGGTGCCCAGAAGCACCACCGGGACCGCGATCGTCGGAATGATCGTCGCGCGGATGTTCTGCAGGAACAGGAACATCACGAGGAACACGAGGACCACCGCCTCAATCAGCGTATGGACCACGCCTTCGATCGAAATCTTGATGAAGGGCGTGGTATCGAACGCGACGACCGACCGCAAGCCGGCGGGGAAGAAGGGCTCAAGCTCCGCAAGCTTGGCGCGCACCGCCTCCGCCGTATCGAGGGCGTTGGCCCCCGCCGTCATGCTGATGGCCATGCCGCTCGCCGGCTTGCGGTTGTAGCGGGTGAGAAACTCGTAGGTTTCGGCGCCGAGCTCCACCCGCGCCACGTCGCCGAGGCGCAGCACCGAGCCGTCGGGATTGCTGCGCACCACGATGTCGCTGAATTCCTCGGGCGTCTGCAGCCGGCCTTGCGCATTGATGGTGGCGTTCAGCTGCTGGCCGGGAACGGCGGGCGCGCCGCCGAGCTGGCCCACGGCCACTTGGGCGTTTTCCGCCTGGATGGCGGCGATGAGGTCGTTGACCGACAGCGCATAGGTCTCGAGCTTGTGGGGGTCGATCCAGATGCGCATGGCGTATTCGGCGCCGAACACCTGCAGATTGCCGACGCCGGGCACGCGGCTCAGGGGCTCCACGAGATTGGCCGACAGATAGTCGGCGATGTCCTCCCTCGCCATGCTGCCGTCTTCGGACACGAAGGCCAGCACCATGAGGAAGTTGGAGCGCGCCTTGGTCACGTTGACGCCCTGGCGCTGCACTTCCTGGGGCAGCAGCGGCATGGCGAGCTGAAGCTTGTTCTGCACCTGCACCTGCGCGATGTCGGGATCGGTGCTGTTGTCGAAGGTGAGCGTCAGGGTGGCGCGGCCGTTGGCTTCGCTGGTCGCCGACATGTAGATCAGGCCGTCGAGCCCGGTCATGTTCTGCTCGATGATCTGGGTCACCGAGTCTTCCACCACCTTGGCCGAGGCGCCCGGATAGTTGGCGTGGATCTCGACGGTCGGCGGCGCGATGGTCGGGTACTGGGCCACCGGCAGGGTGAAGATGGACAGGCCGCCGGCGAGCATGACGATGATGGCGATCACCCATGCAAAGATGGGCCGATCAATGAAAAAGCGTGCCATCGGATCTGATCCTTACACTATTGCGCGGCGCTGCCCGCGGCGGGCACGCCCGGCGCCCCCGGGGACTGCTCCGCCGGGGCGCTGCCGCCGGGCGCGGCTTCGGAATATTCGACCGGCATGCCGGGCTGGATCTTCTGCAGCCCTTCGACGATCACCTTGTCGCCGGGGGCAAGTCCGCCCTCCACCAGCCATTTGTTGCCGATGGCCCGGCTCACTTCCACCTCGCGACGCTCCACCTGGCCGTCGCCGTTGACCACCATGGCGATCGCATTGCCGCGCGGATCGCGGGTGACGCCCTCCTGCGGCACCAGGACGGCGTTCTGCCGCTCGCCGAGGGAGACGATGGCGCGCACATACATGCCGGGAAGCAGGATGTTGTCGGGGTTCGGCACCTCGACCCACAGCAGGAAGCTGCCGGTGCCGGGATCCACCGTCACGTCGACGAAGGCGAGCTTGCCCTCATGCGCATAGGGCGTCCCGTCCTCGAGCAGGATCTTCACCGGCACGTCCGCCTGGGTCACCGAGCCTTCGGCGATCTCCCGGCGCAGGCGCAGAAGCTCGCTGCTCGACTGGGTGACGTCCACATAGATGGGGTCGAGCTGCTGGATCACCGCGAGCGGCTCGGCCTGATTGGCGGTCACCAGCGCGCCCGGCGTCACCGCCGACTTGCCGATGCGGCCGCTGATGGGGGCGGTGATCGCCGCATATTGCAGGGTAGTGCGGGCGCGGGCGACCGTCGCCTCGCTGGCCTTCACGTCGGCCTGGGCCTGCTTCAGGGCCGCGACGGCGTTCTCGTAATCCTGCTGGCTGACCGCATCGATCTTGACGAGCCCTTCGGCGCGCCGCGCCGTCAGTTCCGCCGAATTCAGGGTGGCGCGGGCGCGGAGCAGGGCGGCCTCGGCGCTGGCGAGGTCCGCCTTGTAGATGGCGTCGTCCAGCTGATAGAGCTGCTGGCCCGCTTCCACATGGCTGCCTTCGGTAAAGAGCCGCTTCTCGATGATGCCGCTCACCTGCGGGCGCACCTCGGCGATGAGATAGGCGTTCGTGCGGCCCGTCAGTTCGCGGGTCAGCAGCAGCGGTTCGGCCTTGAGGGTTGCGACCGTCACCGAGCCCTTGGGCATCTCCTGGGGCGGCGCTTCGTCGCCGCAGGCGGCGAGCGCGAGCATGGCAAGCAAGGGCAGAACGATCCGGGAATTGGCGAATTTACGCATGAATGCGGCCTTTGACAAACGGGACAGGCGAAAAATGCGGCGAGAATGAATGACCATTCTTTTTTTGTCAAACCAAAAAGCTGTGCGATTTCAGCCGTCCCGAATTGCATTTTCGGAATGGCTGGCACAATTTGCGACCGCCGGCGAGTTTGCTCTGGGAGCGCCTGGAAACGGGGCGCGGCCGGCGCGATTTCTGATGTTCTGGCCGGCAGGGAAGCCGCCGCCCGACGGGCGGAGGCGCAGGGGGCGCAAGGCCCCGGGTCAGGCGACGGCGCGGGATCCCCCCGTTGCGCCGTCGAGAAGATCGATGCCGCGACCGAGATCCACCCGCGCCTTGAGGGGCAGGTGGTCCGACGCCATCCGCGCGAGCGGGGTGTCATGGACCTCGATCCGGGAGATGATGTGGTGCGGCCGGGCGAGGATCCGGTCCAGCGGCAGCATGGGGAAGCGGGACGGGAAGCTCGGCAGCGCCGCGGACAACGGGCCGAACAGCGGGTCCAGGGCATGGAGGGCCGATCCCGGCCCGCGCCGCCATTCGTTCAGGTCGCCGACGAAGATGGTGGGACGCGGGTCGCGCTCCAGCGCGGTCTCGAGGATGGCGCGGGCCTGACGGCGGCGGCAGCGGCGCAGGAGGCCGAAATGGGCGGCAATGAGGCGCAGCGGCCCGTGATCCAGATCCATGTCAACCATGACCGCGCCGCGCGGCTCCACCCCGGGCAGGTTCATCTGGTGGATGTCGCGCACCCGCGCCTCGCGGACGAGAACCATGTTGCCGTGCCAGCCATGGCCCTTGGCGGTGGGGGACATGGGCACGGGCATGAGGCCGCAATGGCGTTCAAGCTCATAAAGATCAAGGGTCCCCTCGCGGTCGCCGAAGCGGCGGTCCGCCTCCTGAAGGGCGATGACGTCGGCGCCGATCTCGGCGATGACCTGGGTCACCCGGCCGGGATCATAGCGCTTGTCCATGCCGATGCATTTATGGACGTTGTAGGAGGCGATGGTCATCCGGCCATCGTCGGCGTCTTCGTGGGGCCAGACCGCGCGCCGCTCGCGCCGCAGGCGTTCGAGAAGGACGGCGGACAGGGGGGCGCGCGGCGAAAACTCTTTCATGGAAATGCTCTGCATCCTGTAAATCCGGATCCATGGCCCAGCAATAACAGCAAGATTCGTTAAGAATGTGGCCTTGGCGTTAAAAGGTAGGTTCGGAGAGCCGGCCGGGCAAGGGCTGCGCCCGATGAAAATTAACCTTTATCCGGATTCCTTTCCACGGAATCCGGCGGCGCGCCGGTGAAGGAGACGCCCGGCGACGTGCCATGATCCAGACATAATGCAGGCGTTACATCTCTGTGACGCAGATGGATCTGCTTCCCGCGGGCGCGGTTTGGTTCCCCCGGCGCTCGAGCCCGCCTCGCGCGGAACCGCATGTGATGCTCGGTTGTTAAACTAGTCCGTAGACGGGATTTTTATCAGAAGGAGATCTACCCATGAGAAAGATGCGCGCTGTCACCGGAACGGCGATTGCGGCCCTTGCCGCGGGCGCATTGCTCGTGACCTCCGCGTTCGCGCTCGACCTCGGCAAGCTGCGCGAGGCGGACGACGACATGCGCGGCGTGTCCTACGAGGGCCGCAGCGTGGACGATCTCGAGGACATGAACGTCCTTGACGAAGCGGGTCAGCGCCTTGGCGAGATCGACGACGTCCTGATCGACAACGACAACAAGGTCGTGGCCTTTGTGGTCGATCTCAAGGACAGCAAGCGCGACGTGGTGGTCGAAGCGGACAAGCTGAAGCTCGAGGGCCCTGCCGCCAAGCATTTCACCACCAAACTCACCATGCGGGAACTCCTGGAGCTGCCCGACTGGCGCGACTGAGGCTTCCAGCGGGCAGAGCCCACATACCTTTCCGGGACGGGCCGGCGGCTTCAGGGCATGCCGGTCCGTCCCGTGTCACATCGGAAACGGAAAATTTTTGCAGTGCGGCGGAACAAGCGCGGCACTGCGGAATTACGAGGCGAAGTGAAAGGGTAGGCCTGTGCGTGTGCTAATCGTCGAGGACGAGCTTCTGATCGCCATCAATCTCGAACAATATCTCGAAGACTGGGGCTACGAGGTCTGCGCCTTCGCGCGGGACGCCGACGAGGCCTTCGAGAAGGCGGCCAACCTCCATCCCGACGTCGTTCTCACGGACGTGCGCCTCGCCAACAATTCGAGCGGCATCGAGGCCGCCCGCCGCATCATGGAAGCCTTTCACATCCCCGCCGTCTTCGTCACCGGCAATCTCGACCGCGAGACGGTGGCGGCGATCAACCCTCTCAACCCTTTGGGGCTCATCCCCAAGCCCATAGACCAGTGGATGCTGCGGTCAGCTCTCGAGACCGCCGAGCATCGCCTGTGCAGCGATTGTGACCGCGGGCGCAACGGCGGCCATGGCGGCCGCGGCGAGGGCGATCACAGCCGGATGCAGTAAGCCCCGCTTGCACCACCGCCCGCGGGTCCGCTATTGGGAGATCATGGCAGCCGATCCCGAGACGCGCGGCGAAAAAGCTCGGCCGCAAGAGACCGACGAGATCCGCTTCATCCTGCCGGATGTGGGAACGCCGCCGCCCCTGCGGCGGGGCAAGCGGCTGATCGCCGGCATCCGCGGCTTCACCTCCGCCTCCCGCTATACCCGGCACGAGCATGGCCGCGTGCTGTCTGCGCCAATGATCCTCACCTTCTGCGTCTCCACGGGCGCGGGAGTATCGCAGCGCAGTCTTGACGAGCACAAGCCGCGGGCGCGCTATGTGATCGACGGCAAGCCCACCCGCTGGTACGACTATCCCGACTACGATCATGAGATCACGCCGGAGGAGCTCGGCCCCGGCTGCCATCTTGTCTACGCCGAGGCCGAAGCGCCCGGCGTCATCTTCATGAGCGAGAAGTTCCCGCTCACGGTGCCGGGGCGCGACGGCCCGCAGCCCATCCATGTGGGGCCCAACAAGTATTACATGGTGCGGAAGGAAGGGCTGATCCCCGCCGCGGGCCTCGGCCATTTCACCGTGGAATGGACTGGCAAGGATCCCGAGCCCGTGCCGCTCAGGCACCGGCCGGCCACACCCTTTTCCGAGCGCATCCTGCTCGACGATCTCTGGTGCCAGGCGGTGCTTCCCTATACGGGCCACGGCATCCACCGGCCCTATGCGATCCGCGAGGGCGCGGGCGTCATGCCGGGCGCGCCGCAGCTCTATTACCCCGGGCTCCTGCAGGGGCGGCGCCATCCCAAGGTCATGGGGCCGCGCGGGGTTGCGACCACGCTGCCCTTCTATGTGGACGGCCATGTGTCGAAGGCCGGCAATTTCTATGCCCTCGCCACCTGCGGATCCATCGTCAAGATCCACACCACGGGAACCCAGGAGATCCTCGCCGGCTGGTACAACGACCGCGGCACCCATGTGTCATCGGGCGATCCCACGGGGTGGCCGGACCCGCGCGACAGGTTCTACGGCACCTTCACCAACAACGACAAGAAGGGCTGGCGCGAGCCCTGGGCCTTCGCCTTCCGCGCGGATTCGATCGCCGTCACGCCGGACGAGACCCAGCCGCGCGGCGGCTTCCATGAGCGCAACATTCAGGCGCTCGTAGGCGATACCCTGCATGGCGATCTCGATCTCGTGGAATGGGACCGCAATTTCGACGACCCCGTGCGGCCGCCGAAGATCACCACAATCGCGAGAGGGTTGGGCGAGGTCTGGGGCGTGACCTACGATCCCCGCCGCCGGCGCTGGTGGTACACGGTGCGGTCCAGCATCAACGGCCGCTTCCCCGGCAAGGGGCACGAGATCGGCTGGGTGGATGCGGACAGCCTCGAGCGCCACGTGCTGTTCAAATGCCCCGATCCGCCGAAGGACCGGATCTCGCCCTCTGTGTCCCACCGCCGCGCCTTCGTCTGGGCGTCACGGCGCGCCGCCCGCGCCGCCCAGGCGGCGGAGAACCGGGCGCGCCATTTCCGCGAAGGGCCGCTCGATGCAGCGCGCTTCGTCTTTCCCGAACAGATCAAGATGCTGAGCGACGGGCGGCTCGTGGTCTCGAGCCAGTATCTGGCGCTCATCGCGGTGATCGATCCCGACAGGGGAACCCTTGAAATGGGGGTGGACGCGCTGTCCACCATGGCGGTCGATGCCTACTGGCTCAACATTCAGGTGGACGACGGCACCACGGGGCCGCGTGACCAGATCTGGTTCTGCAACTGGATGCGCTTCTCCGGCGCGCCCTGGGTCGCGCGCCTCGGGGAGGAGCCCGTCGCCAACGTCACCGGCGACCTCCACCGCGAACTGCAGCAGGGGCCGGGCCGCAACATGATCGAGATGAACTATCCGATGTGCGCCGTGCCGGGCAACGGCGCAATCTACATGGCGGGCGGAGTCAACGGGGTGCTGCGCTTCACCAAAAGACTTCCGACCGATCCCGCGATCGACGTCGCCGCGGTCGCCCGGGGTAAGCGCAAATACGAGCTCGGCACCCTGCCGGACCGCGAGCCGATCCGGCCGTCCCTTGAATTCATGCACGGACCCATGGGGCTTGACCAGTGGGGCGGCAAGCCGTTCGCCTGGCGGCTCCCGCCGGAGCTCGCGAACGATCCCGACATCGCCGCCTATCTCGCCCACTGCAAGATGGGCACGGTCTATGAGGATGGCTGAGCCTCAGCCCAGATTGCGCACGGGATCGCGGCCGTCCCATTCCAGCGCCGCCTGACGCACCATGGCATAGAAGCTGGTGAGCGCCGCGCTCGGCGGATAGAGCTCCAGCATGTGGCCAAGGAGGGGGCGGGTGTCCAGCATCACGAATTCGACGCCGGTCTCGGTGCCGGCGCGGAGCGCCACGGGATAGCCCTCCGCCTCGTAGCGGGCGACCTCGCCGTCCAGATCGTCGGCGAAGCGGGCGGCGTGATGGACGCCGAACTCATCGGGCGCATACATGTCGCGCACGGCCGACGGCGCGTCATTGTTCTGCTGGATGAGCTCCACCATGATTTCCCCCGCCTGGCCGTAGGCCGAGCTGTGGTCGAAGGGCATGGGCTTGCCGCGATAGCTGCTGTGGGCGAGCGGGATGTTGCGGAAGATGAAGAACGGCCCCCAGCCGAACAGCTCGGAGAACTGCCGCGCCGCAGCCTCGATGTCCGGCACGTGATAGGCGATCTGGACGATGTCGCGTTTCGCTTTCGGGTACTTGGTCATGGGGCCTCCTCCTCCTGGACATGCATACTACGCGCGCGGTGAATTCCGGTAACCTGCCGCTAATGGGAGTTTCAGGGATCGCGCACCGCAATTTTGCCGCAAATCGCCCGTTCAATGAATGCAACGCCTTGAAACAAGGGGATCATTCATGACGATGTTGCGCAGTATTGCAATGGCCCTCGGATTGACGGCGGCGGCGCTGGCCATGGCGTCCCTCGCCCCCGGGGCGGCGCTTGCCGGGCCCCACGGCCCCGGCAAACCCCCGCATCACGACCACAAGCAGCCTGGCCCGCATGGCCATCACCACGACCATGTGGTCTTCACCCATGAAGTGCGGGTGGTGATCGAGAACTACTACCGGGAAGGCCGCCACTGCCCGCCGGGTCTCGCCAAGAAGAAGAACGGCTGCCTGCCGCCGGGCCATGCCAAGAAGCATTACCATCTCGGCAAGCCCCTGCCGCACTACGTGAAGGTGGAGCGGTTGCCGCGCTACCTCCGCCACCGCCTGCCGCCGCCGCCCGCGGGCTTTGTCTACGGCTATGTGGACAACGACGTGCTGCTGATCGCCGAGGCCACGCGGCAGGTGATGGACGCGGTGGTGGCGGTGAATGCGGCCATGAACGCCCTGCGCTGAGGATCAGTCGGCGTCGAATATGATGCCCTGGGCGAGCGGCAGATCGCGCGAATAATTGATGGTCGAGGTCTGCCGCCGCATATAGGCCTTCCAGCTGTCGGAGCCGGATTCCCGGCCGCCGCCCGTCTCCTTCTCGCCGCCGAAGGCGCCGCCGATCTCGGCCCCCGACGTTCCCATATTGACATTGGCGATGCCGCAATCGGACCCGGCGGCCGAGAGGAACAGCTCCGCTTCCCTCAGATCGGTGGTGAAGATGGAGGACGACAGTCCCTGCGGGACGTCGTTCTGCCGCGCGATGGCGTCTTCGAGATCGCGGTAGCAGAACACATGGAGAATGGGCGCGAAGGTTTCTTCCCGCACATTGTCCGCGGCGCCCTGCATCTCCACGAGGGCCGGGCGCACGTAATAGGCGTCGGGCCCGAAGATATGAACCCGCTCGCCGCCATGGACCGTGGCGCCGAGGTCGCGGAGCTTCTGCAGCGCCCGCTGCATGGCTTCATAAGCAGCGGCATCGATCAGCGGCCCCACGAGGGTCTCGGGCTCCAGCGGGTTGCCGATGCGCACCCGGCCGTAGGCCGCCTTGAGGCGCGGGATGAGATCTTCATAGACGTCCTCATGGACGAACAGGCGCCGGGTGGTGGTGCAGCGCTGGCCGCAGGTGCCCACGGCGCCGAACAGGATCGCCCGCACCGCCATGTCGAGATCGGCGGAGGGGGCGACGATGATGGCGTTGTTGCCGCCAAGCTCCAGGATCGTGCGGCCGAAGCGGGCGGCGACCCTTGGGCCCACCGCGCGGCCCATGGCCGTCGATCCCGTGGCGGAGACGAGGGGGATGCGCGGGTCGTCGATCAGATATTCGCCCACCTCGCGGCCGCCGATGATGATTTCCGACAGGCCTTCGGGCGCATCGCCGAAGCGTGCCATCGCCCGCTGCAACAGTGCCTGACAGGCAAGGGCGGTCAATGGCGTTTTTTCCGACGGCTTCCAGACCACGGGATCGCCGCAGACGAAGGCAAGGGCGGCGTTCCACGACCAGACGGCGACGGGGAAATTGAAGGCGCTGATGACGCCGACGACGCCCAGGGGCTGCCAGGTTTCCATCATGCGGTGGCCGGGCCGCTCGGTGGCGATCGTGAGCCCGTAGAGCTGGCGGGAGAGGCCAACGGCAAAGTCGCAGATATCGATCATTTCCTGCACCTCGCCGAGACCTTCCTGCAGGATCTTGCCGGCTTCGAGACTCACGAGGGCGCCGAGATCCTGCTTCGCCGCGCGCAGTTCGTCGGCGAACAGGCGGACGAGCTCGCCCCGCCGCGGCGCGGGCACCAGCCGCCAGGTCCGGAAGGCTTCCGCCGCGCGGCCGATCTTGGCGGCGACCGCGTCGGCATCGTCCATCGGCATCCGCGCGATCACCGAGCCATCGATGGGTGTTGAGACGGTGAGCGTGCCGTCCGCAAGCCGGCTGCGGTCGAGCCCCAGGGAGGACAGGATGCGGTCTGCCTGGTCGGCCATTTGGGCTGTGATGGTCATCGGGCTTCTCCTCAATCTCGGGAACGGGCGGATGCGCGGGCGCGGATTTGGTCCAGCGTCTCGCGCGGGGTGATGTCCTGCGGGTCGAGCGCGATCTCGATCAGGGCGGGCAGGCGGGTTTCCTCGGCGCGGGCGCGGGCCTCGGCGAAGACGGGGGCGAAGCGGTCGGTCACGTCCACGCGATAGCCCGCCGCCCCATAGGCCCGGGCGAGGGCCAGAAAATCCGGGTTCGCAAGATCGGTCCCTATCACCCGCGCCGGATAGTTGCGCTCCTGATGCATGCGGATGGTGCCGTACATGCCGTTGTTCACGACGATGATGACGACCGGCAGCCGTTACTGGACGGCGGTCGCAAGTTCCTGCCCCGTCATCATGACGGAGCCGTCGCCCGCAAGGGCCACGACCGGGCGGTCGGGGTGGGCGGCCTTGGCGGCGATCGCGGCCGGGACGCCGTAGCCCATGGCGCCGCTGGTGGGCGCAAGCTGCGGCCCCGCAGGCTTGTAGCGGAAATAGCGGTGGGCCCAGGTGGCGTAATTGCCGGCGCCGTTCGTCAGGATCGCATCGTCCGGCAGCAGGTCGCGAAGCGCGCGCATGACGACGCCCATATGAACGGCGCCATGCACCTTGCCCGGGCTGGTCCAGCTCTCATAGTCGGCGCGCGCCGAATGCCGCCAGGCCGCGCGCTCGGGGCCCCGCGGGGCAAGCGCTGCGGCGGCGCGGCAGAATTCCTCGAGATCCGCATGGATCGCGAGGTCCGGCGCATAGACCTTGCCCAGCTCCTCGATCCCGGGATGGACATGGACGAGGGGCTGCGGCAGCCGCGGTGCCGGGAGCAGTTCGTAGCTTCCCGTCATGTTCTCGGACATGCGGGCGCCGACGACGATCAGAAGGTCGGCGTTCCGCACCCGCTCCGCCAGCTTCGGATTGGGGCCGAGGCCGAGATCCCCCGCATAATGGGGCGAATCGTTGTCGAACAGGGACTGTCGCCGGAAGGAGGCGGCGACCGGAATGTCCTGCCGTTCGGCGAAGCGGGCGAGGTGATCGATCGCCGCAGGCGTCCAGCCGGAGCCGCCGACGATCATCAGGGGCCGGGACGCGAGGGCGAGCCGGAGTTCGAGATCCCGCATCGCGCCCGCCGCGGGGGCGGGGCCGGGGCAGGGAACGGGCGGCAGGATCTCCGCCGCGGCGCGGGAAGACAGCACCTCCTCCGGCAGCGCGAGCACCACGGGGCCGGGGCGGCCGGTGGTGGCGACCCGGAAGGCGCGGCTCACATATTCGGGGATGCGGGCGGCCTCGGGAATTTCCGCCGCCCATTTGGCGAGCCCGCCGAACATGGCGGCGTAATCCACTTCCTGGAACGCCTCGCGGTCGCGATGGGCGCGGCTCACCTGGCCGATGAACAGGATCATGGGGGTCGAATCCTGCTTCGCCGTATGGACGCCGATCGCCGCATTGCTCGCGCCGGGGCCGCGGGTGACGAAGCAGATGCCCGGGCGGCCGGTGAGCTTGCCGTGAGCTTCCGCCATGAAGGCGGCGCCCCCTTCCTGCCGGCAGGTGACGAGGCGGATGCGGTCGCGCACGTCATAGAGCGCGGCCAGCACCGGAAGATAGCTTTCGCACGGCACGCAGAAGGCGGTATCCGCCCCCTGCGCCAGCAGGGCCTCGACCAGCAGGACGCCGCCCGGCGCCTCGAGCAGCCGCGGCGCCTGCCGGGGATTTTCCGATGATCGTCTCTGGGCCGCCTGATCCATGGCCATGACACCTCCCGCTTTCAGTGCTGCTTGCGCCGGAACGGCATTGCTGTATTCTTATTATAGGAAATATGTTCACTAAAGGAAACAAGATTCATGGCGTCTGATGCGGGTGTGGCGACGAAGGCGGCCGGAGCGCCGCAGGAGGGGGCGGATGCGCCCTCCGCAAGCATTCATCTGGGGCAGCTCTTGCGGGACCTGCGCCGGGCGCGCGGCTGGACGCTCGCCGAGGCGGGAGCGGCGGCGGGGGTCGCCCGCTCAACGCTTTCCCAGGTGGACCACGGTCAGATG
>CAZDSS010000079.1:0-3954 GCA_964508185.1 uncultured Sphingomonadales bacterium
CAGTCGCGGCAGGTGACGCGGTTGCCCGTCCAGTTGTGGAAATATTCATGGGCGATCACGCCCTCGACCGCGGCGAAATCCGCGTCCGTCGCCGTCTCCGGCCGGGCGAGCACGCAGTTGGTGTTGAAGATGTTGAGGCTCTTGTTCTCCATCGCCCCCATGTTGAAGTCGGACACGGCGACGATGTTGTAGATGTCGAGGTCGTATTCGAGGCCGAACACCTCCTCGTCCCATTTCATGGCCGCCTTCAGGGATTCCATGGCGTGCCCGCATTTGTCGAGATCGCGCTCCGTGGCATAGATGCGCAGCGTGACGGTGCGGCCCGAGCCGGTCACGAACCTGTCCTCCATATGGGCAAGGTCGCCCGCGACCAGCGCGAAGAGATAGGAGGGCTTGGGGAACGGGTCTTCCCAGAGCGCCGTGTGCAGCCCGTTCTCGAGATCCCGCTGCTCGACGAGATTGCCGTTCGAAAGCAGGACGGGGCAGCGTTCCTTGTCCGCGGTAATGCGCACGCGGTAGCGGGTCATCACGTCCGGCCGGTCGAGGAAATAGGTGATCTTGCGGAAACCCTCGGCCTCGCATTGGGTGGCATAGAGGCCGCGGCTCAGGTAAAGCCCCTCGAGGCTCGTGTTCGCCGCCGGATTGATCTCCGTCTCGATATCGAGGGTGAACTGGCCCGGCACGTTGGGCAGCACCAGCTTTTCGTCCAGAAGCTCGTAGGACGCTTCCGTCAGCGCCATGCCGTTGAGGCTGACGGACAGGAGCTTCATGTCCTGCCCGTCCAGCACCAGGGACGCGCCCGCTTCAAGGCAGCGCATCACGCTCTTGGCCTTCACTTTCGTCGCCTGGGGGTCGAGCACCACGTCAAGCTCGATGCTGTCCACCGCGAAGGCGGGCGGGGCATAGGCCTCGCGCCGGTGAATCATGGGTTCCTGCGCGCTGCCGGACTGCGCCTGTCTTGCATCCATAACACTTGTCCTCGATTTTCGTCGCGCCGCTCCCTGGCGGAAAGCCCGGCGAATCGGACCGGCGGCGCGGCCCCGCGGTTGCGGGACGGAAACGTTCCGGTAAATAGTAACATGATAACGTCGCGCATTCTAAACCGTTGCACGACGCCAAGGGACCGGAGGGGGAAAGCCTGCTGATGTTGAAGCGAATTCTTGCGGCGCGCGTGACGGCGCTCGGCCTCGTGTTTCTCCTTGCCGCCTGCGCGAGCGACGGCGGCAGGCAGGGGGAGATCACCCGGGCCGATGCGGAGATCGCCCCCTTGCGGGCCGAAATCGCCCGCAAGGACGCCGAGATCGAGCGCCTGCAATACAGCATCGGCATCCTGGGTCAGGAGATCGAGGAACTGCGCCGTCTGGTCGCCCGCCTGCAATCGACCGTGCAGGTCGCCCCCCTGGCCGCGGAAGCAGCCGAGCCCGCGCCGGCGGCGGAAGCGGAGGCAGAGGCGGAGGCGAAGCCGGAATCCGCCCCCGCGCCGCAGCCGGAGCCCGGCCCCCGGGAGAACGCGGCCCCCGCCGCCACGAGCGGCGCCTTCGCCATTCATCTCGCGTCCTACGGCAGCCCGCAAAGCGCCGCCGCGGGCTGGCGCAAGCTCAGCGGCGATCACCCCGAGCTGATGGCGGGGCTCGAGCCGCGCTATACGGTGCTGGAGATCGCGGGCGGACCCTATTACCGGCTGATCGCCGGACGGTTCGACGATCGCGAGGAAGCCGCCCGGCGCTGCGCGAAGATCGAGCCCGTCAACGGCTTCTGCATCGTGACCTTCTTCGGCGGCGAGCCCCTGCCCTGAAGATCACTTCAGCAGGTCGAGGAAGCGGGCGGCATCCCGCATGTCGGCGATGACGCGGCTCCGCCGTTCGGACGCTTCCTGATCCTCGCCCCAGCGTTCCCGCTGATAGGCTTCGTCGATCTCGCTCAACGCAAATGCCTCGTCCACGGGCAGTTTTCCCTCCACCACCGCAAGGGCGAGGACGAGGGAGCCCGAGGCGGTGGTCAGCATGTGCAGGGGGCCGAGATGCCACGGGTCATGGGCCGCGACCGCTTCCCTCAGGGCTGCGACGGCGGATTCCGGCTGGGGCCGGTGCATGACGCCGGACGTCACTTCAAGCGCCGCCCCATAACGCTCCTTCGCCCAGGCGAGCCAGGGCCGCCAGGCCCGCGCCTGCCGCTCCACCAGACTGTCCGGATGGGTCGCCCAGTAGCAGATGAGGTCGCTCCCCCCATAGGCGGCGATGCTTTCCACGAGGTCCGCGGCGCGCGGGACGACGCCGTCGATCACCACATTGGCGAGCCGCGTCAGGGGCATGGTCATGGGATCGATCTGATCCCCCTGCGCCTGCCATTCGGCGGCGATCGCCTCCGAAAGCCGGGCGGAGGGTGTGACCAAAGCATTGCGCGCCGGCGTGCGCAGGGTGCGGCCGTCGAGGAGGACGGCATAGCCATCCACCTCATGGCGCGCGGAGGCTTCCTTGAAAAAACGCTTCACGACTGTGCTCCCGCAACAAGAGGCAGCAAGTCCCGGATGGCGGGCACCAGGGCGGGGCAATGGTCCACCACCGCGAGGGCCCCGGCGGCGCGGAGCTCCTCCACGCCGTGATAGCCCCAGGCGACGCCGAGCGCGGCTGCGCCCGCAGCCCGGGCCATGAGCATGTCGTAGCTCGTATCCCCGATCATGATCGTCTCGGCGGCATCGACCCCCGCCGCCGCCATGGCCTGCTGCAGCATGGCCGGGTGGGGCTTGCCGGGGGCGTCATCCGCCGTCTGCAGGGTGACGAAACAGGAATGGAGGTCGTGCTTCTCGAGAACGGCAACCAGCCCCCGCCGCGACTTGCCCGTGGCAACACCCAGGAGATAGCCTTCATCCGCAAGGCGCAGCACCGCTTCCCGCGCGCCGGGATACAACGGCTCATGCCCGCCGCCCGCGCGGAGCGCGCCATAGGCCGCCTTGTAGCTTTCGGAGATCGCAAGGATCAGCGCCGGATCCTCGCCGGGGAGCAGGCGCGCGACCGCCTCGGGCAGGGAAAGGCCCACCACCCGGCGCACCTGCCGGGGGTCCTCCAGCGTGCGGCCGTTCTGGGCGAAGGCCTGCTCCATGGCGGCAAGGATCATGTACTGGCTGTCGACGAGCGTCCCGTCGCAATCGAAGACGACGAGGCGGAGCTCCGCGGTCATGCCGCCCCTCCCTTCGCCTTGCGCTTGTCGCCGAAGGGATCGCGCCGGTCGTCCGGGTCGAAATCGAACACGGCCCAGCTTTCCGCCATATGGGGCGGCAGCGGCGCGGTGACGTCCACCGTCCCGCCGCGCGGATGCGGGATCACCAGCCGCCGCGCATGGAGATGAAGCTTGCGGCTGACGCTGCCGGACAGATAGGCGTCCTGCCCGCCATACTTGCCGTCGCCGACGATGGGGCAGCCCATGTGCGCGCAATGGGCGCGCAGCTGATGGGTGCGGCCGGTGAGCGGCATCAGGGCGAGCCAGGCCGCGCGCTTTGCGGCCACTTCCATCACATGAAAGCGGGTGACCGCATCCTTGCCGTCGTCCGCCACCTCCATGCGTTCGCCGCGGGCGCCGGGCTCCTTGGCGAGCGGGGCCTTGATGAGCCCCTCCTCCGCCCTGGGCACGCCCACGACCAGCGCCCAATAGATCTTCTTCGCCGCCCTGCTGTAGAAGGACTTGCCGAGATGGGCGGCGGCGGCGCCGGTTTTCGCCAGCGCGATCACGCCGCTCGTATCCTTGTCGAGCCGGTGGACGAGGCGCGGGCGGGGGCCGGACCCTTCGGGCGCGAAAGCATCGAGCAGCCCGTCGACATGCTCCTTCATGCCGCTGCCGCCCTGAGTCGCGAGGCCGGGCGGCTTGTTGAGCACGATCGCGGCGCGGTCCTGCGTCAGCACCATGGCGTCGGCGCGCGCGATTTCCTCCTCGCTCAACTCGCGGCGCGGGCGCTGCGCT
>CAZDSS010000079.1:3964-10158 GCA_964508185.1 uncultured Sphingomonadales bacterium
CGCCGCTCGTATCCTTGTCGAGCCGGTGGTCAAGGCGCGGGGCGGGCCCGTCCTCGCTCCAGGATTGCAGCATGCCGTCGAGGTGATGATGGGTCTTGCTGCCGCCCTGAACCGCAAGGCCCGCGGGCTTGTTGAGGATCAGGATGTCGTCGTCCTCGTACAGCACCATCTCGCGGAGCGCCGCCTGATCCTCGGGCCGGAAGGCGGGGCGCTCCCTGACGGGCGGCGGGGCGGAAAGATCGCCGAGGGGCGGCACGCGCACGACCGATCCCGCCGCAAGGCGATCCGCCGCCTTGGCGCGCTTGCCGTCGACCCGAATCTGGCCCGTCCGCAGGAGCTTGGACAGCCGCCCGAAGGTGACGTGGGGGTAATGGGCCTTGAACCAGCGGTCGAGGCGGATACCGTCGTCGGCGGCAGAGACCGTCCTGAGTTCAACGCTCATGCCAGCACCCCCCGCGCGATCACGAGCCCCGCATAGAGCCCGGCGACGGACAGGATCACGGAAAGCGCCGCATAGGCGAGCGCCACCGCCCCCTGCCCCCGCTCCATGAGCGTCACCACGTCGAGGGAAAAGGCCGAAAAGGTGGTGAAGCCGCCGAGGATCCCGGTGACCAGAAAGGCCTGCAGCGCGGGCGATGGTGTCACGCGATGGGCGAACAGCCCCGCAAGCAGCCCGAGGATGGTCGAGCCCAGGATATTGACGGCGAAGGTTCCCCAGGGGAAGCCGCCCGCATTCACGCGCATGATCGCCTGCGTCAGGAGATAGCGCGCGCTCGCGCCGATTGCGCCCCCTGCTCCAACGGCCAGTATGGTCTTCATGCGTGTCTCTTGTCCCTCACGCGGCCGGGAATTCCCGCCGCAAATCAATTCGGGGCGGACTTTAGCCCATAACCTGCGGGCGCGCCACAGGGCTTGACGGGGACGAGGGCGAAGGCCCTAGCCCTCGCCGCGGTTCTGCTCCCTGAGCTTCTGCCAGTAGGCGAGGCGCTTGATGATCTCGCGCTCGAAGCCGCGCTCGACGGGCTTGTAGTACTGTTCCCGCTGCATCTCGTCGGGGAAGTAGTTGCGGCCTGAGAAGCCTTCGGCGAAGTCGTGGTCGTAGGCGTAATCCTTGCCGTAGCCCAGATCCTTCATGAGCCGTGTGGGCGCATTCAGGATATGCATGGGCGGCATCAAAGACCCGGTCTTGCGGGCCGCGCTTTTTGCGCGCTTTTCCGCCATGTAGGCGGCGTTCGACTTGGGCGCGGTCGCCAGATAGATGGTCGCCTGGACGAGGCCCAGCTCCCCCTCGGGGCTGCCGAGGAAGTCGTACATGTCCTTGGCGGCAAGCGCCTGAAGGAGGGCATTGGGATCGGCAAGGCCCACGTCCTCCGCCGCAAAGCGCACGAGGCGGCGGGTGATGTACAAGGGATCCTCGCCCGCCACCAGCATGCGCGCGAGGTAATAGAGCGCGGCGTCCACGTCCGACCCGCGGAGCGACTTGTGCAGGGCGCTGATGAGGTTGTAATGGCCCTCCCGGTCCTTGTCGTAGACCGCGAGGCGGCGCTGCACCGCCCTTGTGAGCTCCTGCGGGTCGAGGGGCTTCGTTATGTTCTGGGCGAGCAACCCCTCAACCATGTTCAGGAGATACCGCCCGTCGCCGTCGGCCATGGCCTTGAGATTGGCGCGGGCGTCCGCATCGAGGGGCAGGGGCCGCCCCTCCGCCGCCTCCGCCCGCTGCAAGAGGATCTCGAGCGCGGCATCGTCCAGGCGGTGAAGGACCAGCACCTGCACCCGGGACAATAGCGCCGCATTGAGCTCGAAGGACGGGTTTTCGGTGGTCGCCCCCACGAGGGTTACCGTCCCGTCCTCCACATAGGGCAGGAAGCCGTCCTGCTGGGCCCGGTTGAAGCGGTGGATCTCGTCGACGAACAACAGGGTCGCCCGGCCCTGCCTGCGCCGGGCTTGCGCCGCCTCGAAGGCCTTGCGCATGTCGGCGACGCCCGAAAAGACCGCCGAGATCTGCTGGAACTCGAGTCCCACCCGCTCGGCGAGGAGCCGCGCGATGGTGGTCTTGCCCGTGCCCGGCGGGCCCCAGAGGATGAGGGACGGCAGGCGCCCGGCGGCAAGCATCCGGCCCAGGGGCCCGTCTTCGGCCAGGAGATGGTCCTGCCCCACGACGTCCTCGAGCCGCCGCGGTCGCAGGCGGTCGGCCAGAGGCCTGCCCGCCGCCGCGTCGTCGCCGCCGGTTGCGAAAAGATCCGTCATGCCTGCCGCCCGTGGGTCATGGCCTTCGCCTCACTCCCGGCACATGAAGCGGTTGGCGGCGCGGGCGCAGTCGATCACCCGGTCGCCGCGCTGGACGCGGTAGCGGAAGCTCGCCGGGTCCTTGTTCAGCGCCTTGTTGAGATCGGCGACCACCTCGATGCGCTCACCGTTGATGTTGAGGATGATGTCGCCCGGGCGCAGCAGGCGGTAGCGCCGGGCCGGGCTGTCGGACCGGAGGCCGAGCACGATCACCCCGCGCTGCATGGGGTCGAGCTTCAGCTCCTCGGCGAAGGCCGGGGAGAGGTTCGCGACCTCAACGCCATGGAGGAAATGCTCGCCCTCGAGCACGGTGATGTTGCGCGGCGGATCCTCGGGCGCGGGCCGGACCTCGAGCTCAAGCGTCATTTCCTTGCCCTTGCGCAGGATGCGCACGGGGATCGTGTTCTTGTCGGTCTTCTCGCTCACCCGCAGGCGGAAGCGGAGCGCCTCGGGGGTCGAGATCTCGAAGCCGCCCACATGGGTCACGATGTCGCCGACCTTGAGGCCGGCGTTGTCCGCCGGGCCGCCCTTGTAGATCTGGTCGATGAGGACGCCGATGGGGCGGTCGAGCCCGAGGGAGCGGGCGACGTCGGAGGTCACCGCCTGGCCCGAGGCGCCGATCCAGGGCCGCACCACCTGCCCGTCGGAGAGCGCCGCGGCGACGACGGCCCCCACCATGTTGGAGGGGATGGCGAAGCCGATCCCCATATAGCCGCCGGAATTGGAGAAGATCGCCGTATTGACGCCCACGAGCTTGCCATCGAGGGTCACGAGCGCGCCGCCCGAATTGCCGGGATTGATGGCGGCGTCGGTCTGGATGAAGAACTGATAGTCGGAGACGCCCACATTGGTGCGGGCGACCGCCGAGACGATGCCGCTGGTCACCGTCTGGCCGACCCCGAACGGATTGCCGATGGCAAGCACCAGATCCCCCACCTGCAGCTGGTCGGAATCGCGGAGCTCGAGATAAGGGAGCTTCTCGTCGGGCGCATCGATCCGGATCACCGCAAGATCCGTGCTTTCATCGGTCATGATGACCTTGGCCTCGAACTCCCGCCGGTCGGCGAGCGCCACGATGATTTCGTCCGCCCCGCCCACCACATGGTTGTTGGTGACGATGATGCCGTCCTCGCGCACGATGACGCCGGAGCCGAGGGAGTTCTGCACCCGCTCCCGCGGAATGGCCGGGCCGAAGCTGTCGCCGAAGAAGCGGCGGAAGAACGGGTCGTCGAAGAAGGGCGACAAGGCCCCCTGCTGCTTCACCACCTTGCGGGTATAGATGTTGACGACGGCGGGCGAGACCTTCTGCGCCACGGGGGCGAAGGACAGCTGGATCTCCTCGCGGCTTTGCGGCGTCACGCGTTGGACCTGGGTCTCAGGTGCGCTTTGCGGGGCTTGCGCCGGGGCCGGGGCTTCCGCCCCGTTGGGCCCGCTTTCGCCGTCGCCGCCGCAGGCCGTCGCCATCAGCGCCGCCGCCGCGACCATCGGCAGCAGGCGCCGGAACAGCGCCCGGCCCTTCCGCTCCGTCCCATCCCCAGCTCGGCTGTGATCGGTCATATGGTTTGTCTCCTGTTTCCAGTCCTTGTCCAAACCCTGTGCCCAGCCCTTTCCCCGCTTGCTGAACAGAGCATGTATAGAACGCAAAAAAGGGCAGCCTCAAGGCTGCCCTTCATCGCGTCGGGATGATGTCTTCGAAGCTCAGGCGGCCTCGGCGACGTCGTTCTCGTCATTCTGGGTCGGGCCCGAATCCTGGCCCTTGGCCGAGGGATCGCGGTCCACGAGCTCGATGATGGCCATTTCGGCGTTGTCGCCATAGCGGAAGCCGGCCTTGATGATCCGGGTGTAACCGCCGTTGCGGCCCGAATAGCGTTCGGCCAGGGTCGTGAACAGCTTCTCGACGATCGCCTGGTCCGACTGCGGCAGGCGGGCATAGGCCTGACGGCGGGCATGGAGGCCGCCGCGCTTGCCGAGGGTGATGAGCCGCTCGACGATGGGACGCAGCTCCTTCGCCTTGGGCAGGGTTGTCTTGATCTGTTCGTGTTTGATCAGGGCCGAGGCCATGTTCTGGAACATGGCTTTCCTGTGCTCTGACGTGCGACCGAGCTTCCGGCCTGCCTTACGATGGCGCATGGTACTTCTCCTGAGGCCTTGACGCGCTTAGGGCCTTAAATTTCCGACTCGAGTTTCTTGGCCAGCTCCTCGATGTTCTCGGGCGGCCAACCGGGCACTTCCATACCGAGGCGCAGGCCCATGCTGGCCAGCACTTCCTTGATCTCGTTCAAGGACTTGCGGCCGAAATTGGGCGTCCGCAGCATTTCCGCCTCGGTCTTGCGGACAAGATCACCGATATAGATGATGTTGTCGTTCTTCAGGCAGTTGGCCGAACGCACGGAGAGTTCGAGCTCATCCACCTTGCGCAGCAGGTTGCGGTTGAAGCCGAGCTCGTCCGCCGCCTTTTCCTGGCTTTCCTCACGCGGCTCTTCGAAATTGATGAAGAGCTGAAGCTGATCCTGCAGGATGCGGGCGGCGAAGGCCCCCGCATCTTCCGGGGTCACCGTGCCGTCGGTCTCGATCTGCATGGTGAGCTTGTCGTAGTCGAGGATCTGCCCTTCGCGGGTGTTCTCGACCTTGTAGCTCACGCGACGCACGGGGCTGTAGAGAGCGTCCACCGGGATGAGGCCGATGGGGGCGTCTTCCGGGCGGTTGCGGTCGGCCGGGACATAGCCCTTGCCGGTATTCACGGTCATCTCGATCTTGAGATGGGCGCCTTCGTCGAGCGCGCAGATCACGAGATCGGGATTCAGCACCTCGATGTCGGAGGTGGTGCGAATCTGGCCGGCCTTCACCTCGCCCGGACCCTCGGCCTCGAGCACGATGCGCTTCGGGCCCTCGCCCTTCATGGAGATCGCGAGCTGCTTGATGTTGAGAACGATGTCCGTCACGTCCTCGCGCACGCCCGGGATCGACGAGAACTCATGCAACACGCCGTCGATCTGAATCGCCGTGACCGCCGCGCCCTGGAGGGAGGACAGCAGCACCCGACGCAAAGCATTGCCCAAGGTCATGCCGAAGCCGCGCTCCAGCGGCTCGGCAATGACGGTCGCCCGGCGCCGGTTTTCGTGCTGGACCACCTCAAGCTTCGACGGCTTGATAAGCTCTTGCCAGTTCTTTTGAATCACGATTCAAACCTCGCGCTATAAACCCGGACCCGATGCCGAAGCCCGGCCCCGGGTCCCTGTTGAAAATCTGGTAAGCCGCGGCATGCATTGCCGCGGCCGGTAGCATTCCCCGCGCTCAGACCCGGCGGCGCTTGGGCGGACGGCAGCCGTTATGCGGGATGGGCGACACGTCGCGGATCGAGGTAATGGTGAAGCCGATGGCCGACAGCGCCCGCAGCGCCGATTCACGACCCGAACCCGGCCCCTTCACTTCCACCTCAAGCGTACGCATGCCATGCTCCTGCGCCTTGCGGCCGGCGTCTTCCGCGGCCACCTGGGCGGCATAGGGGGTCGATTTCCGCGAACCCTTGAAGCCCATGGAACCGGCGCTCGACCAGGAGATCACGTTGCCCTGGGCATCGGCAATGGTCACAATGGTGTTGTTGAAGGTCGCATTCACATGCGCAACACCGCTGGTGATGTTCTTGCGTTCGCGGCGGCGAATGCGGACAGGTTCTTTGGCCATCGCTTATCTTCCTAACTTACTTCTTCTTGCCGGCGATCGGCTTGGCTTTGCCCTTGCGGGTGCGCGCATTGGTATGCGTCCGCTGGCCGCGCACGGGCAGGCCCTTGCGGTGACGCAGGCCGCGATAGGTGCCAAGGTCCATCAGCCGCTTGATGTTCATCGACACTTCGCGGCGCAGGTCGCCCTCGACCGTGAGCTTGCCGATCTGGGCGCGCAGCGCTGCG
>CAZDSS010000079.1:10168-11668 GCA_964508185.1 uncultured Sphingomonadales bacterium
CCGGTGAGGTCGAAGTCGCGCGCGTGGATCATCTCGCGGATCTTGAGGACGTCGGCGTCGCTCAGATCCTGGACCCGGACATCGCCGGAAATGCCGGCCTTCTCGCAGATTTCCTTCGAGAATTTCTGCCCGATCCCATGGATGTAGGTGAGCGCCACCTCCAGCCGCTTCTGAGTCGGGATGTTAACGCCAGCTATACGCGCCACGGCCTGTTCTCCAAATCTCTCAAATATCGTCCAAAAGCTGTGTCGGGCTCCGTCGCAAGATGCGCGATTATATGGAGTCGCAACCTACAGTCAACTACGCTCATGCCCTGGCTGAGGCATTACGCCCGTTCGCCAGGCTGGTCAAGACCGCCTCGATCTGGCGGGTCACCTCGTCGATCGCCGCCATCCCGTCCACGGTATGGAGCACGCCCCGCTCCCGGTAGTAGGGGAGAAGCGGCGCCGTCTGGCGGTGATAGGCCTCGAGCCGCGCCGTCACCGTCTCGGCATTGTCGTCGGCGCGCCGGGTGAACTCGGTCCCGCCGCAGACGTCGCAAACACCTTCGACCTTCGGCGGCTGGAACTTCTCATGGTACCCCGCGCCGCACTTGGCGCAGGCGAAGCGGCCCACGATCCGCTCGACGAGGGCGGCGTCGTTGACCTTCATCTCGATCACGCCGTCGAGGCGGAGGCCCTTGTCTTCCAGCATCCGGTCCAGGGCCTCGGCCTGGGCCGTGGTACGCGGAAATCCGTCCAGAATGAAGCCGTTGCGGCAATCCGGCGCCTCGATGCGGTCACTGATGATGCCGATCACCACCTCGTCGGGCACCAGCTGACCCGCATCCATGTAGGCCTTGGCCTGCTTGCCGACCGGCGTTTCGGCCTTGACCGCCGCGCGCAGCATGTCGCCCGTGGACAACTGGATCATGCCGCGGCTTTCCTGCAGCCGCTGGGCCTGGGTTCCCTTCCCCGCGCCGGGCGGGCCGAGCAGAATGATGTTCATCGCCGGCCCCCGCGCAGCTTGGCCTTCTTGATCAAGCCCTCATACTGATGGGCCATCAGATGGCTGTGGATCTGGCCCACGGTATCCATCGTGACGCTGACCACGATCAGCAGCGACGTGCCGCCGAAATAGAACGGCAGGGCGTACTGCGAGATCAGGATCTCCGGCAGGAGGCAGATCACCGTGAGATAGAGCGCGCCCACCAGGGTCAGCCGGGTCAGCACATAGTCGAGATACTCGGCGGTGTTCTTGCCGGGACGGATGCCCGGAATGAAGCCGCCGTACTTCTTCAGGTTCTCGGCCGTGTCCTCGGGATTGAAGACAATGGCCGTATAGAAGAAGCAGAAGAAGATGATGCCCGCCGCATAGAGGAACATGTAGGCCGGCTGCCCGTGCCCGAGCGTCGCGGTCAGGGTCGTCAGCCATTCCGGGCCGCCCTCGGCCGAGAAGCTCGCGAGAGTCATCGGCATGAGCAGGAGGGACGAGGCGAAGATCGGCGGGATGACGCCCGCG
>CAZDSS010000080.1:0-11347 GCA_964508185.1 uncultured Sphingomonadales bacterium
GCGGCATGCTGAACGCCTTCCGCTACGGCGCGCCGCCCCACGGCGGCTCGGCTCCGGGCATCGACCGCATGGTCATGCTGCTGGCGGACGAGCCCAACATCCGCGAAGTCATCATGTTCCCCATGAACCAGCAGGCCCAGGACCTGATGATGGGCGCGCCGAGCGAGGTGACCCCGCGTCAGCTGCGCGAACTTCATATCCGCGTGGTGCCGCCGGAAAAGAAGGCCTGAGGGCAGGGCGCCAGCAATTCATCATCCTGACCGGGGCGGGGGAGCGATCTCCCGCCCTTCGTCGTTTGCGCGCTTCTTCCGCCTGTCACCGATTTCGTATAACTTTTGATGCATGCGCGCGGGAATTCACGGTTCCGCCGCATGGGCGTCTTGCGCTGGGGGGATCGCAGCACAAGGGGACGCGAAGATGGCGGCGCTTGGCTTTGCGCGGATCATCCAGGGTGTGGCGAGCTTCGCGGCGGGCGCCAGATCGGTGACCGTGCCGCTGATCCCGGCGGTCGATCGATCGAAATGCATGGTGCTTTGCGACGTCCGCTGTCCGTCGGCGCGCACCGGCCGCGTGCTGATGGAAGCGAAGATCAACGGGGCGGGCAACCAGCTGGTGATCGAGCGCGCCGGGCCCAACAGCAATCCCGCCTCCGTCGCCGACGTCGCCTACAAGCTGGTGGTATTCTCCGCCGGGCTCACTACCCACTGGATCAGCGGCAACGGCGCCGGAATCTTCAACACCCCCCAGGATTTCGGGCTTTCCGTGCCCATGGGGCGGACCCTCCTGCTCTTCACCCATCGCATCGACCAGGACAACAACCAGTCCCAGGCGACGACGGTGGGCTGCGAGTTCACCTCGGCGACCCAGTACACCCTGCGCTGCTCGTCCACGAGCACCGCCGCCGCGGCCACCAACTACACGATCCAGCTCATCGTGTTCGATGCCGATGCGGGGGTATCCGTCCAGCATCTTGCGGCGACCCTTTCCGGCGGTGCGGAGACCATCCTTTCCCTGCCGACGGCGGTCTCGCCCTCGCACACGTCGCTCTTCGCCACCTTCAGCCATGGGGGTGACGCATCCAACCAGCGGTCGGGGGCCTGCGACCTCATCGACGACGGCGCCAGGGTTCGGGTGCTGAAGAACGGCACCGGCACCACGGGACGCATCTATCTCGAAGTGGTGCAATGGCCGACCGGGGTGAATGTCACGACCGCCGACATCGGCTCGGTCGGCACCGCGGCATCGACCAGCGTCGCCATTCCGCCGGTCTCGGGCTGGGACAACGCCGTCCCCTATACGCAGGGCACCGTGCCCTTGTTCGGCAACAAGGGCCGGACCACCAATCCCCACACCGCCTGGTGGACGACCCAGCCGGGCGCGGGCACCAGCAGCGTCGCCTGCAACCGGGTGGCGAGCGCCGTCAGCTTCTCGCCGCCCGCGCGCATCCAGGTGCTGCAGTTCGCGGGCGACGCCCCTCCGCCGCCGCCACCGCCGCCCGGGGATCTCATGGAGGTGCTGCAATCCATGAGCCCCAATTCCTGGCGCTGCCCGGTGCTGGCGGGCGGGGGCAACGCCAACAACTGGGAAGCGGCGCGCGCCCCCGCCAACCGGCGGCCGGCGAGCGGCGCCGTGCAGTCCATCTTCTATGCCTGGCCCTGTTCGGTGATCGACACCGCTCGCGACCAGGTGGTCCATTACGGCGGCGGCCATGCCAACTACATGGGGAACGAGCTTTACGCCGCCGATCTCGCGACCGGCCTGTGGCAGCGCCTGTGCCTGCCGACCAATGTGACTTTGTGGCCGGGGGTCGCGAACTACGTGGGCTCGCCCCTGGGTGAGAACGACGCGCCGCCCGCCGCCCATTGCTATTCGTCCAGCGTCTATCTTGCGGTCGCCGACCGCATGTATGTTCATGGCGGCGCCGCCTACAACGACGGCGGCCGCTATCGCGCCATGAACGGGGGCCCGGCCGGTCCCTATCTCTACGACCTTGGCAAGCGCGACCCCGACAAGGTGGGTGGGGCGAACGGCACGGGCTATGTGGCGGGAGACCAGGGGCTCAATGCCTGGTTCAACGCCTACAGCCCCGGGATGACCAACAATCTCGGCAGCAATGTGAGCTATATCGGCCACCAGGTGACCGCCTATGCCGATATCGAAGACGGCAAGGACGTGATCTATCTTTACGGCGGCAATTCCACGATCTACCTCAACAAGATCGTGGTGAACGACATCAACGACTGGTCGAGCCAGACCATCACCCGCCTCGGCGGGCAGAGCGGGGTCTCCGTCCTCGGCAAGGCGGCGCGGGTCAAGTCGCTCCATGCCTTCGTGTCGTGGCGGAACCGCACGGGCAAGAGCCTTACCAATGCCCTGCGGCTACTGGACGAGCAGGGGGTCGCCCACGGCAAGACCAGCTTCTACGACATCAGCCTGAGCGATCCCGCCGGCATCGTGCCGGGGCTTCTGACCGACCTTCGCAGCTTCTCCCTCGTCTGGGACGAGGTGCGCGACCGCATCGTCGGCTGCAACGGGCGGCAGATCATCGAGATTACCTATCCCGGCGTGCCGCCCGACGGCACGAACGCCGCTCAAGTGGCGGCGGGCTGGGAGATCCGCCTCATCAACGGCGCGTTCGATCCCGCCTATCGCGCGCTGCGGGATGCGTCCAGCGTCGGCCCGACCCACGGCAAGTGGCACTACTACCGGCGCTACGACTGCTTCGTCTATACGGAAAGCTGGTCGCCCAACAACACGGCCGTGACTTCGGCGCCCTATGTCTGGCTCTACAAGCCCGCCAACTGGTCGCCCCTCTGAGGGCGTGGACAAGGGCCATGTATGTGATCCTCTGGCGGTTCCGCGCGGCGCCGGGGCAAAGGGACGCCTTCATCCGCGCCTATGGCAGGGACGGCGACTGGGCGGCGCTGTTCCGCCGCGGCGAAGGCTATCTCGGCACCGAGCTTTGGCGGGACGCCGTGGATCTGGACCGTTTCCTCGTCATCGATCGCTGGGAGGACGCGGGACGCCACGACGCATTCAGGACGCGCTTCGCGGCGGAATACGACGAACTCGACCGCGCCTGCGCCGTCCTCACGGCGGAGGAGACGCCGGTCGGCCGCTATCACGTGGACCTTCAGAGCCCGATCAATGGGACAGCCGGGTGACGATCCGCACCTCGTGGGTCAGGGTCTTGTGCACCGGGCACATGTCGGCGATCTCGTGCAGGCGCTTGCGCTGTTCGGGCGACAGATCGCCGTCGATATCGATGATGCGCATGATGCGGTCGATGCGGCCTTCCACGGTCTCGCAGTCGGCGCAATCGTCCGCATGGATCTTTTCGTGATAGAGCCGCACCTCGATCCGCCGCACCGGCCAGCCCTTCCGCTCCGCGTACAGGCGAAGGGTCATGGAGGTGCAGGCGCCAAGCCCGGCGAGGAGATAGTCATAGGGCGTCGGGCCCATGTCGTTTCCGCCCAGGGACGGCGGCTCGTCCGAGAACATGCGGTGGCGGCGCACGTCGATGGTCTGGGCGAACAATCCCGCGCCGTTCTCATATACCGAGACCACGCCTTCCTCCCGCACATGGGGTGAGGAAGGATCCACTTTCTGCTTTGCGGTCGGCATCGCCTGCTCCTAATGTCGGTTGGGGATCAATGACAAGGATAACCCGGAATGGGACCGCTCAAGGGGTATAAAGTCGTGGAGTTCGCGGGCATCGGCCCCGCGCCGTTCTGCGCCATGATGCTCGCGGACCTCGGCGCCGACGTGATCCGCATCGACCGCCGCTCGCTTCACGACCTGCCCGTGGACGGGGAGGGGACAGGGCGGCGGGACGTCCTCAATCGCGGCCGGCGCTCCATCATGCTCGATCTCAAGGACCCCCAGGGGCGGGAAGTGGCGCTCCGCCTGATCGACGGCGCGGACGCGCTGATCGAGGGCTATCGCCCCGGCGTCATGGAGCGGCTGGGCCTCGGCCCCGACATCTGCTGCGCGCGCAATCCGCGCCTCGTCTATGGCCGCATGACCGGTTTCGGCCAGACCGGGCCGCTCGCCCGGAGCGCCGGGCACGACATCAACTACATTTCGATTTCGGGGGCGCTCAGCGTGTTCCGCCGCGCGGGCGAACGGCCCGTGCCGCCCGCCAACTACGTGGGCGATTTCGGCGGCGGCGGCATGCTGCTGGCGGTCGGGATCCTCGCCGCCCTGCTCGAAGCCCAGAAATCGGGGCGGGGGCAGGTGATCGACGCCGCCATGACCGACGGCAGCGCCCTTCTCGGCACCATGCTCTATGCCTTGCACGCCATGGGATCGTGGAACGAGCCGCCAGGGCACAACCTTCTGGATACCGGCCGGCCATATTACGACGTCTATGAAACCGCAGACGGCCGCCATGTGAGCGTCGGGCCGCTGGAAGCCAAGTTCTTCGAGCGCTTCGTCAAGCTTGCAGGGCTTGAAGATGATCCCGTCTTTGCCGACCGCAACGATCGCGCCGCCTGGCCCGAAATGCGCCGCCGCATCGCCGCGCGGATCAGGGAAAAGACCCGGGACGAGTGGGAGCGGATCTTCGAAGGGTCCGACGCCTGCGTCACCCCCATCCTCGACCTGTTCGAGGCGCCGCACCATCCCCACAACGCGGCGCGCGGCACCTTCTTCGCGGACGATCAGGGCATCATCCAGCCGGCGCCCGCGCCGCGCTTCAGCCGCACCGCGCCGGACTGTCCGGCGCCGCCGCCGGAGCCCGGGGCCCATGGAGAAGAAATCCTGCGCGAGCTCGGTCTGTCGGACAGGGAAATCGCCGCCCTGCGGGATGCAGGCGCGGTGCGCATGCCCTAGACGGCAAGGGTGGTGAATGCGTCAGACGCGGATGTCCACCCGGCGCTGTTCGGCGCGGCGCTCGTTGCGGCGGGCTTCGGCGCTGCGCTCGGGCTCCTTGCGCTCGGCCGCGGAATCGGCGGCTTCCTTGCGGTCGCGGTGAACGGTCTGGACCTTGTCGCGCACGGCGTGGTTCGGCACCACCAGCGTCGCGGAATGCGTCGGTCTGATATCCATTCGCCTGTCTCCCCGATAAAGGCGGGGGATTTTCCGCCAAAAATTCCACTTCTACAAGTAAAGTTTTAATCAATTCCGCCGCGACCGGGCAGCCCCTTGATTCAGGGCGACATTCATGGCGGTTTGCAGCCGCGGCCCGGTCGTGTATGTTGGGCCCCGTCGTTTCTGCGGACGTCCAATCAGGCCAGAAGATGAGGACTTTTCATATCCTTCCGGCAGCCTTCCTGCCGGCGATCCTTCTGATTGCGGGCTGCGCCGGCGGCGCCGCCACGGACCAGCCCGCGGCGCAACAGACCGCGGCGCGCGAGACCCCGGAATTCGACGCCGACGCCATGGTGCGCGTCGCCGACAATCTGCGCGCGTCCGGCGATCACATGTCGGCTCTCAACCTCTATGCCCGCGCGCGGGAGCGGGATTCGGACAATGTCGCGGCCCTCCTTGGCGAAGGCGAAAGCCTGCTCGCCGTCGGCATTCCGGGCGAGGCGGAACGGCGCTATCGCACGGCGCTTCAAAAGGGCGGCGGCGCCCGGGCGGAAGCCGGGATCGCCCGCGCCCTCATGCAGCAGGGCAGGGCGGAGGAAGCGCTTCCCCATTTCGATGCGGCGGTGGCCGCCGGGGGCGCCAGCGCGCAGATCCTCAACCATTACGGCGTCGCGCTCGACCTGCTCGCGCGGCATGAGGAGGCCCAGGTCCAGTACGGCAAGGGGCTTGATCTCGCGCCCAACGACCCCGGGCTTCTCAACAATCTCGCGCTGTCCTTCGCGCTCGGCGGCAATTTCGACACGGCGGTGCGCCTGCTCAGCGGCCTTGTGACCGAAACGCCCGATGCGGCGGACGCCCGCAGCAATCTTGCGCTCGTCTATGGCCTCTCCGGCGATTTCGAGGCGGCGGAAGCGCTCATCGCCCTGAACGAGCAGGAGCGGCTTCAGGACCCCGGAACCGGGCGGCACCAGATGGCCTATATCCGCCAGGTGGCGGCGCTTCCGCCGAAGCTCCGGCCGCGCGCGATCATTCTCGGGCTCGAGGCCGCCATGCCCCGCATCCATGAGCAGGAGACGGCGGCGGAGCCCATGCAAGCGCCCGAGCCCTCACCCGAACCTGCGCCCGCGCGCGCGGACGCCTTGCAACCGGTGCCCGAAGCGCCGCAGCCGGCCGCGGAAGCGCAGCGGCCCGCAGCGCCGGAACCCGCGCCCGTCGCCGAAGCTCAGGAAACCGAGGCAACGGCCGCAGCGGACGAAGCCCCGGCCGATCCCGCGCCCGTAACACAACCGCCCGCAACACAGCCGCCAGCAGCCGTCGCCGCGGCGGCGCCCCACGGCGTGCAGCTCGGCGCCTATCCGAGCCTCGATGTCGCCCTCCACAACTGGCCGAAGATCCGCGAACGCGCGCCCGAACTTTTCGAAGGCCGGGCGGCCTATGCCTGGCCGCGGGGCGAAATCGTGCGGCTGATGATCGCGGTGCCCGAAGGGGCGGCGGCGGCATCCCGCTTCTGCGCGGAACTTGCGGGCAAGGAAATCGATTGTCTTGCCCGTCCGTTCGATCCGGCGCAAACCGGGTCGACGCCTGTACAAGAAGGAGTTGAGTAGTGAACGTCAAGTCTTCCCCGGCCGTAGCCCCGGATCCCGCGCCACGCGCGCCGGTGCGCTGCACGAGCATGAGCGACGTCCGCCGCGAGATCGATCGGCTGGACCGCGAAATCGTGACCCTGCTCGCCGAGCGGCAGAACTACATCGAGCAGGCGGGCCGCATCAAGCAGAGCCGGGACAAGGTGCGGGACGATGCCCGCGTCGCCGACGTCATCGCCAAGGTGCGGGCGCGGGCGGCGGAAGTGGGCGCGCACCCGGACCTCGCCGAGACGGTCTATCGCGCCATGGTGGAATGGTGCATCGCCTACGAATTCACCGTCTTCGACAAGAAGGGCGACGGGCAGGGCGGCGGCGCCTGATCCCGTCCTGCGCGCCGCACGGACGATCCGATGACACCCGTGGGGGCGCGCCGAAATCCTTAACAAATAGTTAATAAGACGTCGGAAAAATCAAAACTGGTTAAACCGTGACACGGAGTTGTCACTGGTTTGAAAGGCTCGTCGCGCGCAATCTCTGAATCAATCCTGAAGCGCGAAGCTCCGGGATGCGTAACAGGGGTTCTGTGTGATGTACGAAGCGACCATTTACAACCGCAAGGTCCTTGAAGCCGTTCGCGAAGGCCGTCAGCATCCGGAGTTCTACGCCGGCTGGGCCTATCAGAACGTGGTCACGGTGGATGCGGCGAGCCTCGAGGAAGCGCGCAGGGAAATCGCCCGCCGCTATCCCGAGAAGGATGGGTTCGTCGTCGTCGGCATCGAAGCCTGCTACCCGTCCTTCGGCTGGCAGCGTTATCTCGCGACCGCCTGAGCGAAGACCCGCGAGATCACGGCGGGGCGTGCAATCTCCTTGCGCGCCCGCACAGGCCGGGCGGCCGGTGCCGCCCCTTCCTCCCCATCACGCGCCGCATCAGTTCGCCCATGAAAGCCAAGGACGCGCAAGACCTGCGCCGCGCCAGCGATCGCTGCGAACCACATGCCCATCACGAAGGCAAGACCCGCCATATGCAGGATGAGGTCGAGGGACATGGACATGGGCGTTCTCCCGTTCTCTGAATGTTCCTGTTCCATTCATTCCGCAGAACGGTTTTCGTGTCAAGAACGAAAATAGAACAAACGGGAACGCCCGTGGAACGTCAGGCTGCGGGTTGCGCTTCGCCTGAAAGGCCATAGGCGTCCCGCATCTCGGCGATGTCGCGGATCTTCTGCCGGAACAGGGACCAGTCGTCGTCCTCCGCGATGGGGCCCCAGATCGCTTCCACGTCGTCGATCAGCATGGTGACCGGCGTCTCGCGCTGGAAATAGGGGTGGCCGAGCCGCTCGGGCGCGGCGGGTTCATAGGCGTCAAGATGCGCCCGGAAGGCGCCGAAGGCCGCGCCCTTGTAATGTTTCCCGTTGGGTCCTGCGAGCGCCTGTTGCGCCCGGGCGGCCCCGCCGTACCAGTCGAAGAAGGCCTGCTCATAGGGCGCCCGGCTTTCATGAAGGAAGACGTGGAAGCTTCTGAGAAGATCGTCGTCCTCCGTCTCCGTGCGGGAGGCGAGATTGAGGCGGGCGAGATAGGCGCGGCGAAGCTCCCGGTCCACGGCCTCGCCATATTGGTTGAGGGCGGCGACGATGGGCTCGCGCTCCGCCACCAGCAGCAGGCATTCGGCAAGCCGCGTCAGGTTCCAGTGCAGGGCCTCGAGCTGGCGGCCGAAGCAATAGAGTCCCGTCTGGTCGAAATAGGCGGCGGTGAAGCCCGGTTCATAGGTCGGAAGAAAGCGCCAGGGACCGTAATCGAAGCTTTCCCCCATGACGTTGATGTTGTCGGTGTTCAGGACGCCATGGACGAAGCCCGCCGCCATCCACTGGCTGCCCATGCGCGCGACGTTGTGCACGACCCGGCGTAGGAATTCCACGGGCTGCGCATGCCCCGGCAGGTCGCCAAGCTCGGGTATCAGAAAGCGGATGCAATAATCGAGAAGGGCCAGGATCCTCTTGTCGTCGCCGTTGAAGGCATGGCGCTGGAAATTGCCGATGCGGATATGGGAATGGCTCAAGCGCACGAGCACGGACGACCGGGTGGGCGAGGGCTCGTCCCCGCGATAGAGCGCCTCGCCGGTCTCGAACAGGCTCAAGGACTTCGACGTGTTGACCCCGAGCGCCTCGAGCATCTCGGTCGCGAGTATCTCCCGCACCCCGCCCTTCAGGGTAAGGCGGCCGTCGCCCTGCCGCGACCACGGGGTCTGGCCGCTGCCCTTGGTGCCGCATTCGAGGAGCCGGCCCGTGCCCCGTTCCCGCATCTGGGCGAAGGTGAAGCCCCGTCCGTCGCCGAGATCGGGGTTGTAGACCCGGAACTGGTGGCCGTGATAGCGCATGGCCAAGGGTTCCGGAAGATTGTCGGGAAGCGGCCTGAATTCCGCGAAATGGTCCCGCCATTCCTCGGCGGTCAGGGTATCGAGCCCGATCGTCGCCGCCGCGCGGTCGTTGCGCCAGCGGAGGATATGGGTCGGAAACTCCGCGGGCCGCACGACATCATAAAATCCGTCGCCGAGGGCGAGAAGCGCCTTTTCCGGGCGATAGCAGTCACTTACGGGCATTTCTTCAGGCACTCCGCCGGGGTTTGGCGCGGGCCGTCGGCTCCGCCACGCGGGGATCGTCAGGCCAGTAATGCTTGGGATAGCGGCCCTTGAGATCCCGCTTCACGTCCCCATAGGAACGATCCCAGAAGCCCACAAGGTCCTGCGTGACCTGCACGGGTCGCTGGGCGGGGGACAGGAGATGCAGGGTCACGGGAATGCGGCCGTCGAGGACCGCGGGTGTTTCCGTCGCCCCGAACATTTCCTGAAGCCGCACGGCGAGAACGGGCTTGCCCGTCGCGTAATCAAGCCGCAGGCGGGAGCCCGAAGGGACCGTCAGGTGGCTCGGCGCCAGCTGGTCGAGGCGGCGCGCCTGCTCCCAATCGAGGATGGAGCGGAGGGCTGATCCGAGATCGATGCGCGCGAGATGGGTTTCCCGGGAGACGCCATCGAGGAACGGGCCAAGCCAGTCCTCAAGGCGCTCCATCAAGGCCGCGTCCGACATGTCGGGCCAGCCGCCGTCCGGATCATGGGCGCGCACAAAAGCGACCCGGGCGCGGAAATGCTCGAGGTCCGGCGTCCAGGGGAGGGCGCCGAGGCCCATCTGGCGGATGCCGTCGACCATGGCCGCTTTCAGCGCGTCCGCATGTGGGGACAGGGGCTTTTCCTCAAGCACCAGCGCCCCCAGCATGCGCCGCCTTGCCGCGACCACCGCGCGGGTTCGGCCGTCCCACGCCACCGCGTCGCGGGTGCTGATCCGGTCGGCAAAGGCCGCCTCGATCCCCTCCATATCGAGGGGGGCGGCGAGGAAGATGCGGCCTTCGGCCTTCGCGCCGTCGAGGGCGGCGACGGCCAGGAATTCCTCCCGCGCGAGAGGGTCGGTCTGGTCCAGCATGGCGCCGCGGCCGTTGGACAGCAGAAAATGCCCGGGCGCGCCCGGGCGGCGGCGGGCGATGCGGTCGGGGAAGGCGAGGGCGAGGAGGCGCCCCGTCTGCCAGGTGATCTCCTCGGCCGCGGGCGCGGGACCTTTATGGAGCCGCTCCACCATCTGCAACAGATGCCGGGGCGCGCCGCGTCCGCGCGACAACGCCTCCATGCGGCTCCGGATGTCGGCATCCTGCCGCGCCCGGTCGCCGCGGAAGATGTCGCGCTCGCCGAGAAGCGCCGCGAGATGGGCGGCTAGCCCGCCAAGCCCCATCTCCCGCCCACGGAGCACCATGTGCGCGATGCGGGGATGAAGGGGCAGGGCCGCCATGGCCCGGCCGTGGCTCGTTACGGCTCCGTAATCATCCAGCGCTCCGAGGTCCTGCAGGAGATCCCGCGCCTGGGCGAAGGCGGCGGCGGGCGGCGGCGTCAGCCAGCGCAGGTCGTTCGCGTCCCGGCAACCCCAGACGGCAAGCTCAAGGGCGAGGGGCGCAAGATCCGCCGCGGCGATTTCGGGCGCGTCATGGGGCACGAGCGCGCGATCCTCCGCCGCGGTCCACAGGCGGTAGCAGACCCCGGGCTCCGTCCGGCCCGCGCGGCCCCGGCGCTGGGCGGCCGCGGCGGCGGAAACGCGCACCGTCTCGAGGCGCGACATGCCGGTCACGGGATCGAAGCGCGGCACGCGGGCGCGGCCGCTGTCCACCACCACGCGCACCCCTTCGATGGTAAGGGACGTCTCGGCGATCGCGGTCGCGATCACGATCTTGCGCTTGCCCCGGGGCGCGGGGCGGATCGCCTGGTCCTGCTCCTCCGGCGAAAGGTCGCCATAGAGGGGGGCGACCAGCACGTCCGGCGGCAGGGGGTTTTCGTCAAGCATGGCGACGAGCCGCCGGATCTCTCCCACGCCCGGCAGGAAGACGAGGATGCTCCCCGCCTCCTCCTGCAGCGCGCGGCGGAGGACGCGGTGCGTCTCGGCCACGTAATCCGCGCCCGCAGTTTGCGGCAGGAAGCGCGTCTCCACCGGAAAGGCGCGGCCTTCGCTGCGGATCACCGGCGCGTCGCCGAGGATTTCGGCGACCGCCGCGCCGTCAAGGGTCGCGGACATGACGAGGATCTTGAGATCGGGGCGGAGCGCCCCCTGCGCCTCCAGGGTCAGGGCGAGGCCGAGATCCGCATCCAGCGACCGCTCGTGAAATTCGTCGAAGATCACGAGCGCCACGTCGGCGAGCTCCGG
>CAZDSS010000081.1:0-2751 GCA_964508185.1 uncultured Sphingomonadales bacterium
CGGCCGTCGGCGCTGGCGGCGAGTGATTTGGTCCAGTGATGATTGATCTCCGACGGCAGGTCCGTGACCTTGGTGGGCGGGCCTCCGGCGCGCGTCTGGCCTTCCTGATATTCGAAGCGGACGAGGGCGTCCTGGTTCGCCACATAGAGATTGTCGCCGATGAGGGCGAGGCCGTAGGGGGCGTTGAGATTGTCCGCAAAGACCGTGCGCAGTTCATAAGCCCCGTCGCCGTCGGCGTCGCGCAGCAGGGTCAGGCGATTGCCGCCCTTGACCGAGCTTGTGCCCTTGGCCTTGATGTATCCGGCGATCACGTCCTTGGGCTTGAGGTTCGGCGCGTTGCCGCCCCTGCCCTCGGCCACCAGGATGTCGCCGTTGGGCAGCAGCAGGGACTGGCGCGGGATCGCGAGATCCGTTGCGATCGCGCGGATCTCGTAGCCTTCGGGCACCACCGGCTGCTCGTCGCCCCAGGGCGCGGGCTCGGCGATCACCATATGGGGCAATACGCCGCGGGAGGGTTTCGGCAGATCAGGCTCGGGACCGAAGGACGGCGGCCCCGGCTCTTCGCAGGCGGAAAGGAGCATGACTGCGGCGGCAAGGGCGAACATCGTCTTGTGTTTCATCGCGCGTCTCCGACGCGGGGGGTCGCAAAGCCGAACCAGGCGGCAAGCGAGATGAGCAGGCTGCAGATCACCGAAAGAACAAGCCCCATGGGCATCACCGCCCAGGCATCCCGCGCATGCATCAGCACGTTGAACAGCCCGACGAGCCAGGTCGCGAGGAGCAGCAGGATATAGATGCCGAAGCCCCGGGCCCGGCGCCGGTCGCGCATGAGATCGACGAGGGCAAACAACAGCGCAACGCCGGAGAACACCAGCGCCCCGACGATGAGCCAGGACGCGAAATTGCTCCACTGGATCTCGTATGTCCGGGCATAGGCGATGTCGCACAGGAGCGCGCCGAGATAGAGCGGCAGCGCCCCGCCGAGAAGCAGGGCGTGGAACGGATTGATGACCACGGAATAACGATGCTCGGCTGTGACGGCCATGGGATCCTCCGGGGATTTTCACCACCTCGCCTGCCTGCAACGCATGGCATGCGGTGAAAGATCCCGTAAAATCGGCCTTTTCCGCCGAAGTGGCGCATCATGCCTGCACAGTTTTCGCCGCTTGCCGCCTTCACGGAACCGCCGGGACTCTTTCCCCGGCTGGATAGAACGCGCCAAAAACGTTAAGAGGAGATGAGATCGGGACAGCCAAAGGGAGGAGATCTTGTCGCGACCGAAAAAGGCGCCGAAATTTCTCGAGGACGCCATCGCCCAGGCGGTGCCGGGCACTCATCAGAAGGGCAAGGAGCGCTTCACCCAGATTCTGGAGACGGCGATCGACGTCCTCGCCTTCGAGGGCTACAGCAAGTTCACCATGCGCAACATCGCCGCGCGGCTCGGGATTTCGCTGCGCAACCTGCAGCATTATTTTCCGACCAAGGACGTGCTGTTCAAGTCCGCCGTCCACAAGATGCTGAGCGACGATTCCCGAGACGCGGCGCTGGCCATGGCGAATTCGCGGGAATCCGACCTTGAACGGCTTGCCGCCTTCATCCGCTACAGCATCCGGATCAATAGCAGCCCGCGCACCCGCGGCTTCCAGTTCGAGCTGTGGGCGATCGCCACCCGCGATCCCTTCGCCGCCGAATGCCGCGACTACATGACCCATGAATATTGCGCCTTCATCTACGACGTCATCAAGCCGCTGACGCCGAAGCTGAGCCGCGCCGCGCGCATGCGCAAGGCGAGCCTGTTGCTCGCCATGCTGCAGGGCCTGCCGCTCGTCGAAAGCGAAAGCCCCGCGGCGCGCAGCGACGGCGGCAGGGTATCGCCCACGCTCGTGCGCGAGAT
This sequence comes from uncultured Sphingomonadales bacterium, assembly GCA_964508185.1. GTDB lineage: Bacteria > Pseudomonadota > Alphaproteobacteria > Sphingomonadales > Govanellaceae > CAZDSS01. The sequence goes on from CAZDSS010000081.1 coordinate 1,895, forward strand.
CATGGATTTCGTGCTGCAGGGACAGGAGGCCGCGGCGGCGGCCTCCTGAGAACTCCCTAGAACTGCACCTTGAGCCGCGCGTACCATTCCCGCGGGCGGGAGACCACCGCGCGGGAATATTCCGAGCTGGTCTCGCCGCTGATGATATAGGCCTCGTCCGTGAGATTGGTGCCGCCGACCGCGATCTCCCATCTCTCGTCCGGCGAGACATAGGTGAGGCTTGCGCCCAGAATGCCGTAGCCGTCCTGGAACAGCGCGGGGTCGTTGGAGAACTCCTTGAACTGGCTGCTGCGGTAGCTGTAATCGGCGCGAGCGAAGAGCTGGCCGTTCTGATCCTCGAAGAACACCACCGTGCCGCCGATATTCGCGGTCCATTTGGGCGTGTTCTGCAGGCGGAGATTGATGGCGTCGGGGAAGTTCGCGAGCGCGTCTTCCGAGAAGCTCTTGTATTCGGCGTCGATATAGCCAAGGCTGCCGTCGAGCCGGAGCCATGTGGTCGGCACCGCCGTCATCTCGAGCTCGATCCCCTTGATATGCGCCGTGCCGGCGTTCGCGAGGACGGGGACGAATTCGCCGATGGGGCCGGGACCGTCGGGGTCGATCACGTAGGTGACCTGAATGTCCTTGTACTTGGTGAAGAAGCCCGCGAGATTGAGGCGAAGCCGTTTGTCGAACAGCTCCGACTTGATGCCGATCTCATAGGACAGCGCCTTCTCCGGCCCCGCATAGGAAATGATGTCGTCGGGATCCGTCCCCGGGTCCGGCATCACCGGCGGGAAATAGCGCATGGTGAAGCCGCCGCCCTTGAAGCCCTTTGACACGCTCGCATAGCCCATGACATCGGGCGTGAAGTCGTA
>CAZDSS010000081.1:2761-11337 GCA_964508185.1 uncultured Sphingomonadales bacterium
TCAAGGTCGCCATGGGCGTGAAGGAATTGCTCGTCCGCTTGTACCAGCCCGCGGGGAAGAGCGGCGTGCCGGGCGGGCCGAAGGCGCCGTCCACCACATTGACGAAGCCGGGGATCGGGATCGTCGGCGCGGGCTCGTAGCTGATGATTTCCTGCAGGCCCGGATTGAAGCGCCGCTCGTCCCGCGTGTAGCGGGCGCCGAGGGTCAGCGCCAGCTCCTCGGTGAAATCGTAGGTCACCTGTCCGAAGGCGGCGTAGCTGTCGTTCTTGATCTCGCCGCCGGACAGGAAATTGACCAGCATCAGATTGACCGGGAAGCGCTGGGTCGCCGCCTCGTGGCTGTAATAGAGGCCGAGCACGTAATGAAGCCGGTTGCTCGCGGCGTCGCCCGAGACCTGGAATTCCTGGCTGAGCTGCCACCAGTCGATGTCCTGGGCGATATTGCCGTAGAAATAGGGCGAGCCGTAGAGATCCTGCGCGATGTCCACCTTGACGTCGCGATAGGCGGTGATCGACGTGATCTCCATGTCGTCGAAGCCCGACCACTGGAGCCGCAGGCTCGCCCCCAGAATGTCCGCGTCCGACTGATTGTAGCCCGATGCCGTCGTCTCGAGGGAGTCAAGCGGCCGCACATATTGCGAATTGTAGCAGAACGGGTTCGTGAACTGCGACGGCCCCGCCTCGGGCAGGCACACGCCGCCCGGCACGCCCGCATTGAAAAGTCCGGGCAGGCCCCCTTCCCCATTGGCCTTGAGGATGATCGTGCCGGGCGTCTGTTCGCGGATGCGCGTGCCGTCCACGGCCACGGTTGCAAGAAGGTCTTCCGCCAGATCCGCTTCGATCACCAGCCGTCCGCTCAGCCGGTCCATGTTGCCCTGACGCTCGCCGGTGTCGCGCCCGTCGGGAGTTACGCGCTTCACATGGCCGTCGCGGCTCTGATAGGCGCCGGACAGGCGAATGCGCACGCCGTCGCTCACCGGGCCGGAAATCGCGCCCTTGATATCGAAGCGATCGTAGGAGCCGGTGGTCACTTCCGCATAGGCTTCGGGTTCCGCCGTCGGGCGCTTGGAGAACAGCTGGATCGCGCCGCCGATGGTGTTCTTGCCGAAGAGCGTGCCCTGCGGCCCGCGCAGCACCTCGATGCGCTCCACATCCACCGTATCCATGAGCGAGCCCATGGACTTGCCCACATAGACGCCGTCAAGATAGACGCCGACGCCGGGCTCGACCGTGATGACATAGTCGGTCTGGCCGATGCCGCGGATCGCGATCTGGCTCGATGCGCCGCCGCCGGATTCGCTCGCCGCCGAGTCGAACTGGACGTTGGGGACGAAATTCGCCACTTCCGACGACGACTGGATGTTGCGCAGCGCGAGCCCTTCGCTGCCGAAGGCGGAGACCGCGACCGGCGCCGACTGGATCGATTCCTCGCGCCTGCGGGCGCTGACGACGATTTCCTCGAGGCCCTGCATGCGGCTTCCGCCGCCCGATGCCGTTGACGGCTCATCCGCGGTTTGCGCCTGAACCGGCGCGGCGCAGGCGAGCATCAGGGCATAGATGGATCCCCGGCTGAAACCGGGCGTGAAATTCAGGCGCATTTTCCCTTCTCCTCCCGTTATGAGGTCGCGGCTTGTTTCTCGCGCAACGCGCGCAGGCGCTACTCTTCGTGCAGCGCGCGAAGCCGCGCGAGGCAATGTTCCCAGCCCTCCTGGTAATGCTTGCGTTCCCGTGCATCGCGCAGGCCGTAATGGCGGATGGTGACGCGCGTCGCGCTGTCGGAAATCGGATCGAAACTCACTTCCACGAAGGTCGCTTCCGGCCGCGGCGCGGGATTGGGGCCGCTGTAGTTCCAGTTCTTCAGGATGTGGCGGCCGGGCGTGAGTTCGAGATACTTGCCCACCACCCGGTGCTCGCCGTCGGGCCCCGTCACGTCGTGGACATATGCGCCGCCCACCTTCGCATCCACCTCCGCATGGACGAGATCATAGGGCGGCGGGGCCAGCCATTGCGGCAGAATGTCGGGATCGATCCAGGCCTCGTAAAGCACGTCAGGTGCTGCCGGAATGACGGCGGTGATATTGGCGGCCAGGCTGTCGCTCATTGCTCCCCTCCCCATGCTGGATGCGGCGGGCGGGCGCGACGCCCGCCCGGATGATGCGCGCGTGGCGGAAGGCAGCACCCGGATCGAACAGGAAAATTCCACAGGCGTTTGCCGCAAGATCCATGTTCGCAGGAACCGGCGCCTGCGTGACATCGCACGGCCCCTCGACGGAAGCCTCCGCAGTCATGACGACTTCAGCGATGCTCACTTCCATACGGCCTCCCGCCGAAGCCGGCGCTTGTGCGCGCCGTGCCTCCCATGCGCATCTAATTATAAGTCATGTGACGAGTTTTTCGTTTTCTTGTCAACAGGATTTGCGCGGCTCGGGAGTTCAAGCGCATCGCGAGCGGCGGAAATACAGGCTGCGCCACGATTTTCCGGCCATTGCTGCATAGCGGAGACAATGGGCGAATAGATGGGATCCCGCCCGCCTGCTTTCCTGCCGGGACGAAAGTTGCGGGGAATACAACATGGACTCATTCGCCTTCAGGCAGGGCATGCGGCTTCTGTGCAGCGGCGTCACCATCGTGACGTCGCGACATGACGACATGGCGACGGGCCTCACCGCGACCGCCGTCTGTTCCTTGTCGGCGGAGCCGCCACGGCTTCTCGCCTGCATCAACCGCACGGGCGTCACCTGTCGCGCCATGCGGGAAAGCGGGATCTTCTGCGTCAATGTGCTGACGGCCGAACATGAGGCGCTCGCCCGGCGCTTCGCCGCGCCGGCGGACGGCCCCAACGGCCGGTTCGCGGAAGGATCGTGGACGCGTCTTGCAACCGGCGCGCCGGTGCTCGAAGGCTCCCTTGCCGCCTTCGACTGCACCGTCTCGGCGCTTCTCGACCAGGGAAGCCACGTGATCTGCATCGGCGACGTGCAGGAAGTCAGGACCGCGCCCGGCGCAAGGCCCCTTCTCTATATGGACGGCGCGTTCCTGACCGCCGGCGCACTCATGGAAAACGCCGCCGCCTTCATGCCGCGTCCCAAATCTGGCGGGCAGTGAACAGGGCGGTCGATGGGCGGCTAGCGGGCAGCATCCCCGCGCCCTAGGCTCGGATGAAAAGACCAGAAGGAGAAACGCTTCATGCCGAAGATCGCCATCATCGGGGCCGGACAGGCGGGCCTGATCCTGGCCCATGCCCTCCTGCAGCGGGGGCACGAGGTCACCGTCTATTCGGACCGCACGGCGGACGAATGGCTCCATCATTCCCGCCCCACCGGCACCGCCTATCTTTTCGCCGAAAGCATCGCCATCGAGCGGGAGCTCGGCCTCGACCACTGGTCCGCCACCATGCACGAGGGCTGGGGGATCCATATCGACATCGCATCGCCCGATGGCGGCGCGCCCATGCGCATCCTCGCCCGCACGCCGCTCCCCGGCGGCGCCGTGGACCAGCGCATGAAGTTCCACCGCTGGATGAACGATCTTCCGGCCGCTGGCGGCGAGCTCGTCATCGAGAACGTCACCGTCGAGCGGCTGGAGGAGATCGCGGCCAGCGCCGATCTCACCGTGATCGCCGCGGGCAAGGGCGAGCTCGGCCGCATCATCCCGCGGGATGCGGAGCGCAGCGTCTATGACAAGCCGACGCGCCATCTCGCCATGGCCATCGTCACCAATGTGGCGGGCTGGGAGGAGGAGTCGGGCTTCACCGCCGTCAAATATTCCCAGCTCGGCCCCCTCGGCGAGATGTTCTGGGTGCCCTTCACCCACAAGACGGCGGGCCTGTCCTGGTCGGTGATCGTGGAAGCCCAGCCGGGCGGCCCGCTGGACATCTTCCAGGGGCTCACATCAGGCGAAGAGGTGGTGGAGGCCGTGCGCGGGATCGTGCGCGAATTCGCCCCCTGGGACTATCCGAAGATCGCCGACATGCGCTATGTGGCGGACGATCCCCTGGGCTGGCTCGTCGGCCGCTTCCCGCCCACGGTGCGCGCCGCATACGGCCGCCTGCCCTCGGGCGCGCTGGTGATGCCGGTGGGCGATACGGCGGTGACCTTCGATCCCATCGGCGGCCAGGGCGGCAATCACGCAAGCCGTCACGCCCGCTTCCTCGCCGAGGAGATCACGGCGCGCGGGGCGCTGCCGTTCGACGCCGCCTGGATGGAGGACGTGTGGGAGAGCCACTGGGACCGCAACGCGCGGGACGCGTACCGCTTCAACAACATGTTCCTGGAGCCGCCGACCCCCGGCCTGCTCGAGCTGCTGACGGCGTCCGCCAGGGATAGCTGGATCGCCGACAATCTTCTGGCCTTCAACATGCTGCGGCCGCGGAACTTCTTCCCCTGGATCCTCGATCTCGAGGAGACGCGGCGGATGATCGGGACCGCCCGCCGGCCGGCGTCTCAGACGGCTTCCTGCGCCAGCCTCAGGGTGGCGGACGGCCGCTCGCCGTAAATGCGGTGGTATTCGGTCGCGAAACGGCCGAACTGGGTGACCCCCCAGCGGGTGAGGATGGCGGTGACGCTGTCGCCCGGCCCGGCGTTCAGAAGATCCGCCCGCACCCGCTGCATCCGCACCTGCCGCAGATAGGCCATGGGGGTAAGGCCCGTGAAGGCGGGGAAGGCGCGCGACAGGGTGCGCGCGCCCACGCCTGATGCCGCGACGAGATCGTCGAAGGTCAGATCCTCGCCCGCATTCTCGTCGATGAATTTCTGCACCCGGCGCACGCAGGCGGGAACCGGTCCGCCCCGCGGCCTGTGCCCGGCAAGATTGGTCTCGAGCAGTGCCGAGATCAGAAGCTCCTCCAGCTTGTCGCGGAGGAGATTGGCGCCCTCCCCCAGCGCGCGGCAGCCCAGTTCCGACAGCACGAAGCGCATCACGCGCAGGAAGCCCGCGCCGCCCGGCGCGTCCAGCGGGAAGGAGAAGGCGGCGTTCCAGCTGGTCGCCAGACCCTCCGCCGCCATGCCCTGGATGGCGGCGGCGCTCACCCGCCATATGAGGGCCTCCGCCCCGGCGTCGCCTTCCACCTCGAACCGGCTGCCGGGGGCGATCACCGCGCCGCGATCCTCCGCCACCCGGATCTCGTCTCCGCCGACGCGCAGCAGGCTCGATCCGCCGCAGGGCAGAAGGACGAGATAGTTCTGCGCAAGGCGGCCATTCTCGACCCGCACCGGCGCGCCGTAGCAGAGGTAATGGAGGGAGCTCAGGCGAAAGCCGATGCGGCTGTGGAGGGTGTGCAGGGGCGCGTCCCGCGCAGGGATCAGGCGGTGGGGGCAGATCTCCCGGCATAGCGCCGCGCGGCTTTCCTGAAGGCTGGTGGTCTCCAGGGTGCGAAACTGCGGCAGCCGCGCGTCGGGACTCAAGATTTCCATACGCCTCTTGCCTTCATCAGTTCGATCTGAGGCAAGGTGACCCGCTCCCGATATTCATGATGGGTGAAGGGCGGCCGCTCCGCATAGAGATTTTTCGGATAGATCGGCTGCTCGTAGACGATCTGGTAAAGCTCGGTGCGCAGGTCCTTGGCCCAGTTGGTCCAGGGCGAGGCGAGGCGCTGATGGCGCAGGGCCTGAATGTCGATGACGGCGGAGACGATGGTGGCGACACCTCCGTGATCGACGCGCCCCACCACATTGCCGCGATAATCCACGATCATGGAGCGCCCGCCGAAGCCGTCGATGGGCGTCGCAGCCGTCACCGACGGATAATAGACCGCGCAATTGGGCGCGAGCACATACATGTTGTTGTCCAGGGCCCGCGCGCGGTTCTGGATCTCGGCCATGCCGCTGGTGGTGCCGGGATGGGGGAAGGCGGTGCGATAGGCGATCTCGCAGCCGTTGAGCGCGAGGGCCCGCCCGTTTTCGGGATAGGACGCCTCGTTCGCCATCATGATCCCGATGCGCCCGATCGCCGTGTCGGCCACCGGCCAGAAGGCATCCAGGCTGCGGCCGTAACGCTCCACCCACCGGTCGAACACGTCATGGGGCGTCATGGAATGCTCGATGGGATAAAGGGGCGCCAGCTTGTGGTGGCGCAGGATGATCTCGCCCTCGGGATCAATGACGAAGCCCACATTGAAATAGCGGTCCGGAAAATCGGGGTGCCGCGCCTTGGCCTGGGCCACCACATGCACCTTGAACCTGCGCGCCCATGAGGCGATGCGCTCGGTCTCGGGCCCCGGAACGTCGATGGCGATCTCGCGGGCGTAACGGACATGATCCATGTCGTCCGTCTCGTCGCTGAAGCCCTGAAGCGCCCCTTCCGGGATGACGATGAGCCGCACCGGCAGGTCGAGCCCCGTGATGAGGCAGCCAAAGGCGAACAGCTCCTCCAGATGGTCGAGATTGCGGGCGATCTCGGCGCGGGAATGCACCCCGCGCACGATGGGAATGAGGCCCACGGCCATGTAGGGATCAATGGTCATGTTCCGCCTCCTGCATGGCCGCGGCGACGGCGGCGAGGGCCGAGGGCCGCCCCTCCGGCCCCATCGCCGTATAGCCGCCGTCCACCGCGAGATCGGCGCCCGTGATGAAGCGCGCATGGTCCGAGCAGAGGAACAGGACCGCGTCCGCGATCTCCCTGCGGTCGGCGGCGCGGCCCATCAGATGGAAGGCCCCCGCCACCTTGTCGACGATCGGGCGCTTGAGGCCGAGCTGCTCCATGCCGCTCGACCAGGTCCAGCCGGGCGACACGCTGTTGACCCGGATGCCGTCCCCGGCGAGATCGAGGGCGAGGCTCCGCGTCGCCTGGGCGAGCGCCGCTTTGCTCGCGGGATAGGTCCAGCGCCCGGCCTGCGCCACTCTGGCGCTGATGCTGCCGATATTGACGATCACACCCTTCGTTGCCGCAAGTGCGCTCCGCGCCGCGCGGGCGAGCATCACGGGGCCGATGACATTGACCTCGAACGAGCGGGTCCAGTCGGCCCGGCCGCTGTCCGGCCCCTGGTCCTGATAGATGGCCGCCGCATTGACCACGAAATCGATGCGCCCGAAGGTATCGAGCGCGCTTTTGACCCCGGCCTCGATCTCGGCATCCACCGCGAGGTCCATGGGCACATAAAGGACCTTGTCCCCAAGCTCCCCCGCAAGGCTTTCGCCCGCCTCGCGATTCACGTCGGCGATGATGGCGCGCGCGCCCTGTTCCACGAAGGCCCGCACCATTTCGGCCCCTATGCTCAAGGCCCCGCCGGATACGATTGCAACCTTGTCCCTGATGCCCTGCATTGCCGCTCCATTCCGGAAAACCGCACTTTGACACAAGGACAGGCAGCACCCTATGCCGCCGCTGAAGCCGGTTGGCCCTCAGTGCAATAATGGAAATCGGGCGTTCGAGACGGTTGAAGGCGCCTAGAAACGGAAAAAGGACGTGTCGCGGCCCGACACGTCCTTTTTCGTCTCACTGGCAAATCTGCCGAAATTGGTGGGCGCACAAGGATTCGAACCTTGGACCCGCTGATTAAGAGTCAGCTGCTCTACCAGCTGAGCTATGCGCCCCAAGTGGTGAGGCGCCCCATATAACAAACGGGACGCCCCTTGTCGATAGGCAAAATGCTCAGACGATGCCCTGCGCGAGCATGGCGTCCGCAACCTTGGCGAAACCGGCGATATTGGCGCCCTTCACATAGTTGACGCTGCCGTCGGCCTCGGTGCCGTACTGCACGCAGACCTCGTGAATGCCGCGCATGATGGTGTGCAGACGCTGGTCCACCTCTTCCCGCGGCCAGTTGATGCGCATGGCGTTCTGCGCCATCTCGAGGCCCGAGGTCGCAACCCCGCCCGCATTGCTGGCCTTGCCCGGGCCGAACAGCACCCCGGCCGAAAGGAACATGCGGAACGCCTTGGTCGTCGTGGGCATGTTGGCCCCTTCGGCGACGCAGACGACGCCGTTGCGGATCAGGGTTTCGGCATCGCTCTCGTTGAGCTCGTTCTGGACGGCGCAAGGGAGCGCCACGTCCACCGGCACCTCCCACGGGCGGCGGCCGGCGACGTAATTGAGGCCCGCTTCCGCCGCATATTCGGACACGCGGCCATAGCGCACGTTCTTGATTTCCTGAAGATGGGCGAGCTTGCCGGGGGTGAAGCCCTCGGGGTCATAGACATAGCCGTCGGAGTCGGAAACGGTGACCACCTTGGCGCCGAGGGTCATGGCCTTCTCGACCGCATACTGCGCCACATTGCCCGAGCCCGAGACGGCGACCCGCATGCCTTCGAGGGACAGCTTGCGGTGCTTCAGCATCTCCTCGACGAAATAGACGGTGCCGTAGCCCGTGGCCTCGGGGCGCATCAGGCTGCCGCCGTAGCTCAGCCCCTTGCCGGTGAAGAAGGCGCCGGCGCTGTTGGAGAGCTTCTTCGCCATGCCGGCCATGAAGCCCACTTCCCGCGCGCCGACCCCGATGTCTCCCGCGGGCACGTCCGTATCCGGCCCGAGATGGCGATAGAGCTCGAGCATCAGCGCCTGGCAGAAGCGCATGATCTCCGCCGTGCTCTTGCCCTTGGGGTCGAAATCCGACCCGCCCTTGCCGCCGCCCATGGGCAGGGTGGTCAG
>CAZDSS010000082.1:0-11288 GCA_964508185.1 uncultured Sphingomonadales bacterium
GCGACGAGCGAGAAGATGGCCATGGGCCATTTCGCCGACGGACGGGCGACCCTCGTGGTCGGCACCCACAGCCACGTGCCGACGGCCGATTGCCAGATCCTGCCCGGCGGCACCGCCTATCAGACGGACGCCGGCATGTGCGGCGACTATGACAGCGTCATCGGCATGGACAAGCAGGAGCCCCTGCAGCGCTTCACCCGCAAGATCGCCCAGGGCCGCTTCACCCCGGCGCTGGGGGAGGGGACGCTCTGCGGCGTCTTCGTCGAAAGCGACGATGCGACGGGGCTCGCGCGCCATGTGGCCCCCGTGCGCGTCGGCGGGCGGCTGCAGCCGGCGCTCCCCGCCCTTTGAGCCATACGCGCCTTTCGCGAAATTCCGCGGGGGGACTGGCATTTCCGCCGTTGTTGCGCTACAGAAAGCGCAAAGTTTTTCACAACGGAATCCGCATTATCTGGGGGCTTTGATGGCCGGTCATTCGCAATTCAAGAACATCATGTATCGCAAGGGGGCGCAGGACAAAAAGCGGTCCGCGCTCTTCGCCAAGCTGTCCCGCGAGATCACGGTCGCGGCCAAGTCGGGCTCGCCCGATCCCGCGGCCAACAACCGCCTGCGCATCGCCATCGCCAACGCGCGCGCGCAGAACATGCCCAAGGACAATATCGAGCGGGCGATCAAGAAGGCCCAGGGCAACGAGATGGACAACTATGACGAGGTGCGATACGAGGGCTTCGGCCCCGGCGGCGTCTCGCTCATCATCGACAGCCTGACCGACAATCGCAACCGCACCGCGGGCGAAATCCGCTCCGCCTTCTCGAAGAACGGCGGCAGCCTTGGCGAAATGGGCTCGGTGTCCTACCAGTTCGACCGCGTGGGCCAGGTGGTCTATCCCGCCGAAGTGGGCGATGCCGACACGGTGTTCGAGGCGGCGCTCGAAGCCGGGGCTGACGACGTGTCGTCCGACGACGAGACCCACGAGATCTACTGCGCGGCGGAAAACCTCAACGCGGTCGCCCTGGCGCTCACCGCCAAGCTCGGCGAGCCCAAGTCGACGAAGCTCATCTGGAAGCCGCAGACCACCATCACGCTCGCCGACGAGGAGCAGGCGCGCCAGCTCATGAAGTTGCTGGATGCCCTCGACGACAACGACGACGTGCAGGACGTCTACGGCAATTACGAGGTGCCGGAAGAGATCATGGCGAAGCTCAACGCCTGATCCCGGGCCGCTCGAACCGAGGCGCCGCCATGAAGTCACGCCGCATCCTTGGGCTCGATCCCGGCCTGCGCAAGACCGGGTGGGGCGTGATCGACGTGGTCGGCACCCGCCTCGTCCATGTGGCGAACGGCAGCGTCCAGTCGGACAGCGAGGGTGAGCTCAGCAGCCGCCTGCGGGATCTGTTCGAGGGGCTTTCCGGCGTCATCGACGACTGGCAGCCGACGGCGGCGGCGGTGGAAGAAACCTTCGTCAACAAGAACCCGTCCTCCACCCTGAAGCTGGGGCAGGCGCGGGGCGTGGCGCTTCTGGTGCCCGCGCTCCACGGCCTGCAGGTGGCCGAATATTCGCCGAACCTCATCAAGAAATCGGTGGTCGGCACGGGCCATGCCGCCAAGGAGCAGATCCACGCCATGGTCCGCCATCTGCTGCCGGGGGTGGTCATCACCGGCGCCGACGCGGCCGATGCCCTTGCGGTCGCCATCTGTCATGCGCATCATGGCGGACGTTTCGCGCAACTGAGCCAGGCGGGAGGACGGCGTTGATCGCCAAGCTGAAGGGCATTCTGGACAGCATCGGCGACGAATGGATCATCATCGATGTCCAGGGCGTCGGCTATCTGGTGTTCTGCTCGTCCCGCACCCTGGGCCGCGTGCCCGGCCGCGGCGAGGCCGTGACCTTGCTCATCGAGACCGTGGTGCGCGAGGAAAGCATCACCCTTTACGGCTTCATGACCGAGGCCGAGCGCGACTGGTTCCGCCTGCTGCAGACGGTGCAGGGGGTGGGGGCGCGGGTGGCGCTTGCGATCCTCTCGGTCCTCGGGCCCGACGAGCTGGCGCAGGCGATCGCCGCCCAGGACAAGACGGCGCTCACACGGGCAAGCGGCGTCGGCCGCAAGCTCGCCGAGCGGGTGGTGAACGAACTCAAGGACAAGGTCGGAAGCTTCGTGGCTGCGTCCACCAGCGCGGCCCTTGCCGCCGACGGCAAGGGGGCGGCCCCCGCCGCCGCCAACGGCAATATGGCCGATGCGGTGTCGGCCCTCACCAATCTCGGCTACCGCCCGGCGGACGCCTATACGGCGGTGGCCAAGGCGGCGCGGGAACTGGGGGCGGAGGCGGAGCTCGCCCAGCTCATCAAGGCGGGGCTGCGGGAGCTTGCACGATGATCGCGCGGATGACGGGAGAGGGGCATGAGTGATCGCGACCGCATGATCGGCGCCGGCCGTCGCGACGACGATCTGGATGCCCATATCCGGCCCCAGCGCCTGTCCGAATTCATCGGCCAGCGCCAGGCGCGGGAAAATCTTGAGGTCTATATCGCCGCCGCCAAGCAGCGGGGCGAGGCGCTGGACCATGTGCTGTTCTACGGGCCGCCCGGCCTCGGCAAGACGACGCTCGCCCAGATCATGGCGCGGGAGCTCGGCGTCAATTTCCGCGCGACCTCGGGTCCGGTGATCGCCAAGGCCGGCGATCTTGCTGCCCTGCTCACCAATCTCGAGCCCAACGACATCCTGTTCATCGACGAGATCCACCGCCTGAACCCCGCGGTCGAGGAAGTTCTCTACCCCGCCATGGAGGATTTCCAGCTCGACCTCATCATTGGCGAGGGGCCGGCGGCGCGCTCCGTGCGCATCGACCTTCCGCGCTTCACGCTGGTGGCGGCGACCACGCGATCGGGCCTCATCACCACGCCGCTTCGCGACCGCTTCGGCATTCCGACCCGGCTCAATTTCTACGAACCCGACGAGCTCGAGGAGATCGTGAGCCGCGCCGCCCGGGTGTTCGGCATCGGCATCACTCCCGACGGCGCGCGGGAGATCGCCAACCGCTCCCGCGGCACGCCGCGGATCGCCGGGCGGCTCCTGCGCCGGGTGAGGGATTTCGCCCTGGTCGCCGGGTCCGAGGTGATCGACGCCAGGGTGGCGGACGCCGCCCTCAACCGGCTTGAAGTGGACAAATGCGGGCTAGATGCCATGGACCGGCGCTACCTGCGCTGCATCGGCGTGGACTATAACGGCGGGCCGGTGGGGGTCGAGACCCTGTCCGCCGCGCTGTCCGAGCCGAGGGATGCCATCGAGGAGATCATCGAGCCCTATCTCCTGCAGCAGGGCTTCGTCCAGCGCACGCCGCGCGGGCGCATGCTGACCCTTCAGGGCTACAACCATCTCGGCCTGCCGCCGCCCGCGACGGCGGCGCGCCCCGTCCAGTTCGACCTTCTGAACGGGGAGCAGGGCGAATGACCCGCGCATTGGCCGGGGTGGTGGACGGTCGCCGCCACCGTTTGCAGATCCGCATCTATTACGAAGACACGGATGTGGGCGGGGTCGTCTATTACGCCAACTATCTCAAGTTCTGCGAGCGCGGGCGGTCGGACTTCCTGCGCTGCCTCGGCATCGATCAGGTGGCGCTGATGGAGGAGGCGGATCCGACCCTGTTCGTGGTGCGCCGGGCGGAGGTCGATTATCTGAAACCGGCCCGCCTCGACGACGTGATCGAGGTCGTGACCGAACTCGCCGAGCTGCGCTCGGCGGCGCTCACCATGAATCAGACCATATGTCGGGGCGGCGAGGTTCTGGCGCGCGCCAAGATCCTTGTGGCGGCGGTCTCGCGGGATGGCCGTCCGCGGCGGATACCGGGGCCTATCCGCCACATTTTAAACATGCTTGTTTGCTCAGATGCGCCCTCTCCCGGGCAAAAGGTGGCTGAAGGAAAAGACAAACAATGAACGACGCGGTGCAAGCGACGGACCTGGGCGGCAGCTCCGCCGATTTCTCCATGATGGGACTGTTCCTGCAGGCGGACATCATCGTCCAGGCGGTGATGGTCCTGCTGCTGCTGGCGTCCGTCGGATGCTGGGCCATCATCTTCGACAAGGTGCGGCTCCTGCGCACCATCTCCCGCAAGGCGGACTTCTTCGAGGACGAGTTCTGGTCCGGCCGCTCCCTCGAAGGGCTTTATGAACGCATGCGCGGGCAGCCCGACCATCCCATGGCCATGCTGTTCGTCGCCGCCATGCGCGAATGGCAGCGCTCCGTCGGCCAGCAGTCGGGCCGCCTCGCGAGCGCCATTGGCATCCAGGAGCGCATCGCCAAGGTCATGCGGGTCACCGTGAACCGGGAGATGGAGCGGCTTGAAAGCTATCTCAACTTCCTCGCGACCGTCGGCTCCACCGCGCCCTTCATCGGCCTCTTCGGCACGGTCTGGGGCATCATGAACAGCTTCAAGTCCATCGCCATGAGCCACAACACCTCGCTCGCGGTGGTCGCCCCCGGCATCGCCGAGGCGCTGTTCGCGACGGCGATGGGGCTGGTCGCCGCCATTCCGGCGGTGATCGCCTACAACAAGCTCACCGCCGACATCAGCCGCTACGCCAACCGACTCGACGGCTTCGCCGACGAGTTCGGCACCATCCTGTCGCGGCAGCTCGAAGAGGAGGCCGCCTGATGGCCATGCAGCTGCAGGGCCCCGGCCAGCGCGGCGGCTTCACCCGCCGCCGGCCCCGGCCCATGAGCGAGATCAACGTGACGCCCTTCGTGGACGTCATGCTCGTGCTGCTCATCGTCTTCATGGTGGCGGCGCCGCTGCTCACCGTGGGCGTCGCCGTCGATCTGCCGCAAAGCAGCGCGCGGCCCCTGCAGGAGGATAACGAGCCGCTGTCGGTCACCATCAATGCGGACGGCGCCATCTTCATCCAGGACGAGGAAGTGACGCTCGAGGAGCTGGTGCCGAAGCTTTCCGCCATCGCCGAAGCCAAGCGGGACAACCGGATCTATGTGCGCGGCGACCGCGGCAGCCAGTACGGGAGGGTGGCGGAGGTCATGGGCGCATTGAGCGGCGCGGGCTTCACGCGTCTCGCCCTGATCACGGATCCGAAGCAATAACCATAAAGACGGCCGCAGGCGGCGGCCGCGATCGCACAGGGAACCAAGTTGCGCAAGGCGATCATCATATCGGCCATCGGCCATATCGCGATCATCCTGTTCGTGATCCTCGGCCTGCCGCGTTTCTCGACGCGGCAGTTCGAAACGCCCGTCATCATCCCGGTGGAACTGGTGCAGCGCGTGTCCGAGCGGGCCGAGGCGCCGCCGCCCAAACCCGAGCCCAGGCCGGAGCCGGAACCGGAGCCCGAACAGAAGCCCGAGCCGCCGAAGCCGGAGCCGCAACCCGAGCCCAAGCCTGAACCCAAGCCGGAGCCGAAGCCCGCGCCGAAGCCGGAGCCGGAGATGGCCGCCGCGCCGCCGCCCGAGCCGCAGCCCGAGGCCGTGCCGCTGCCAAAGCCGGAGCCCAAGCCCGAGCCCAAGAAGGAAGCGGAAAAGCCGAAGCCGCAGACGCCGACGGTGACGCCCCGGCAGAAGCCCGAGCCGCCCAGGAGATTCGATCCCAATCGCCTGTCCGCGCTTCTCGACAAGCGGCTCAAGGAAGAGCAGCCGCAGCAGAAGACGGAAGAGAAGAAGCCGCTGGATCTCAGCAAGATCCTGAAGAGCCAGCCGTCGGAAGCGCCGAGCAGCCGGCGCTCGGAGACCGAACGGCGGCAGCTGTCGGCCGGGCTTCAGGACCTCATCCGCTCGCAGATCCAGCCCTGCTGGAGCGTGCCGGCCGGGGCCCAGTCGGCGGAGAATCTCCAGGTGGAGATCCGCATCTATCTCCATCCCAACGGCGCCCTGGCGCGTGCGCCCGAGATCGTGGACACGGCGCGCATGGCGCGGGACGACTATTACCGGGTGGCGGCGGAAAGCGCCCGGCGCGCGGTGCAGCGCTGCGCGCCGCTCAAGCTGCCGCCCGAGACCTACGACCTGTGGCGCGAAATCGTCTTGAGTTTTGACCCCAAGGACATGCTGGGAGGTTAGCCCGAATGACCCGGACCTCGTTCTTCTCCGTTCTGACCGCGTGCGACGACCCGCGGCTCTTGCGATTCGGCCGCGGGCTCGCCCTTGTGGCGGCGTTCCTCGTCGCCATGGCGGCCTTCACCGACGCTCACGCTGTGCTGCGCGTGGACATCACCCAGGGCAATGTGGAGCCCCTGCCCATCGCCGTGAAGAATTTCGACGGCGCGCCCGCGGAGCGCACGGTGGAAGGCAGCTCGGAAGAGATCGGGCGGAACATCTCCACGGTCATCATGAACAATCTGGCGCGCTCGGGCCTGTTCCGCCCCATCGATCCGCGCGCCTTCATCCGGGCGACGGAGACCGCCGAATCGCGGCCCAATTTCGGCAACTGGCGGGCCATCGGCGCCCAGGCGCTGGTGGTCGGCAAGGTGCAGCTCCAGACCGACGGGCGGCTTCGGGTCGAGTTCCGCCTGTGGGACGTCCTCGGCGAGATGCAGATGACCGGGCTTCAGTATTCCTCGGCGCCGCGCACCTGGCGGCAGATCGCCCACATGATCTCGGACGCCATCTACAAGCGGCTCACGGGCGAGGAGGGCTATTTCAACAGCCGCATCGTCTATATCTCGGAGAGCGGGCCCAACAACAAGCGCGTCAAGCGCCTCGCCATCATGGACCAGGACGGCGCCAACCACCGGTTCCTGACCGACGGCAAGGACCTGGTGCTCACCCCCCGATTCTCGCCCACCAACCAGGAAATCACCTATCTCGCCTATTACAACGACCGGCCGCGGGTCTATCTCTACAACATCGACAGCGGCACCCAGGAGGTGCTGGGCGACTTCCCGGGCATGACCTTCGCCCCGCGCTTCTCGCCGGACGGCAACAAGGTCATCTTCAGCATGGCGTCGGCGGGGAATACCGACATCTATGAAATGGATCTGCGCACCCGCCGCACCCGGCGCCTGACGACCGATCCCAACATCGACACCTCGCCGAGCTACGCACCCGACGGCAAGCAGATCGTCTTCAACTCCGACCGCGGCGGCACCCAGCAGCTCTATGTAATGAACGCCGACGGCAGCAACACCCGGCGCATCAGCTTCGGCGACGGCCGCTATGCGACTCCGGTCTGGTCGCCGCGCGGGGACCTGATCGCGTTCACAAAACAGTCCAAGGGGCGTTTCTACATCGGCGTGATGCGGCCCGACGGCAAGGGCGAGCGGCTGCTGACGGAAAGCTATCTCGACGAGGGGCCGACCTGGTCGCCCAACGGCCGCGTCATCATCTTCTTCCGCCAGGATCCCTATGACCGCCGCGGCAAGGGCGGCGGCACCAGCCTGTGGTCGGTGGACCTCACGGGGTATAACTTGCGGAAGGTGGTAACGCCGCTTGATGCGTCCGACCCCGCTTGGTCTCCCTTGATCCGGTAAACGGGGGCGATTATAGTGTCTGCGGCGAAGGTAATGAAAACAATGGTATATCGAAAGGGGATATGCCAGATTGCTAAGTCACATTTCTAAACACTAATTATCAACACTGAGCCCCGTTCGGGAAAACGCCCGGACGGGGGTGCAATTTGACAAAAGAACTTCTCTCTGGAAGGGACTCCCGAAATGCTTCACAGAAGCCTTGGCCTGAAAATGTTCGTCGTGGGGGCCACCACGCTTTTCCTCGCTGCCTGCGCGAATGTCGACAAATCCAAAGAACCCGCCGTGCGGGACACCGCTCAGGACACGGTGACCCAGGACGTGGTGGACACCGGGCCCGAGCCGGGCACCCAGGAACACCTGGTCCAGCAGGTTGGCGACCGCGTGTTCTTCGGCTTCGACCGCTATGACCTGACCAACGAAGCCCAGGCGACCCTGCGCGCCCAGGCTGACTGGCTGCGTCAGTTCCCGTCGGTCAACGTGACCATCGAAGGTCACGCCGACGAGCGCGGCACCCGCGAATACAACCTGGCGCTCGGCGAACGCCGCGCCAACTCCATCAAGAACTACCTGGTGGCTCTCGGCATCGACGCTTCCCGCATCGAAGTGGTGAGCTACGGCAAGGAGCGTCCGGCCGTCATCGGCAGCAACGAGGAAGCCTGGGCGCAGAACCGTCGCGGTGTGATGGTCGTCCGCTAAGCCCCCTTCCAGCCAGGTGCTGATTCGAGAACCCGCGCTTGTGTCATGCAGCGCGGGTTCTTCTTATTCCGGCCTGTTCTGCAGCGTAGAATGCCTTGCCCGGGCCATCATTCGGTGATGGAAATGGCAGATCATCGGGCATCCAGTAGAAGACGGGAGAAGTTCTCATGAGAAATGTCGATGCCGGCGGCCGCAGGCTCCTTCGCTGGGGGGGATCCGTGTCCCTGGCCGTCATGCTCGCCGTAGCGCTCGCTCCGGCCGCGCCGATCGAGGCGCTCGCCCAGTCCGCCGACAAGCGGCTGGACCGGCTGGAGAAGGAAGTGCGCGCCCTGCAGCGCCGGGTGTTCAGCGGCGACGACAAGGGCGGCCGTGCGTCTTCCTCCGTACAGATGGACGAGTTTTCGGGCGACCAGGCGGCGAGCTATGAAGTGCGCCTGCAAACCCTCGAGAATCAGCTGCGCGAGCTTACCGGCCAGATCGAGGAGCTGCGCTTCCGCAGCGAGGAGACGGCGCGGCGGCTCGAGACCTTCATGGCCGATACGGAATTCCGCTTCAACGAACTCGGCGGCGGCGGGCCTGGGGCCGGAACAGAAACCGGAACTGGCGCTCCCGCGGCCCGGAGCGGCGCGGCGACTCCGCCCATCGGCGGCTCCGTTGCCGAGACCGAGACGGGTGAAATCCAGGCTTTGCCGGGCGCCCCTCAGGCGACGACGGCGCTCCCCGACGGCACGCTGCCTTCGGGCACGCCGGTGCAGCAATACGAATATGCCTACGGCCTCCTCGCCCAGGGCAAATATGATGCTGCCGAGGCGGCGTTCCGCGCCTTCCTCGACCAGCATCCGAAGCATGAGCTTGCGGGCAACGCCAATTACTGGCTCGCCCAGTCCTACTATGTGCGCAGCCAGTACGAGCGGGCGGCCAAGACCTTCCTCGAAGGCTATCAGGCCTATCCCAACAGCTCCAAGGCGCCCGACTATCTCCTGAAGATCGGCATGAGCCTCGCCAAGATCGACCAGAAGCAGGACGCCTGCGCCGTCTTCAGCGAGCTTGAGTCGCGCTTCCCCGACTCGCCCGCGGCCAAGGAACGCCTGGCCGGCGAACGCAAGGCGGCGGGCTGCTGAGCGGGATCCATGGAGGAGCGGGGCAGGTGAGCGCGCCCCATCCCGTCTCCGCCGCAGCCTTCGCCGAAGCGATGGAAGGCTGCGGCCCTTTCCCGGACCGGCCGCAGATCGCGGTCGCCCTCTCCGGCGGGCCGGATTCCATGGCCCTCACACTTCTCGCCGATCGCTGGGCCCGCGACCGCGGCGGGCGGGTCATGGCATTGACGGTCGATCACGGCCTCAGGCCGGAATCCGCGGCGGAAGCGGCAATGATCGCGCGCTGGATGGCGGCGCGGGACATCCCCCACGAAATCTTGCGCTGGGACGGCGCGAAGCCCGCCCGGGGCATCCAGGCGGGGGCGCGGGAGGCGCGATACGCGCTCCTCGCCCGTTGGTGCCGCGCCCATAACATCCTGTACCTGCTGGTCGCCCATCACGCCGGAGATCAGGCGGAAACCGTGGCCATGCGCGAAGCGCGGCGGAGCGGCGCGCCGGGACTCGCCGGCATGAGCCCTGTTGCGCCGCCCCCCGTGCCGGGCCCCCGCTGGCCACTACTGCTGCGGCCCCTTCTCGGCTTCACGCGGGAGGAGCTGTCCGCCACCTTGCGTGCCGCTGGGGCGGACTGGATCGAGGATCCGTCCAACCGCAACCCCGCCTTCACCCGGGTCGCGATCCGCGACCGTCTGGGGCGTGACCCGAAGGAGCGGCTGCGGCTCGGATCCCTCGCGGCGCGCGCGAGGCGGATGCGGGACCATATGGATATGGCCCTTGCCGCCCGCGCCGCCGATGCCGTCACCCTCGATCCCGCGGGCTTCGCGGTGGTGGATCGCCGCCTGTTCGCCGATCTGCCGGACACTCTCCTGCGGCATTTCTGGGCGCGGATGCTCATTACCATCGCCGGGGCCGTCTATCCGCCCCGGGGGGCGGGACTCGACCGCCTCGTGGGGGCGGCGCGGGATTCCGGGTTTCGCGGCGCCACGCTTCATGGCTGCCGCATCACGGCCGGTCCGCGCCGTCTGACGGTGGCCCGGGAATATCGCGCGGCGCCGAAGGATGCGCCGTACGCGGACGGCATGCTGTGGGACGGGCGCTTCACATTGAGGGGGCAGGCGCCGGCAGGGGCCGTGGTGCGCCCCCTCGGCAGGCTGCGGCCGCGGGACGCCGCGTGGCTCGACGATCTTCCGGCAAGCGCCGCCATGACATATCCCGCGCTCTTCGTTGACGAAAATTTGATCGCGGTCCCTCGGCTCGTTCCCGCCGCACAGGACGCCGCGGAGATCGTCGCCCGCTTCACGCCGCGGATCGCACTTTTCCCGTGAACGGGCGTCACGCAGAAAACACCGGAGCGCCCGCGCGAATCCGCGCGGGAAAGCTTGTTTGCCCTTGTCAAAGCCCCTATCTATGAACCGAGCATTTGCCGTTGATCCTTTTCACCGGCGCTGCAATCATCATCGCTGGATATCCTTTGACGGCGGCCTCGCGCTGCCGTCGCCGTGAAAGAGGCTTGAAGCCGTGGGAAGTTTCGGACGCAATCTTGCCCTGTGGGCGGTCATCATTCTGCTCCTGCTGGCGCTGTTCAATCTGTTCCAAGGGCCGTCCCGGCAAGGCGCCCATACGGAAGTGGCGTTCTCCACCTTCCTTGACGACGTGGATCGCGGCCAGGTTCGCGACGTGCTGATCCAGGGTCAGGACATCACCGGCACCCGCGTGGACGGCACCGCCTTCCGCACCTATGCCCCGAACGATCCGACCCTCATCACCCGGCTCAACGACCGCGGGGTCACCATTCAGGCCAAGCCCATCGAGGAAAACCTCCTTGCCGGCATCTTCCTGTCGCTTCTGCCCTTCCTGCTGCTCATCGGCGTCTGGATCTTCTTCATGCGCCAGATGCAGGCGGGGAGCGGCCGCGCCATGGGCTTCGGCAAGTCGCGCGCGCGGCTTCTGACCGAAAAGCAGGGCCGCGTCACCTTCGCGGACGTTGCCGGCATCGACGAAGCCAAGGAGGAACTCGAGGAGATCGTCGAATT
>CAZDSS010000083.1:0-4723 GCA_964508185.1 uncultured Sphingomonadales bacterium
CATTCCGCCGCACAATCTGGGCGAGGTGATCGACGGCTGCCTCGCCTATATCGCCAATCCGGCAATCACCGCGGAAGAGCTCATGGAGCACATCCCGGGACCGGATTTCCCCACGGGCGGCATCATCCTCGGCCGCTCGGGCATCCGCTCGGCCTATCTCACGGGCCGCGGCTCCATCGTCATGCGCGGGCGCACCCAGATCGAGGAGCTGCGCAAGGACCGCATGGCCATCGTCATCACCGAGCTGCCGTACCAGGTGAACAAGGCGGCGATGATCGAGAAGATCGCCGAAACCGTCCGCCTCAAGAAGATCGAAGGCATCGCGGACCTGCGCGATGAATCCGACCGCGACGGCGTCCGCGTGGTCGTGGAGCTGAAGCGCGACGCGGTGCCGGACGTGGTGCTCAACCAGCTCTACCGCTTCACGCCGCTGCAGACCAGCTTCGGCGCCAATATGCTGGCGCTCCGCGGCGGGCGGCCGGAGACCCTCAATCTCCGCGACATCATCGAATCCTTCATCCGCTTCCGCGAGGAAGTGATCACCCGCCGCACCAAGTTCCGCCTCGCCAAGGCGCGGGACCGGGGCCATATCCTGGTGGGTCTCGTCACCGCCGTCACCCATATCGACGAGGTGGTGGCGATCATCCGCAACGCCGCCAATCCCCAGGACGCCCGCGACAAGCTGCTGGCCCGGGCCTGGGAGGCGGAGGAGATCGAGGGCTACATCACCCTCATCAGCGATCCGCGCGGCGAATACCGGGACGGGCGCTACCGGCTGTCGGAAGCCCAGGTCAAGGCGATCCTCGATCTGCGGCTCCATCGCCTGACCGCGCTCGGCCGCGACGAGATCGGCGAGGAACTGGAAAAGCTCGCCAGGGAAATCCAGGAATATCTCGAGATCCTGCAAAGCCGCGCGCGGCTTTACGAAGTGATGCGCGAGGAGCTTGCGGAGATCCGCTCGCTCTATCACACCCCCCGCCGCACGGAGATCACCGACGCCCTCGGCGATTTCGAGGACGAGGACCTGATCCAGCGCGAGGACATGGTGGTCACCGTGACCCATTCGGGCTACATCAAGCGCGTGCCCCTGTCCACCTATCGCGCCCAGCGCCGCGGCGGCAAGGGCCGCTCGGGCATGGCGACCCGGGACGAGGATTTCCTGAACGACGTCTTCGTCGCCTCCACCCACACGCCGGTGCTGTTCTTCACCAATATCGGGAAAGTCTACAAGCTCAAGGTGTGGAAGCTGCCGCTGGGCAATCCCCAGTCGCGGGGCAAGGCGCTCATCAACATGCTGCCGCTCGAGCAGGGCGAGACGGTCACCACCATCCTGCCGCTGCCCGAGGATGAAAGCAGCTGGGTGGATCTGGACGCCGTGTTCGCGACGTCCAAGGGCAACGTGCGCCGCAACGATCTGTCGGACTTCACCAACGTGATGTCCAACGGCAAGATCGCCATGAAGCTGAGCGAGGGCGACCGGCTGATCGGGGTCGCCACCTGCAATGCCGAGACCGACGACGTGCTGCTGGTCGCCCGCGGCGGCAAGTGCATCCGCTTCGCGGCGACGGACGTGCGCCGCTTCGCCGGCCGCATGTCCGACGGCGTGCGCGGCATGACGCTGGCCGAGGGGGACGAGGTCGTGAGCATGTCCGTCCTGCGGCACGTGGATCTCACCATGGAGGAGCGGGACGCCTATCTCCGCCACAGCAATGCCCTGCGCCGCGGCGAGGCGGTGGGGGCGGCGCCCGAAGGCATGTCGCCCGAACGCTATGCGGAACTGGCCGAGCGGGAGCAGCTTCTGCTGTCCGTCACCGTCAACGGCTACGGCAAGCGCACCTCCGCCTATGAATATCGCGTCACCGGCCGCGGCGGGCAGGGCATCATCAATATCGAAACCTCGCCGCGCAATGGCGAGGTTGTCGGCACCTTCCCCGTGGAGGACGACGACCATATCATGATGGTGACCGATCGCGGGCGGCTGATCCGCGTGCCCGTGCACGACATCCGCATCGCCGGCCGCCAGACCCAGGGGGTCACCCTGTTCAAGGTGGACGACGACGAGCATGTGGTGTCGCTCGCCCGTCTCAAGGAGGACGAGAACGGCAACGGCAACGGCGAGGATGCCGAGAACGGCGACGGGGACGAGCCGCAGGATCCCGGGATGGATGCCGGGGATTCATCGGACGAGGCGTGACGCCCGCCGCCCCGCCGGGCGCGGGTCGAGGTCGGGACCGCACAGCACGAGAGAGGCGATACAAGAGAGGGAGACCGGCGGGTGGCGGCAGAACGCGTGGGACTTTATCCGGGGACATTCGACCCCATAACCCGGGGGCATGTGGACATCATCAAGCGGGCGGTGAAGATGGTGGACCGCCTGGTCCTGGGGGTTGCCACCAACCCCTCGAAGACGCCGCTTTTCACGCTGGATGAGCGCTGCGCCATGGTCGCAGAGGAAACGGCCCATATCGCGCGGGAGTCCGGCGTCATCATCGAGGTGAAGCCGTTCGAGATCCTGCTCATGCATTTCGCCGAGGAGGTGGGAGCCCATTTCATCATCCGGGGCCTTCGCGCCGTCTCCGACTTCGAATACGAGTTCCAGATGGCGGGCATGAACCGCCGCCTGAACCCCGACATCGAGACCGTGTTCCTCATGGCGGAAGCGGAACTGCAGTCCATCGCCTCGCGTCTTGTGAAGGAGATCGCATCCTTCGGCGGCGACATCACCAGCTTCGTGCCGCCGCGGGTCGCGGTCCAGCTGCGGGAGAAGATCGCGGCGCGGAACGCCGCGCGGGATGCCGCCCGTTAGGGGCTTTCATCCGCCTGCGGGCTCTGATAAGCATGCCGCGTTCGCTCACTCGTCAGCTGGAGGAGATGGGGACATGAAACAGCTCCTCAGGTCCATACTGTTCATTTGCGCGTTTTTCATCGGAGGTCAGGCCATGGCGCAATCCATCACCATCCCTCAGGGCCTCGACCCCGAGAACACCATCATTCTCGAGCTGGAATACGGGCCCGTCATCATCGAAACCTATCCCGAGGACGCGCCCAAGCATGTGGCGCGCATCAAGGAACTGGTGCGTCAGGGCTTCTATGACGGCCTCACCTTCCATCGGGTGATCGAGGGCTTCATGGCCCAGACGGGCGATCCCAAGGGTGACGGCACCGGCGGATCGGGCCAGAATCTCGAAGCCGAGTTCAATGACCGCATGCATCTGCGCGGCACCGTGTCCATGGCCCGCGCCAGCGATCCCGACAGCGCGGATTCCCAGTTCTTCATCTGCTTCCGCCCCGCCTTCAGCCTCGACGGCCAGTATACCGTCTGGGGCCGCGTGGTCTCGGGCATGCAGCACGTGGACAAGATCAAGCGCGGCGAAGGCCCTGCCTTCATCCGCAATGGCAATCCCGACAAGATCGTCCGCATGCGGGTCGCCGCCGACGTGATCGGCCAGGGCGCGAACGCGGCTTCGGCGGAGTAAGCCGGCCGACCGGCACAATTGCGGCGATGCGCGTTGATCTGTTCGATTTCGACCTGCCCAGGGAGTGCATCGCCCTTCGTCCGGTGAGCCCGAGGGACGCCGCGCGCATGCTGGTGGTGGCGCCCGACGGCTTGCAAGACCGCATCATGCGCGACCTGCCGGAGCATCTCCGCCCCGGCGACATCCTGGTCTTCAACGACACGCGCGTGATCCCCGCCCGGCTCGTGGGCGAGCGCGTGGGCGGTGGCGGCGGCCGCATCGAGGTGACGCTCCACCGCCTGATCGCGGACGATCCTTCCGGCGCCCGATGGGCGGCCTTCGCCCGCCCCGCCAAGAAGCTGAAGCCGGAGACCGTCCTCCGTTTCCCGGGCGGCCTTGAGGCCGTCGTCACGGCCAGGCATGAAGGCGGGGAGGTGAGTTTACGCTTCGATCGCGGCGGCACGGATTTGCGCGGCGCCCTGGACGCTGCCGGGATCATGCCGCTTCCGCCCTACATCGCCGCCCAGCGCCCGGTGGACGACCGGGACCAGCAGGATTACCAGACCCTGTTCGCATCCCGGGACGGCGCGGTGGCGGCGCCCACGGCCGGGCTGCACTTCACGCCGGAGCTCATGGCCGCCATCAGGGCGCGCGGGGTGGAGACGGTCGCCATTACCCTCCATGTGGGCGCGGGGACCTTCCTTCCCGTGAAGGCGGAGGATACGGCGGAACACAGGATGCATGCGGAATGGGGGGAAATCACCCCGACCGCGGCGGACCGTATCAACGGGGCGCGGGCTGCGGGCGGACGGGTCGTCGCCGTCGGCACCACGGCGCTCCGGCTTCTGGAAAGCGCGGCCGCTGATGACGGCACGGTCCGCCCCTTCGCGGCGGAGACGGACATCTTCATCACCCCCGGCTACCGCTTCCGCGTCGTCGATCTTCTGGTCACCAACTTTCACCTGCCGAAATCCACCCTGTTCATGCTGGTCTCGGCCTTCTCGGGGCTTGATCGCATGCGCGCCGCCTATGCCCATGCCATTGCGGCCGGGTACCGTTTCTATTCCTATGGCGACGGCAGCCTGCTTTATCGGATGACGGAATGACCAAGACCTTTGCCCTCGATGTCACCGCCCGCGACGGCCGCGCCCGCACCGGCGTCCTGCGCACGCCGCGGGGCGAGATCCGCACCCCCGCCTTCATGCCGGTGGGCACCGCCGCGACGGTCAAGGCCATGAAGCCCGAGGACGTGCGGGCGACGGGGGCCG
>CAZDSS010000083.1:4733-5959 GCA_964508185.1 uncultured Sphingomonadales bacterium
TTGGCAATACCTATCACCTCATGCTGCGCCCGGGGGCGGAGCGGGTGGCGCGCCTTG
Organism: uncultured Sphingomonadales bacterium; assembly: GCA_964508185.1. GTDB lineage: Bacteria > Pseudomonadota > Alphaproteobacteria > Sphingomonadales > Govanellaceae > CAZDSS01. The sequence continues at coordinate 4,791 of CAZDSS010000083.1, forward strand.
GGGGCCTGCACAGGTTCATGAACTGGAGCCGGTCGATCCTTACGGATTCCGGCGGGTTCCAGGTGATGTCTTTGGCCCAGCTTCGCACCATCGACGAGGACGGGGTGCGCTTCCGCTCCCATATCGACGGCACGGCGCATGTTCTGACACCCGAGCGCAGCATGGAGATCCAGCGGCTGCTGGGCTCCGACATCGTCATGGCCTTCGACGAATGCACGCCCTATCCCGCCGCCCATGAGACGGCGGCGGCCTCCATGCGGCTTTCCATGCGCTGGGCGGCGCGCTCGCGCAAGGCCTTCGACGATCTCGGCGGGCGCGAGGCGGGCTCGGCCCTCTTCGGCATCGTCCAGGGCGGAGTGTACCCGGATCTCCGGGCGGAATCCGCGGCGGCGCTCAAGGATATCGGCTTCGAAGGCTATGCGGTGGGCGGCCTTGCGGTCGGCGAGGGGCAGGAACTGATGTTCGAGGTTCTCGACCATACGGTGCCCCATCTCCCCGAAGACCGGCCGCGCTATCTCATGGGCGTCGGCAAGCCCGACGACATCGTGGGCGCCGTGCAGCGCGGCATCGACATGTTCGACTGCGTGCTGCCCACCCGCTCGGGGCGCAACGCCCAGGCCTTCACCCGGCGCGGCACGGTCAATTTCAAGAACGCGCGCCATCTCGACGATCCGCGCCCGCTGGACGAGGACTGCCGCTGCAATCTCTGCCGCAACTACAGCCGTGCCTACATGGCCCATCTGGTGCGGGCGGGCGAGATCCTGGGGGCCATGCTGCTCACCGAGCACAATCTCACCTATTACCAGGACCTGATGGCGGGCCTCCGCGAGGCCATCGCCACAGGCCGGCTCGACGATTTCGTCGCCGCGTTCCATGCGCTCCGCGCCGAAGGGGACATTCCGCCTCCGTGAACGGCGCGCGGGCGCGAAATTCCCGGCATTTGCGGCGGATAAAAGGTTGACCCCGCCGGGGGCAGCGCATATCTTCCGCCCGTCCCACCAGATGGGAGCCCGTAGCTCAGCCGGTAGAGCATCTGACTTTTAATCAGAGGGTCCTGGGTTCGAGTCCCAGCGGGCTCACCACCCCTCCCGCCCGGGTCCGGACCGGGCGCGAACGCCTTCAGTCCGCATCCTCGACCACCGGCGTCTCGTAATAGGCGCGCAGCAGGT
>CAZDSS010000083.1:5969-11276 GCA_964508185.1 uncultured Sphingomonadales bacterium
CTGGGTTCGAGTCCCAGCGGGCTCACCAAATATTCCTTTTAGAACCAAATGGTTGCCGGATTTCTGGTGTCCGGCGGACTGGTGTTTTTCTTGACTCGGGGCACCTTTGGGACACCAGCCAAGAATGTTGACGAGGCTTTGTGATAGCTTGGCCCATGCGATCTGCTTGATTTTTGGGCGCTTGGAAGTGCCGAGTCTGAGAACATCCCACTAACTTCTTTTTAACCAACCAGAACCATAAGGGCCGGGTGTAGCCCGTCCTCCTTCTTCCTGGTTGTTGTGTTTCTGCGTTTTGGTGAACTGTTCTGTGGCGCCGGCGGCATGTCACTTGGCGTCAGTCAGGCCCGTTTGTGTGGGGAGGTGATCGTTTTGAGACATGAGGCGCAAGGTCCAAAAAAACGGGCCGACCCGCCGTCCCTTGAGTTTCTGCGGTTTCCGTGGCTATCGCTTCGAGAAAATCGCCGATGTCGGTTTGAGACAAAATGAGCGGCTTTGATCATTGTTGCTCAAAATTGGCGCAGCATTTGATACCGAAATGATCAGATAATGAACAAGATTGCACAGTTCGCAAGCCCAGGGAATCCGAGGCGCTCCGTCTTAATGGGCCGGCGGTTTGGAGATTTTTGTGGGTTACACTTATTTCGGGGAAGTGTAACCTAAGTGCGAACTGTAACTGTTACCCTGCAATAGTTTTGAGATGTTCCCCATCTCTCTGATATATAATCATTTTTAACGGGTCCGTTACCGCGAAGATCTGTTTTTAAATTCTGACTTTACGGAAGCTTCTGTTGCGCATCCGGGCACCAGCAAGGACAGCGGCAATTCTCTTAATAGTAGTTACGCCTCGCCTCCAAAATTAGGCGTGGTCATTGCTTTGGCAGGTGAAAGGGGTCGAAATCGGTCCTTGACGATCGACTCCGCTGAGCATACCTTAACTTCGGGCTTCAAAACCCATCACAGGCGGCTAAAGCACCGCCGTGCGGCATGTCCGCCAAAGGTGCTTTTTTTGTGCCCGAAACCTCGGGCAAAGATGACCGGTTTTAATGCCGGGAGGCTGCGGCGTATGTCCAAGGCGAAAGCCTAAAGGCCGTGGTGCCGTTCCTGTGACGGTTTTGAACTCCCGGCTGCCTGCCGTGTGCAGGCGGTTGATTGCCTTCAAAAGCAACACAGGAGCTCGATATGTTCAATCTTCTCGACGAAACGGTCTACGGCGACGATCCTCACGCTGCTCTCTCCCTGGTGTGCGACGCGCTATACGCGCTTACAACTTTGCGCGAAGACCGTGAGTGCTACGGGGAAAACCCGCGCGAACAGGCTGGTCTTGGCATCCTCATGCGGGGAATTGTGAATTCCCTTGATGATGTGGCGGCGCTCATTGCAACAAGGCTCAATGAGCCAGAATCCGGGCTCCATAGGCAGCGCAGCGAGTTTGCAGATCGTGAATATAAGCGGGGATATTCTGAAGGATTGGCCGCCGCAGAGCAGTCCGCCAAGCTGGCTTCATATCTCGCAGAGAGTGCTCCCACTGAGATTCGAGCTTCGGGCGGTCACGCCCTTGAAGATGAAATTGCTGCCGACCAGGATCCTTCTATCCCTGCCCCGGAGAATGATGGAGCAACGGCCGAAGTTAGCGGCCGCGCGGACGACCTCAAAAAGAAGCTCGTCCGGCGAATCATCACCCATCTTCTGACAGAGGATGGGCTGCCCTCAGATACCGCCCCTCTTGATCGGGCGGTCAATGGTTGACCTGGACCTTTGAATGGGCGCGCCGGGAAACCGCGCGCCTCTTTCAATATAATGGAGGTTGCCATGTCTGACCGAACGGAGGGCTTCGCCCTTATGGTGCATGTGCCCGCAGAAGAATGGGCCTATGCCAAGCGGCGGTTGGTGTATCTCGAAGCCGCACTGCTCCAGCTCCTGAAAGATCGAGAGCGGATACAGGAATGGTACGACGCCGCTGAACTAGCAGATCTTGGTTTGGCTGGCTTGCCAACCAGCAAGGCCGGCATTACCCGAACGGCGAACGCGGGGAGCTGGCTCCGGCGTTCCGTCACTGGACGCGGGGGAATGCGCTATGAGTATCATTACTCAAGCTTTCCGGCCCGCACCTTCGACGACCTGATCGGACGTATTCTGGAAGTGTCGCAACCAGATGAGGATCCAGTTGTCCCCCAGGCACCGGAAATTGCTCCGGCACCGATGCCTGCCCGTTCTGAGCCGCCCAACATGGAGCCGCCTTGGGTGTTGCCGTTCATGCGCCTGCTCAAGGGGGGCGCAAAAGGCAGTCTTACCGCAGCATGGCGCGCGCTACCGGAAAATATTCCTCCGGGCGTCCAACTGCCTTCACCGGAGGAGGCGGCAGATACAATCTTTCGCCTCGGATTGATGAAGTAAGGACCAGCCTTGTCTTAGGTCGCTACTATGTTCGGCGGTTGGTTTCCACCAGCCGCCGTTTTTTATTCAGAATTATCCGGCTTGTTTTTAAGCGCTATAGAGATGGCAACCGCCACCGATTGCCCCCGCATACCAGAAATGAAAGAGTTGACGCTCCTGCCCCGTTAAACACCCGTTAAGCGGGGATGGTTATCAAGCCGCATTCCCATCCAGACTATCCCGCTAAAGAAAAACCCCCTCTTCTGTCCCGGAACGCGTTCCGGCTGGCTTTGTCGCTCCACCGGATCACTCTGATTAGCGGAACGGGTTCCGACAAGCAGGTGGTCAGGTGAACGAACAGATGAAAGGCCGTTTCCGGGTGCGCGTCATACGCTCTGGTTTGTCACTCAACGGCAATTACTATTCCGACAGTCTTCTTCAGAATGTCGCACCGATGTTCGAGGGAGTGCGCGTGTTCGTAAAAAGCGACCGCGAGCACTTGGCTGCGGGCGGAAAAGATATCCGCAACCTCATTGGCCGGATTGTCGCCCCGGAATTCGTTCCCGGCAACGCTGCCGATCAGGGGGAAATTGTCGGCACGTTGGAGCTGATCGATCCCACCAGCGAGATCGGCCGCAAGGTCACCCAGGCTGCTGCCCGAAACATGACCGACCTGTTCGGGCTGTCCATCGCGGTTGAAGGTCGCACTGCGCCAAGCCGCATGGCTGGCCGCAGCGTTCACCACGTCAGCAGTTTCGACAAAATCCACTCTGTTGACTTGATCGTCGAGCCCGGTGCAGGCGGCCAGGTCATTCACCTCATCGAGTCCGCCGGACCATCTGAAAGGCAACGCATGACCCGCGAACAGATCATTGACTTGATTAAATCCAAACATCCCGAAGCATTCAGCGACAACAATCCGGACGACCTGAGCGACGAGGCTCTTATTGAGCTTCTGGCCCAGCTGATGGACGGGAACCGATCAGATGAAGCCACGGCCAAAATGAGGGAGGCCGTTTCCCGCTCGCACCTTCCGGAGGTGGCCAAGAGAAGAATTATCGAAAGCTTTTCCGCGCGCTCGTCCTTTACCGAAGCCGATGTCGTGAAGCAGATTTCTGCCGAGGCCAGCTATCTCTCCCGACTTGGTGTCGGCGGCGGGCATGTGAACCTCGGGCCTCTCATTCGCATGGGGGAATCTCATGAGGAAAAGAAAGCGCGAATGCTCGACGCCTTCTTCGATCCCAAGGACTCGTCCGTCGTCAGCATCCGGGAATGCTACCGGGAGCTTACCGGTGATCATAAGTTCACCGGGCGTATTCCCCGGCAACGCTTGACGGAAGCCCTCGACAGCGCCGCTTTCGGCGATGTCCTCGGGGATAGCATCACCCGGCGCATGATCGCCGAATATAACACCGAAGATATCTACGGGTTATGGCGCGATCTGGTGACAATAGTGCCTGTGAACGACTTCCGCACTCAAGAGCGGGTACGCTTCGGCGGCTATGGCGACCTTCCCGTTGTGGCCGAAGCCGCGGCCTATCCTGACGTGACCTCGCCGACCGATGAAAAGGCGACCTATACCGTCGCCAAACGCGGTGGTCTGGAAACCATCACCCTTGAAATGATCGCCAATGACGACGTGGGAGCGATCCAGCGCATACCCTTGCGCCTCGCCCAGGCGGCAAAACGGACCCTCTCCGAGTTTGTGTTTAACATTCCCCAAGCCAATCCTGCCATCTTCGATGGCAAGGCACTTTTCCATGCTGACCACGGCAATCTCGGCACGGCGGCGCTCAGCAAGGAAGCCGTTGCCGCTGCCCGCATTCTCATGAAGGCGCAGAAAGAAAAGGACAGCAACAAAAAGCTCGGGATCACGCCGCGTTTCCTCTGGGTGCCGGACGAGCTGGAAGAGGCGGCATTCGACCTGTTCCGGCGGAACGAGAACCTGGACGCCAATTTTGTCCAGTCGCTCCAGTTCCAGGTGCGCCCGGTCTGGTGTTGGACCAATCCCCGGGATTGGTGCCTTTCTGCGGACACCCGCGACAGCCCGCTGATCGAACTCGGCTTCTTTAGTGGTCAGGAAGAACCGGAACTCTTTATCCAGGACACGCCCACTGCCGGATCGATGTTCACCAACGACCAGATTACCTACAAAATCCGCCCTGATCGTCCATTGCGCCGACATCGCCGTGGCGCGGCGTTTCGCCGAGATCGAGGGGCCGGCGCTGCGCCTCGCCGAAGCCTTTTGGCCCGGACCTTTCACGCTGGTGCTGCCGCGCCGGGCCGATGCCACGCTCGCGCCCAAAGTGAGCGCCGGGCTTGCGACCATCGCCGTGCGCGTGCCGCGTCATCCGGTGGCGCAGGCGCTCCTGCGCGCGTTCGACGGTCCGATCGCCGCACCCAGCGCCAACCGTTCCGGGCGCATCAGCCCCGCAAGGGCCGAGCATGTGGCGGCGGAACTGGGGGATCGGGTTTCCATGATCCTGGATGGCGGGCCTTGCGAGAAGGGCCTTGAATCCACCATCGTCGGCATCCTCGGCGACAAGGTAGAACTCTTCCGCCCCGGCAGCGTGACGCCGGACGAGATCACCGCCGCCTGTGGGCTTGCGGTGATCGGCACCGGGCCTGTGGCGGAGATCACCACGCCGGGCCAGCTCGCAAGCCATTATGCGCCGCGCGCAAGCCTCCGCCTCAACGCGGTCCGGCCACTGCCGCAGGAAGCGCTCCTCGCCTTCGGGCCCGATGTGCCCGAGGGCGCAGCCGCCGTCCTCAATCTCAGCCCGACGGGAGACCTCGAGGAAGCGGCCAGCAACTTGTTCGCCATGCTGCGCCGCCTGGATGACGCGGGCTTCGTCGAGATCGCCGCCATGCCCATCCCGGACACGGGCCCGGGCATCGCCATCAACGACCGGCTGCGCCGCGCCGCCGCCCCCC
>CAZDSS010000084.1:0-11052 GCA_964508185.1 uncultured Sphingomonadales bacterium
GTCTCCGGCCGCGCCCCCGCCGTCAGGCGGCCGATCACGGGAAGGACCGCGCCGTCCGCCCCGTCGCCGCGGAGGGCATAGCCGTCCATGGCCGACTGATCGAAGGCGGGGTAGGGGCTCCGCGCGCGGATGTCTTCCGCCAGCACCCGGCCCACGGCGGCGGCAAGGGGCACGGTTTCCGCGGCCGCGATCACGGGCAAGCCCGGCAGGATGGCGTCAAGCGCCTGATCGAGGGCAACAAGGCTCATGCCGCCGCCCGCGCAGCCGAACGGCCGCCCGTCGCACAAAGCCTTTTGTTCTTCATGACAGAATCGCCGATCATCAGTTATGGATTGAATGGACGAGGATGCATGTTGCGGGATCTTAGGATCGGCATCCGGAAAGGGGAAGCGCTTTACCTTATAATAATTCTAAACTATAATATTGGACATTGAAAAAAGGAGAAGTTTCATGGACATCAATACCGGAATTCCTGCCGACGCACGGCGCGAGATCGTCGCCGGCCTGTCGCGCCTTCTGGCCGACAGCTACACGCTCTATCTCAAGACCCACAACTATCACTGGAACGTCACGGGCCCGCATTTCAATTCGCTCCATCTCATGTTCGAGACCCAGTACACGGAGCTTGCGACGGCCGTGGACCTGATCGCGGAGCGCATCCGGGCGCTCGGCGAATATGCGCCGGGCAGCTACCGCGCCTATGCCAAGCTCACCTCCATCGACGAGCGGGACGACGTGCCCTCGGCCATGGAGATGGTGGCTGATCTGGTGAACGGCCATGAAACCGTCTGCCGCACCGCCCGGGAAGTCCTGCCCAAGGCGGAGGACGCCCATGACGAGGCGACCGTGGACCTTCTGACCCAGCGTCTCGACCTGCACGAGAAAACGGCCTGGATGCTGCGCAGCGTCCTCGCCTGATCCAGGACGGCATCGGACAGGAGAAGCGGCCCCCTCCCGGGGCCGCTTTTTTCATGGAAGCTCCGCTCCGGCGAGACTGGAGCCGCGCCCTTTGCCCCTACATTCTTGCCGTGGCTGGATCCAATATCCGACCGCCGCGTTCATCAATACTTATTGACATACCAATGGGTTAACGGTTCGGCGCGGAGCTATGCGCTGCAGGAATGCATGTCCGGACATTTTGCATTGCGGCAAGGGATGCCGGCGGCGGGCGATGGGAACTGCACAAAAAAAATCCGGGCCACGAGGGCCCGGAAGTTTGAATAGGGAGGCTTCATGTCTAAAGAGACAATGAAACACTGCGACCCCACATCGGGGAGGAGGACGGGGTCGCAGAACATTCGAAACACTTGGGAGGTCGTTTCGAAGGAGATGCTGCGACGCAACATCTGGGATTATATATAGACCCCGATTCCGCCCGGGACCACCCCTAATATCGCAGCGCAGCCATGCGTTTTATGCATGGCTCGCTCAGGGGTCAGAATTGGGACTCCGCGATCCGTTTCAGCAAGTAATCGCGGAAGGCGATGATGCGCTTCGAATTGCGCTCGCTCTCGTGATACACGAGATAGGCCCGGAAGACGGGGCTTTGTACATCCTCCAGAACGCGCACCAGATCGCGCTGCCCGCGCGCCAGATATTCGGGAAGGGCGGCAAGCCCGATCCCCGCCTTCACCGCCTGCAGCGCCCCGCTGATATTGTTGATGCGCAGGGCCGGGCGGCGCGGCGGGCCGTTGCGGCCCACCTGCACGATCCAGTTGATGTCGCGGATGGGGGCGGTCGCCGTCGGCCCGTAGATGATGAGGCTGTGATGGTCGAGATCGCTCACCTTCTTGGGCGTTCCGTTACGCGCGAGATAGTCGGCGGAGCCGTAGATGTATTGCCGCACGGTCATGAGCGAGCGCTGGATGAGGTCCGCATGTTCCGGCGGATGGAACAGCACGGCGACGTCCGCCTCCCCCGTCGTCAGGTCCAGCCCCTGGTCGGACAGCATGATCTGCACGTCGATTTCGGGATAAGCCTCGATGAAGCCGCGGATGTTGTGGGTGAGCCAGGTGGAGCCGAAGGTGAGGGTGGAGGTGATGATGAGCTCCCCCTGGGGCGTCTCAAGCCCTTCCTGGAGCTGCTTCTCCGCCCGCTGGATGCGGGAGACCACGTCTTCCGCCGTCTGGAACAGCAGCTGCCCTTCCTGGGTGAGGGTGAGACCCCGGGCGTGGCGGTAGAACAGCACCACATTGAGCTCCTCCTCCAGCGACCGGATCTGGCGGCTCACCGCCGACTGGCTGAGATTGAGGCGCTCGCCCGCATGGGTGAAGCTGCCGGTGGAGGCTACCGTATGGAAGATCCGCAGTCTGTCCCAATCCATCGTCCGTCTCCAGTGGGCGCGAAGAAAAAAACCGTCCGCACCCCGAACACCGGGTGCGAACGGTTTTTTATCGTGAATTCAGGGCTGTGGCTATTGCGCAGCGGCCGATTCAAGGGCCTCGTGCTGGGCGAGGAAGCGTTCGGCCTCAAGCGCCGCCATGCAGCCCATGCCGGCGGCGGTGACCGCCTGGCGGAACACCTTGTCCTTCACGTCGCCCGCGGCGAACACGCCCGGGATGTTGGTCGCCGTGCTGTCGGGGGCGGTGAGGATATAGCCTTCCTCGTCCATCTTCAGCTGGCCCTTGAACAGGGCGGTCGCCGGGTCATGGCCGATGGCGACGAAGACGCCGTCCGTCGGAATGGTGGTGACCTCGTCGGTCTTGACGTTCCGCACCTTGACGCCGGTGACGCTCTTCGCCGGCTCCTCGACGCCGACGATCTCCTCGACGACCGAATCCCACACCACCGAGATCTTCGGATTGGCGAACAGGCGGTCCTGGGCGATCTTTTCGGCGCGGAGCGAGTCGCGGCGGTGGATGAGGGTTACCTTGTTGGCGAAGTTCGTCAGGAACAGGGCTTCCTCGACGGCGCTGTTGCCGCCGCCCACCACCACCACGTCCTTGCCGCGGTAGAAGAAGCCGTCGCAGGTGGCGCAGGCCGAGACGCCGAAGCCCTGGAACTTGTCTTCCGAGGGAAGGCCGAGCCAGCGCGCCTGGGCGCCGGTGCAGATGATGAGGGTATCGCCCGTATAGGTCGTGCCGCTGTCGCCGCGGGCGACGAACGGCCGCCTGGAGAGATCCACCTCGACGATATGGTCGGAGATCATCTCGGTGCCCACGTTCTTCGCCTGCTCATACATCTGGTCCATGAGCCAGGGGCCCTGAACCGCCTCGGCGAAGCCGGGGAAGTTTTCGACGTCCGTCGTGATGGTGAGCTGGCCGCCGGGCTGCATGCCCTGAACCAGGATGGGCTTCAGGTTGGCTCGCGCCGCATAGATCGCCGCCGTGTAGCCGGCCGGGCCCGAACCGATGATCAAGACTTTCGTATGCTGCGTGGCCATAACACTGTCCCTGGAAATTAGGCGATACCGGAAAATCGATCAAGAAATGGGGATGGCCCGCGCCTTTGTGAAGCGCGGGCCGGATCCTTGACGCAAATCAGAGCGCTTCGGCATGTTCCTTGAGGTAGGACGCCACGCCTTCGGCGGTGTCCTTCATGCCGCTCTTGCCCTTCTGCCAGTTGGCCGGGCAGACTTCGCCATGCTCTTCATGGAACTGCAGGGCTTCGACCATGCGGATCGCTTCGTCCACGTTGCGGCCGAGCGGCAGGTCGTTGATGACGTAGTGGCGGATCTTGCCGTCGCGGTCGATGAGGAAGGTGCCGCGGAGCGCAACGCCCGCTTCCTCGATGAGCACGCCATAGTCACGGGAGATCTGCTTGGTGAGGTCGGCGACCAGCGGATACTTGATCTTGCCGATGCCGCCCTTCTCGACCGGCGTGTTGCGCCAGGCGTAGTGGCTGAACTGGCTGTCGATGCTGACGCCGATCACCTTGGTGTTCAGCTCCTTGAAGCGGTCGATGCGGTTGGAGAAGGCGATGATTTCCGACGGGCAGACGAAGGTGAAGTCCAGCGGATAGAAGAAGACGATGCCGTAGCTGCCCTTCAGATAGCTGCTCAGGGTGAAGTTGTCTTCAATCGAATCATCCGGCATCACCGCCTTGGCGGTAAAATCGGGGGCTTGCTTACCAATCAATGACGACATTGTTCGCTCCTCTTGCGTTAGTCATTATAAATAAATGTTATACGAGGCAGTTTAGAATTATTATAAACGATGTCAAGGGGTAACCTCGAAGGCGCGGACAGGGCGGGTCGAATGTCCGACGAAGGATAGATTAGCAACCATGGACGGAAATTCCAGATTGCGTCCCACAGAAATGTTGGGCGGCGACGCCGGCGCCGGAAATGATCCCGCGCTGCGCCGCAGGCGGCAGGCGCCCACGGGCGGCGAATTCCGCGTGATCGCCTGCAGGGACGGTGCGAGCCTGCGCATCGCCTTCTGGGATCCACGGGACGCAGCGCGCTGCCGGGGCACGGTCCTGTTGCTCCATGGGCGGACGGAATTCATCGAGAAACATTTCGAGACCATATGGGATCTGCTGGATCGCGGCTTCGCGGTCGCCACCTTTGACTGGCGGGGGCAGGGGCTGTCGGCGCGGCCGCTTGCCGACCGGCAGCGCGGCCATGCGGCGGATTTCGCCGCCTATCTCGAGGACCTCGAGCTGTTCGTCGAACTGGCGCGAGCGCGGCTGCCGGGGCCCTACGCGATCCTCGCCCATTCCTTCGGTGGCCATTGCGCCGTGCGTTTCCTGCACGACCATCCCGGCGTGGTGACGCGCGCGGTGCTGGTCGCCCCCATGTTGGGCATCCATTTCGCGCCCCTGCCGCTCTGGCTCGTGCGGGGGCTCGTGGGATTCGCGCTGTTCATGGGCTGGGGCGATCGCTTCGGCCCGGGGCAGGGGGGCTATTCGCCCGAAAGGCGGCGGGCGGAGGCGGATCTTCTGACCTCGGACCGCGACCGGCTCGAGGACGAGATCGCGGCCTGCGGCGGCAATCCGGACCTCGCCCTCGGGGGGGTGACCTGGGGCTGGCTCGGGGCGGCGCTCCGCTCCATCCGTCGCATCCATGGGCGCGGCTTTGCGGAAGCCATAGAAATCCCCGTGCTGACGGTGATCGCGGGACGCGACCGGGTGGTGGACAACCGGCTGATTCGCGCCTTCGCCGCGCGCCTCCCCCGGGGAGAGGTGACGGAGATCGCCGACGCCCGTCACGAGATCCTGAAGGAGCGGGACGAATTGCGAAACCGGTTCTGGGCCGCCTTCGACCGCTTCATGGGGTGAGATCGCCGCCCGCTCAGTCGGCGGCGTCCTGCAGGATCTTCAGCGCCTCGGCGTGAACGCGGGGGTCGCCCGCGGCGATGATGCGGCCGCCCCGCTCGGCGGGGCCGCCGTCCCAGGTGGTCATGACGCCGCCCGCGGCCTCGACCACCGGGATGATGGCCTGCACGTCATAGGGCTTGAGACCCGCTTCCACCACCACATCCAGAAAGCCCGCCGCCAGCATGGCATAGGCGTAGCAGTCGTATCCGTAACGGCGGAGCCGCACCTTGCCCGCGACCCGGTCGTAGAGCGTCTTCTCTTCCCCGGGCGCGAAGAGGTCGGGGTCGGTGGTGGAGAGAATGGCGTCGGCAAGGCTCGCGCAGGAGCGGGTGCGGATCGCGCGGGTCTCGCCCTTCGCATTGGTGAAGAAGGCGCCCCTGGGGCTTCCGACGAAGCGTTCGCCCACCGCCGGATGATCGATGACGCCCACAGCCGGGCGGTCGCCGTCGTGGAAGGCGATGAGCGTGCCCCAGAGCGGCAGGCCGGAAATGAAGGCGCGGGTGCCGTCCACCGGATCGATGACCCAGGAGCAGCGATGGACCCAGTCGTTGCCGCCTTTCTCCTCCCCGTGCTCCTCGCCCAGGATCCCGTGCTCGGGGAAGCGCGCCGCGATGAGGCGGCGGATTTCGGCCTCGGCCTCCTGGTCGGCGCAGGTCACGGGGTCGTAAGCTTCGCCCTCCGCCTTGTTGATGACGTCGAGCGGCTTGCGGAAATACTGAAGCGTGATGCGGGAAGCTGCGTCCGCCAGCTCCCCGGCGAAGACTGTGATGCTGTCAAGGTCGGGGGCGGGCAGGATCGTGGTCATGTGGTCCTCGTCTCCGAAAAGGCGTCATACGCCCGAGCTTTAGACCAGCAGGCAGCGGGGGTAAAGCCCCCGGGGACGGGGCGCGGGCGATCTCACTCCGCCGCGCGGGCCGCCTTCTTGCGCTCGTTGGCGTCCAGATACCGCTTGCGCAGGCGGATGCTCTTGGGCGTCACCTCGACGAGTTCGTCGTCGTTGATATAGGCGATCGCTTCCTCGAGGCTCAGCTTGCGCGGCGGGGTGAGGCGGATCGCCTCGTCCTTGCCGGCGGCGCGGATGTTGGTGAGCTGCTTGGCCTTCAGCGGATTGACCTCAAGGTCGTTGTCGCGGCTGTGCTCGCCGATGATCATGCCTTCATACACGTCGTCGCCGGGATCGATCATGATGATGCCCCGGTCTTCGAGATGGAACAGGGCGTAGGCGATGGCCTTGCCACTGGCGTTGGAGATCAGCACGCCGTTATGCCGCCCCTGGATCGCGCCCTTGTGCGGCGCGTAGCTGTGGAACACGCGGTTCATGATGCCGGTGCCGCGGGTATCCGTCAGGAACTCGCCGTGATAGCCGATGAGGCCGCGGGACGGCGCGATGAAGGTGAGCCGCGTCTTGCCGGTGCCCGAGGGGCGCATGTCCTGCAGCTCCGCCTTGCGGCCGGTCATCTTCTCCACGACGATGCCCGTATATTCGTCATCGACGTCGATCAGCACTTCTTCCATGGGCTCGAGCCGCTTGCCCGTCTCGGGATCTTCCTTGAACAGCACGCGCGGGCGGCTGATGGTGAGCTCGAAGCCTTCGCGGCGCATGGTCTCGATGAGCACGCCGAGCTGCAGTTCGCCGCGGCCCGCCACTTCCATGGCGTCCTTGTCAGCGCTTTCCGAGACGCGGATCGCCACATTGGCTTCGGCTTCGAGCAGCAGACGCTCGCGAATGACGCGGGACTGCACCTTGGTGCCCTCGCGGCCCGCAAGGGGCGAGCTGTTGGGCGAGAAGGTCATGGCGAGGGTCGGCGGATCGATGGGCTGAGACTTCAGCGGCTCCGTCACCTCGAGGGCGCAGAGGGTGTCCGCCACGGTCCCCGTGGTGATGCCGGCGATGGCGACGATGTCGCCCGCCGCAGCGCTGTCCACCGGAATGCGATCGGGTCCGCGGAAGGAAAAGAGCTTGGTCACCCGGAACTGCTCCACAAGGCCCCCCGTGTTGATGACCTTGATGGGCATGCCGGTCTTGACCGTGCCCTGGGCGATGCGGCCCGTCAGCGTGCGGCCGAGGAACGGGTCGCGGTCAAGGAGGGTCGCCAGCATGGCGAAGGGCTTTCCGAGGGCGTCCGGATCGCGAAGCGGCGCGGGCTCCGGCACATATTCGATGATGGTATCGAACAGCGGGCCGAGATTCTCGCGCGGGTCATCGAGATCGCGCACCGCCCAGCCGCTGCGGCCCGAGGCGTAAAGGGTCGGGAAGTCAAGCTGCTCGTCGCTGGCATCGAGCGCCACGAACAGGTCGAACACTTCCTCATGCACCTCTTCCGGCCGGGCGTCGGGCTTGTCCACCTTGTTGATGACGACGATGGGGCGGAGCCCGAGGCTCAGGGCCTTCTGTGTCACGAACTTGGTCTGCGGCATGGGGCCTTCGGCGGCGTCCACCAGAACCACGACGCCGTCCACCATGCTTAAAATCCGTTCCACCTCGCCCCCGAAGTCGGCGTGACCCGGCGTGTCCACCACATTGATGCGGGTGTCGCCCCAGGTGACCGAGGTGCATTTGGCGAGGATGGTGATCCCCCGTTCCTTTTCGATGTCATTGCGGTCCATGACCCGCTCCGCCACCTGCTGGTTCTCGCGGAAGGTGCCGCTCTGGCGGAACAGGCTGTCCACGAGGGTGGTCTTGCCATGGTCCACATGGGCGATGATGGCGACGTTGCGGAGGGTCATGGAGGGTCCAATCGTTCAAATGGGCGATTCGAAAAGGCGCGCGAGTATAGCGACAACAGCGGGCTTGTAAATGCTCTTTCGCACCTGCGAAAACAAGATGCGGTGTCGGCGCAATCCCGACGATCGCGTGCTGCAGGATCTGTTGCGCCGCCCGCATCGCCCGCCTAAAGTGCCGCCGCCATGGAGACCCTGATGAAAGCGATCGTCTGCAAAGCCTTCGGCGGCCCGGAGAATCTGGCGCTCGAGGAACGCCCCTGCCGGCGTCCTGAGGCAGGGGAGGTGCGGATCCGCGTTCACCGGGCGGCGGTCAATTTCGCCGATCTCCTGATGATCGCAGGCCAGTACCAGGTGCAGCCCCGGCCGCCCTTCGTCCCCGGGCTGGAGGCCGCGGGCGAGGTGATCGAGACGGGGGCGGGTGTGGCGACGCTCCGCCCCGGCGACCGGGTGGTGGCGCTCATGTCGGATGGCGCCTTCGCCACCGAGATGTGCGGGCCGGAATCAAGGTTTCTGCGCGTGCCCCATGACATGGATCATGATACGGCCGCGGCCTTCAGCGTCACCTGCGGCACGGCCCATATGGGGCTCGTCCGGCGCGCCCGCATCCAGCCGGGGGAATGGCTGGTGGTGACCGGCGCCGGGGGCGGCGCGGGGCTTGCGGCCGTGGAGCTTGGAAAGATTCTCGGGGCGCGGGTGATCGCCGCCGCGGGAAGCGCCGACAAGCTGGAACTCGCCGCCTCACGCGGCGCCGACCACCTGATCGATTATCGGAAGGAGGATCTCCGCGCCCGCATCCTGGACATTACCGGCGGCGCGGGGGCCCATGTCCTGTTCGATCCGGTGGGGGGCGATGTGTTCCGCGCGGGCTTTCGCGCGCTCCGCTTCGAGGGGCGGGCGGTGATCGTCGGCTTCGCGAGCGGCGCGCCCGCCGAGATCCGCGCCAATCACCTGCTGGTCAAGAACATCGATCTCATCGGCCTCTACTGGGGTGGTTACAAGGTCCATGCGATCGATGCCCTCCGCGCATCGGCGGAGGAGATCATCGCCTTGTGGCGGCAGGGGCGAATCCGGCCCCATGTGGACGCCGTCCTGCCGCTCGCGCGGACAGCCGAGGCGCTGGACCTCGTCCGCAGCCGCCGGTCGCGCGGCAAGATCCTGATCCGCATGGCGTGACAGCTGATTCTGCCCTGTAATGTCCACGCGCCGTGAGGTGCGGGATCTGAAATGACGCGCGCGGCCTTGTGGCGCGGACAGCGTGTTCCTGTGTCCCGCCGCGGGACTATTCCTTTAAGCATCCGAAAAACAACGATGAATTTTGATGTTGCATCTTTGCAACTGTGTTGCGCTCATGTAACGATTAAGTCTTTGAAAAATAAGGTGAAATAGGGGTTGATTTTGATGCGGAGGCGCTTAAATATGAATCCAGTGTTGGGCTCTGTGAAGGGCGCGATGCTATGCCCTCCGTGGGCGTTTCCTCCCTAAACTTGGGCCACTTTGGCAGATGCCAGAAGTGGCCTTTTTTTATTGCCGCGGCCGCAAAGCGCCCGGAAATACCGTCGCCCACACCGGTTTATTGTTTCATTCCGCGGATTCGCGCCAGATGCCGCCGTCGGGCCTGCGGAAAAGCGCCGCGGGCAGGGCATGGAGCCGCTCCATGAAGCGGGCGAGATCCTCCGCCACCCGCTCGAATCGGGCGGTCGGATTGTAGCTCCGCTCGTCCATGTAGAGGGCGCGGTTGATCTCGATCTGCAGGGCATGCATGCCGAAGCGCGGGCGGCCGTAATGCTGGGTGTTGTAGCCGCCCGAATAGGGGATGTTGAGCGCCACCTGATAGCCGAGCTCGCGCAATATGGCGGCGGCGGCGCGGCTGAGCTCCGGCGCGCAGCTCTGGCCGTGACAGTCGCCGAGCACGATGTCGTCCCGCTGGCGCGGCGCGAAGCGGCCGAAGGTGCGGCCCGACGGCATGGAATGGCAGTCGATCAGCACCACATGGCCGAAGGACTCCCGCGTCTCCGCCAGAAGCGCGCTCAAGCCGACATGGGTCGCTTGATAGACCCGGGCGATGCGGGCGAGGCCGTCCTCGATGGGGATGGGGCGGCGGTAGATGGCGCGGTTCGCGGCGACCACGGCCGGAATGGTGCCGAGCCCCGCGCGCACCCGGTCCGACCGGACATTGGCGTCGGCGGGCAGGGGGCCGTCGAACAGGGCGGGGTCCAGCTCGTGCCGCTCGCGATTGCAGTCCACATAGGCGCGGGCATATTGCACGGCGAACAAGGGCGCGCCGAGGGTGGGCGCCGCCGCGAACAGGCGGTCCACCATGCAGTCCTCGGAACTGCGCAGGGCCGATTCCGTCAGATGGGTGGCGGCCAGCAGATCGGGCGGATAATAGCGGCCGCTATGGGGCGTGTTGTAGACGAAGGGCGCAGTCTGCCGCGCCGGGCGGTGGATCAGGAAAACGGGCGGCGCATTGGCGTCGCCGGGCAGGTCGCCGCCGCCTGATGCTCGTCTTTCCGGCGGCCCGAATCCGCTGGCGGATTTTCCTGTCCTGCTCGACATGAAAACACTATATCTCTTTTCCCTTTCGGGGAGAAAGGGAACCGCGCCCCCGTCCGTTCACGGCTGATTTACATTTTCCGCGCAATATCTTGGCGCGGGCCTTGAAGCGCTCACCGCGGACGGCGGGCATTGGGGGTTGGGAGGAAAGATGGCTGACACGGCCGCGACAATTCGCATTCTGCTGGCGGAAGACGACGATTCGCTCCGCGGCTTCCTGGCGCGCGCGCTGGAGCGGGCGGGCTACGAGGTGACGGCCGTGGACCGCGGCACCGTGGCCCTGCCGCTCATTGCGTCCCAGGGCTTCGACCTGCTGCTCACCGACATCGTCATGCCCGAGATGGACGGCATCGAGCTGTCGCGCCGGGCGACGACCCTCGCGCCCCACATGCGCATCATGTTCATCACCGGATTCGCCGCCGTCGCCCTCGATCAGAACAACGGCGCCCCGCGCAACGCCAAGGTGCTGTCCAAGCCCTTCCATCTCCGCGATCTGGTGAGCGAAGTGGATCGCCT
>CAZDSS010000085.1:0-11016 GCA_964508185.1 uncultured Sphingomonadales bacterium
ATAATCGCGCTCTTATGCTCTTCCCGGATGATGTCCATGCACAATTCGACGCATTCATCGCAGATGAACACGGTCGGCCCGGCAATGAGCTTCCGGACTTCATGCTGACTTTTGCCGCAGAAGGAGCAATAGAGCGTATTCTTTGAATCGGTTCCGCTCAGTTTCGTCATCAGATCGTCACACCTCTATCCCCGCTTATCGTAGACCGATAAAAGCGCCGGGGACAATGCCTATTTGGGTAATCAAAATTCCTGGCCCGACCCGAGCTTCCCCCAAAATCTGAAGCCATGGCCGTCATCTGGCTGGTTCCTTCGCACCGGGCCGACCACTGGTCGCGGTCGCTCTCGCCCACACTGCTCCTCCTTAGATAGGCTCTATCCGGCGGGGCTCAAGAATTGATTAACAAAATAATCCCGAGCCCCGGTGGAGAGCTGCAAGACCCGCGGAGGCAGCCGACAGGTCTCCCGCCTACTTGCGTTCCTCGGTCGCGGCCGCTTCGGGGCGCCGGGTGAACACATTGTCGATGAGGCCCCATTCCTTGGCCTCCTCGGGCGACATGAAGCGGTCGCGCTCCAGCGCCTGTTCCACCTCTTCCTTGGTGCGGCCGGTGTGATGGACGTAGAGGCCATTGAGGCGGTCGCGCACGCGCAGGATCTCGCGCGCCTGGATCTCGATGTCCGTCGCCTGGCCCTGGGCGCCGCCCGAGGGCTGGTGGACCATGATTCGGGCATTGGCCAGCGCCTGGCGCTTGCCCGGCGCACCCGCCGCGAGCAGGAGCGAGCCCATGGACGCCGCCTGGCCGATGCAGATGGTCTGCACGTCCGGGCGGATGTACTGCATGGTGTCGTAGATGGCCATGCCGGCCGTCACCACGCCGCCCGGGGAATTGATGTACAGGAAGATGTCCTTGCGCGGATTTTCCGCCTCAAGGAACAGAAGCTGCGCCGTCACGAGGCTCGACATGGAATCCTGGATCGGACCGGTCACGAAGATGATCCGCTCCTTGAGGAGGCGCGAGAAAATGTCGTAGGAACGCTCGCCGCGATTGGTCTGCTCGACCACCATGGGGACAAGCAGGCTCATAGTGATGTCTTCGATATCGCGCATAACATCCTCTTTCCGCTATTTGGCGCTCCGATGGCGGATTTTCAGGCATCCCGCCATTGCCGCGGCCAGCCGGCCCCTATCCCGCATTCGGGGAGCGCCGCTGGACGCTCCCCGAACATAGAACCTGCCGATGGCTTGCCGCAACCGCCTATTCGTCCTTCTTGGACTTCTTGGCGGCCGGCTTCTTCGCCTTGGGCTTGGCTTCGCCTTCCGCCTCATCGGCGGCCTTGGCCTTCGACTTGGTCGCGGCCTTCTTCGGCTTCTCGGCGGCTTCCGCCGCGTCAGCCGCAGCCTCGGCCTTCTCCTCGGCCTTGTCGGCCTTGGCCTTGGCCTTCTTGGCCGGCTTCTTCTCGGCGGGCTTCGCCTCGGGCGCCGCCTCGTCCTCGTTCACCGCGCGCTCCAGCTCCTCGCGGGTCACCTTCCGGTCCTCGAGCTTCACGAGCTCGAGAATGAAATCGACGACCTTGTCTTCATAAAGCGGCGCGCGCAGCTGGGCCATGGCCTGGGGATTGCGCTGGTAGAATTCGAACACCTGGCGCTCCTGGCCGGGGAAGCGACGGGCCTCGCGGGCGATCAGCCGGGTCACCTCTTCCTGGGGCACGGTGATCTTGTTCTGCTGGCCCACCTCGGCGAGCAGCAGGCCGAGGCGCACCCGGCGGTCGGCGATGGCGCGGTATTCCGCCTTCATCTCCTCGCTGGGCTCTTCATGATCGTGGTCGTGGTCATGGTTGCAGTGTTCGTCATGGACATGGTCCGGGTCATGGCCCATGTCGGCGAGCACGGCGCGCCAGATCTGCTGGAATTCGAGCTCGACCATGCCCTCCGGCACCTCGAACTGCTCGCGCTCGGCGAGGACGTCGAGGAGGCTCCGCTTCAGGCGGGCGCGGGACATTTCCTTGTTGTCCTGCTCGATGCGCTCGCGCAGGAGCTTCTTGAGCTCGTCGAGGCTTTCGAGGCCGAACATCTTGGCGAGGTCGTCATTGACCTGGACCGGCTCGGCCACCTTGACCTCATGCACCTTCACGTCGAAGGTGGTCTCCTTGCCGGCGAGATCCTTGGCCGGATAGTTTTCCGGGAAGGTGACGGTAATCACCCGCTCCTCGCCCGCCTTGACGCCGACGAGCTGTTCCTCGAAGCCGGGGATGAAGCTGCCGGAGCCGAGCTCCAGGCTGTGCCCTTCGGCGGCGCCGCCCTCAAAGGGCTCGCCATCGAGCTTGCCGACGAAGTCGATCACCACCACGTCGCCGTTCTCGGCCGCCTTGCCGTCGGGCGCGGCGACGAAGTTCTTGCGGCTCGCGGCGAGACGCTCGATTTCCTGATCCACGAGTTCGTCCGGCACGTCGGCGACCAGGCGCTCGAGCTTGATCTCGGAGAAGTCCGGCACCTTGATCTCGGGGACGATTTCCACCGACATCTTGTATTCAAGGTCGCTCTCGGCCTCGAGATCGAACTTGGTGATCTCGATCTGGGGCTGCAGCGCCGGGCGCAGGTTGCGCTCTTCCAGGGTCTTGCCGGAGGTTTCGTTGATGGTCTCTTCCAGCACCTGACCCATCAGCGACTTGCCGTGCAGCTTCTTGAGGAGCGGCAGGGGCGCCTTGCCGGGACGGAAACCCGGAAGTCTGATGCGGCTCTTGAGCGATTCCAGCTGATTCTCGAGCTTTTGGACGATGTCCGCGCGCGGAACAGTAATCGTGAATTCCCGCTTCAAGCCGTCCGAATTGGTTTCCGTGACCTGCATATCATTCAGTCCATCGTCAGGGGCGCCAGCGGCGCCGGTTTGTTCCTGTTCCTCACCCCATGGCCGGCCGGATCGGACCGAACCGTCTCATGGGCCGATCGCGATCGGCGGCCCCTCCGCGCGGAATTGCGCGCCTTGCCTCAGCATCCCGGGATCAGAGCGGAAACGGCGAAGCCCACCATATGGTGCGGGCGGAGGGACTTGAACCCCCACGAGCAAGCTCACGAGAACCTAAATCTCGCGCGTCTACCAGTTTCGCCACGCCCGCATCAGCTCCAGCGACGAAATAGCTCTGAGAGCGGCCAGATGCCCTGCCGGGCGCCGCCCCCGAATTTCCTCTCTTCCCGGCCTTGAACGCTTCTCCGGAAGAGCCCGCGGGGCCGATCCGGATGGCCGAGGGGCCAGTGTCGGCGCAAGCTATAGCACAGCTGTTTCGCGAAAGACTAGGCCAAATAAGCCCGCCTTCAGCGAGCCCGCAGGCTGCGCAGAACCGCTGGCAGGAGCTCGGGCAGATCCTCGGCGATGAGCCCCGGCCCGAAGGACGCCGCGGCGGCGCCGTGAACCCAGACGGCGGCGGCCGCCGCCTCGAAGGCCGGCATACCCTGGGCGAGGAGGCCGAGGATGAAACCGGCGAGAACGTCTCCGGTTCCGGCCGTAGCCAGCTCCGGCGGCGCATTGTCGTTGATGGCGATGCGGCCGTCGGGTGCGGCGATCACCGTGTCCGCCCCCTTGAGGACGAGGACGGCGCCCGCGCGCGTGGCCGCTTCCCGCGCCCGCTCGATCTTGCCCATCTGGGACGCGGCGAGATCGGGGAAGAGCCGCGCGAATTCCCCGTCATGGGGGGTGAGCACCAGATCCCCCTCCCCCTTCGCCGCGAAGAGGGCTTCGGGCCTGTCCCTGAAGCTCGTCAGGGCATCGGCGTCGAGCACCACGCGCTTTCCAGCCCGAAGCGTCGCCGTCACCTTCGCCCGCAGCCCCTCGCCCACCCCGCCGCCGGGGCCAAGGAGCACCGCATTGTGCCGGGCGTCTTCCAGGAGCCGGGCGAAATCCCCGTCATTGGTGAGAGCGCGGGTCATGACGGCGGTGAGCTTCGCCCCCAGCACGGGCAGGGCGTCCGCGGGACAGGCGACGGTCACCAGCCCGCCGCCGATCCGAAGCGCGCCGCGGGCGGCAAGGCAGGCTGCCCCCGTCGCCCCCAGGGGGCCGCTCACCACGATGGCGTGGCCGCGCCGGTACTTGTGACCGTCCAGGCTCGGCCAGGGCCAGTGATCGAGCCACAGCCCCGGACCGTTGCGCCAGGCGCGGGGCGGGATTGCGGTCAAGGCCTCGTCCGGAATGCCGATGTCGGCCACCTCCACCGTCCCGCAATGGAGGCGGCCCGGCAACAGCAGATGGCCGGGCTTGCGGGTGAAGAAGGTGACGGTGCGGTGGGCGTCGAATACCGTGCCTTCCGCCCGACCCGTATCGCCCATGACCCCGGTCGGGATGTCGACGGCGATGCGGAGGGCGTCCGTTGCGTTGGCGCGGGCGATGACCTCCGCCACATCCGGTCCGACCGCGCGATTGAGCCCCGCGCCAAAGAGGGCGTCGACGATGACGTCCGGCGCGAACGGCCATTCGGTGCCGAGGGCGGCCACCGTCCCGCCGTAATCCTCCGTCCAGCGGCGGGCCATGAAGGCGGCGTCGCCCTTGAGGCGCGCGGAATCACCCAGAAGCTGCAGCGCCACCTCCCACCCGGCCTGGCGCAGCAGGCGGGCGACCACGAAACCGTCGCCGCCGTTGTTGCCGGGGCCGCAGAGGACGAGGACGCGCGCGGGCCCTTGATTCTTCGCGCGCAGAATCGCGGCGGCGACCGCCTTGCCCGCGGCCTCCATCAAGGCCGTGCCGGCGATCCCCCGCTCCATGGCGAAGCGGTCGGCGGCCGCGGTTTCCGCGACGGTCAAGACCGGCTCCGTGATCCCCCTGCTTGTCATGGCAAGCCCTTCATGCCCCGTGATCATGTGATGAGGACCGCAGCCAAAGGGTCCGCGCCATTCACCATAGCGTCGCGCAACGCACGGGCGCAATCGCGCACCGGCGGATGCCGGAGCGGCGAAATCCTGAAATGGAAGGGAAAGTGGGGCGAGTGACCGGTCTCGAACCGGCGACCTCCAGAGCCACAATCTGGCGCTCTAACCAACTGAGCTACACCCGCCACAGGGAAGGCGACGCACTGTTTATGATGCTCCCGCGCGTCCGTCAAGCATAAGAAGTTTTGGCGTCGGCGGAAAGGGCGCGCTCCCCGAAAAACGCGGCGAGCCGGCTGATGGCGGCATCGAGCGTCTCGTCCTTCTTGGCGAAGCAGAAGCGCACCAGCGGCTCGGCCGGCGCGTCGCCATAGAAGGCGGCGAGCGGGATCGCCGTCACCCCCGCCTCCTCCGTCAGCTTGCGGCAGAAATCCAGGCTGCCCATGCCGGGGGCGAGCGCGCCGTAATCGGCCACAAGGAAATAGGTGCCTGCGCAGGGCAGCACCGCGAACCCCGCCCGGGCAAGCCCCGCCGCAAGCCGGTCCCGCCGCCGCTCCATCTCGGCGCGAAGGCCCAGGAAATAGCCGTCCTCCTTGGCGAGGCCATGGGCCACGGCGAGCTGCAGGCTCGGCGGCGTGGTGAAGGTCAGGAACTGATGCACCTTGGACAGCGCCGCGATGATCTCCGCCGCCGCCGTCACATAGCCCACCTTCCAGCCGGTGAGCGAAAAGGTCTTGCCCGCCGAGCCGATCTTGATGGCGCGGCTTTCCATGCCCCTGAAGGTCAGGAGCGGCCGGTGCCGCCGCCCGTCGAACAGGAGATGCTCATAGACCTCGTCGCAGACCGCGAAGGCGTCGAACCGGCTGCAATATTCGGCAATGAGCGCGAGCTCGTCGACGCTGAAGACCTTGCCCGACGGATTCATGGGGTCGTTCACCACGATCAGCTTGGTGCGCTCGTTGAATGCGGCGCGGAGGTGATCCTCGGTGAGCCGCCAGTCAGGCGGGCTCAGGGTGATGGACCGCACCGTAGCACCCGCCGCCGTGATCATGGGGCGATAACTGTCGTAGCTCGGGTCGATGACCACCGCCTCGTCGCCGGGATTGAGAAGGCCGAGGAAGCAGGCGGCCAGCGCCTCCGTCGCGCCGGAGGTCACCAGCACGTTGTCGGCCGTGAGATGGTCGAGACCATAGAACCGCCGGTCGTGGGCGGCGACCGCCTGGCGAAGCTCGGGCATGCCCTGGAAGGGCGGGTACTGATGGGGGCCGGTAAGCACCTTCTCCGCCGCTAGCTCGCGCACGTCGTCTGGCCCCGCGTCATCGGGGAAGCCCTGGCCCAGATTGACCGCCCCATGCTTCACGGCGAGCGCCGACATGACCGAGAAGATGGTGGTGCCGAGCGCGGCGAAATTGCTGTTGAACGGCTTCATGAACATGCCCCGTGTGAGTGAGACCCGCAGCGATCCACACGCTAGCACAGGCACCCGCCCGGGGGCCAAGGGGTAAAGTTTCAACCCGGATGGATTAAAAGCGTTCAATGCCTATTTACTAGGCACACAAAGACTATAAATTGTGCACGCCGATAAGGGCTGTCTGTGAAAAAGCCGGGATTCGGGTGCTTTTCGAGTTTGGCACGACCTGTGCTTTATGTTGTGCGTCCGCTTATCGGGTAATTTCACGTAAAGAGCCGCGATTTAACAGAGACAAGAGATGAAGAAGATCGAAGCCATCATCAAGCCGTTCAAACTGGACGAGGTGAAGGAAGCCTTGCATGAAGTGGGGCTGTCCGGTATCACCGTTACGGAAGCCAAGGGGTTCGGGCGCCAGAAAGGGCATACCGAACTGTATCGCGGCGCGGAATATGTGGTGGACTTCCTCCCCAAAGTGAAGATCGAGATCGTTCTTCCCGATCGTCTGCTTGATCGCGCCGTCGAGGCCATCCAGCAGGCTGCCCGCACCGGGCGGATCGGCGATGGCAAGATCTTCGTCAGCACGGTGGATGAAGTTATCCGTATCCGGACCGGCGAAACCGGGGAGGACGCCGTCTAAGGCCTCTCCCCCGCCCAACAACTTTCTGGCGAGCTCCGAAGGGGGCAAGCTCCTTTTGCAACCCCGCACAGACAGCAAGGACCACAATGTCTACCGTTGACGACGTACTCAAACAGTTCCGGGACAAGGAAATCGCATATCTGGACCTCCGCTTCACCGACCCGCGCGGCAAGTGGCAGCATCTCTCGCTCGACGCTTCGGTCGTCAATGAGGACCTGTTCGAGGAAGGCATCCTGTTCGATGGCTCCTCCATCGCCGGCTGGAAGGCGATCAACGAGTCGGACATGCTGCTCCGCCCCGACGCCTCGAGCTTCACGATCGACCCGTTCATGGCCCAGCCCACGGCGGTGGTGATCTGCGACGTTGTCGAGCCGTCGACCGGTGAAGGCTACGGCCGCGACCCGCGCACCGTCGCCCGCCGCGCCGAAGCCTATCTGAAGTATTCCGGCATCGGCGACACCGCCTATTTCGGTCCCGAGCCCGAATTCTTCCTGTTCGACGACGTCCGCTTCAACGTCGGCTACAACGGCGCGTCCTACTCCTTCGACGACATCGAAGGCCCCTACAACTCGGCCCGCGCCTACGAACAGGGCAACATGGGTCACCGCCCGAAGGTCAAGGGCGGCTACTTCCCGGTCGCGCCCGTCGACTCCTGCCAGGACATCCGCAGCGAAATGGTGCAGGTCGCCCGCAGCATGGGCCTGCCCATGGACAAGCATCACCACGAAGTGGCCGCGTCCCAGCATGAGCTCGGCCTGATGTTCGGCACCCTCGTGCAGACCGCCGACCGCGTCCAGATCTACAAGTACGTGGTGCACCAGGTCGCCCATGCCTACGGCAAGACCGCGACCTTCATGCCGAAGCCCGTGGCCCAGGACAACGGCTCGGGCATGCATGTCCACCAGTCCATCTGGAAGGACGGCAAGCCGCTCTTCGCCGGCTCCGGCTATGCTGACCTGTCGGACACCGCCCTCTACTACATCGGCGGCATCATCAAGCACGCCAAGGCGATCAACGCCTTCACCAACCCGACCACCAACAGCTACAAGCGTCTGGTGCCGGGCTTCGAGGCGCCGGTGCTGCTCGCCTACTCGGCGCGCAACCGCTCGGCGTCCTGCCGCATCCCCTTCGCGTCGAGCCCCAAGGCGAAGCGCGTCGAGGTGCGCTTCCCCGACCCGGCGGCCAACCCCTATCTCGGCTTCGCGGCCATGCTGATGGCCGGTCTCGACGGCATCGAGAACCGCATCCATCCCGGCGACGCCATGGACAAGGACCTCTACGCCCTTCCGCCGGAAGAGCTGAAGAATGTCCCGACCGTCTCCGGCTCGCTGCGTGAGGCCCTGCGCTCCCTCGAGGAAGACAACGAATTCCTCAAGAAGGGTGGCGTCTTCACCGACGACCAGATCGAAGCCTATATCGATCTCAAGCGGGAAGAGCTGCTGGCCTACGAGATGACGCCCCATCCCATCGAGTTCCAGCTCTACTACTCCTGCTGATCGGCCGACCTTCGGCAGACAGAACATGTCCGGCAGCCGCACGCCTTGCAACAAGGCGTGCGGTTTGCTTTATAGGGAGCCGGACGGAAAGACAGAACGAAGGGCGGCGCTCCATGGACATCACCGTCACGACCACGATCCTCGTCACCGCTTTCGTGATCACGGCGGCGGCCAACTACATGTCGCGGCGGCCGGTCAATCCCGACCGCATCTGGCCGATCCCCTACAACGGCATCCAGTTCGTGGGCATCCTGGTGATCGTCCTCATGCTCGCCCACATGGTGACGCTGCTCAGCGGCAAGCCTTTCACGGGGCGGATGGGCTGACGGAAACCGTTGCGCGACGCCGCGCGGCGGCACAGAATGTAAGGCTCGCGGGAGGGGCCCACAGATCTCCGACAGAGAGACCGGTCATTTGAGGCATATGGCACGAAGCAGGGAGGACGGCAGCCGGCAGGCCGTGGACGGGCAGCTTGCGGCCCGGGAAGACTGGCGCGCGCGCCTCGAGAATACCAACATCAATCCCGAAACCCTGCTTGCGACCGACTATCTCAACCACTTCAACGAAGTGGTGATGCTCCTCGACCTCGTCGCGGAAATGCCCGACTGCCGCGCGGATCTCGCGGAATGGCGGCCCTGCACCTATCCGGAGCATTTCCGCCAGAGCGGCTTCGCCTACAGCGATCTGGCGATCGCCGCCTGGGAGCATGTGACGCCTGACCGGCGGCAGGCTTTCGACGCCGTGATCGACCGGCTGAACGCCGCAATCCTCCACATCGTCGCCCGCATCATGGCGGACGAGGCCGACGCCGCCGAGATTGCGGCCGCATCCCAAGGCCTCCACGAGCTTCTGGAAGAGGCGCGCGGCCTCATCAACGGCACCGCCACCCTCGCGCCGCTTGCTCCCCGCGGCGACGCGCCCGCGGCCGAGGCTCCGAGCCTGCGGCAGGACGACATCGACGACCTGTTCGGTTGACAGCCGCATTTGCCTGCCCGCATAAACTTCCGGTGCCGCCCGTCCGGCATCTGCGCTTCTGTGAGTAGTGAACGACATGGCTGACCTCTTCGAATCCAGCGGAACCACATCGTCCGAATACTCGGCCAAGGACATCGAGGTCCTCGAGGGGCTGGAGCCGGTGCGGCGCCGGCCGGGCATGTATATCGGCGGCACCGACGAGCGCGCCTATCATCACCTCGCCGCCGAGATTCTGGACAACGCCATGGACGAGGCGGTGGCGGGTCACGCCAACGTCATCGAGATGGAGCTGCTGGCGGACGGGTCGCTGGCGATCACCGACAACGGCCGCGGCATTCCCATCGACCCCCATCCCAAATACAAGGACAAGTCGGCGCTCGAGGTCATCATGACCAGCCTCCATTCGGGCGGCAAGTTCGGCTCGGGCGCCTACAAGACCTCGGGCGGCCTCCATGGCGTCGGCATCTCGGTGGTGAACGCCCTTTCCGCCTGGGTCAAGGTTGAGGTCGCCCGCGACCGCCAGGTTTACGCCCAGACCTATTCCCGCGGCCATGCGACGAGCCCGCTCGAACTCCAGGGGGCGACCCAGAACCGGCGGGGCACCCGCGTCCATTTCCTGCCCGACAGCGAGATCTTCGGCACGCAGCTGAGCTTCAAGCCCGCCCGGCTCTACCGCATGGCGCGGTCGAAGGCCTATCTGTTCCGCGGCGTCGAGATCCGCTGGCGCTGCGCGCCGGAGCTCATCCGCCCGGGCGACGACACGCCCCAGGAAGCGGTCCTTCATTTTCCGGGGGGGCTCACCGATTTCCTGAAGGACAATCTCAACGGCACCGACAGCGTCACCGACGAGATCTTCGAGGGGCGCGTGCCGCTTGCCGACGACATGGGCCGCGTGGAATGGGCGGTGGCCTGGCCCGCCTTCGGCGACGGCTTTACCCATTCCTACTGCAACACCGTGCCCACACCCGAGGGCGGCACCCACGAGCAGGGCTTCCGCAGCGCATTGAGCCGCGGCCTTCGCGCCTATGGCGAGCTCGTCGGCAACAAGCGGGCCAAGGACATCACGGCGGAGGACGTGCTCGGCCGCGCCGCCATGCTGTTGTCCCTCTTCATCCGCGACCCGCAGTTCCAGGGCCAGACCAAGGAGAAGCTTGCGTCACCCGAGGCAGCGCGGCTCGTCGAAGCGGCCGTGCGCGACCATTTCGACCATTGGCTGTCGGGCAATCCGGCCATGGCCAACGAGCTGCTCGACTGGGTGCTGGAGCGGGTCGAGGAACGCCTGCGCCGCCGTCAGGAGCGCGAGGTGCAGCGCAAGACGGCCACCAACCGCCGCCGCCTGCGCCTGCCCGGAAAGCTCGCCGACTGCACGGCCGAAGGCCCGGCGGGGACCGAGCTTTTCATCGTCGAAGGGGATTCGGCCGGCGGCTCCGCCAAGCAGGCGCGCGACCGCAAGACCCAGGCCATCCTGCCCATCCGCGGCAAGATCCTGAACGTGGCGAGCGCGGGCGCGGACAAGATCGGCGCCAACCAGGAAATCGCCGACATCGCCCTCGCCCTCGGCTGCGGCGTGCGCGACAAGTTCCGGGCCGAGGACCTGCGCTACGAGAAGGTCATCATCATGACCGACGCCGACGTGGACGGCGCCC
>CAZDSS010000086.1:0-10994 GCA_964508185.1 uncultured Sphingomonadales bacterium
GCCCGCGCCTTCGCCTACAACGACGCGCAGCGTCACCGCATCGGCACCAATTTCAGCCAGCTTCCCGTCAATCAGCCCAAGGTGCCGGTGAACACCTACATGTTCGACGGCTACATGAACTATCACCAGAGCGACAACGCGCCGGTCTACGCCCCGAACAGCGAGGGGCGGAGCTGGTCCGACCGCACGGGGCCGATGGAGGATGGCTGGGAAGCGGACGGCGAAATGGTGCGCAGCGCCTACGAGCTTCGCGCGGACGACGACGACTTCACCCAGCCGGGCATCATGGTGCGCGAGGTGTTCGACGACCGCCAGCGCGACCTGCTGGTGGATCAGGTGGCGGGGAGCCTTCTGGGCGGCGTCCGCTCCCCGGTGCTGGAGCGCGCCCTCGAATACTGGAAGAACATCGACGCCGACGTCGGCCGCCGGATCGAGCAGAAGGTCATGCAGGGCGTAGCCGGGAAACCGGCGGAGGGCATGGGGGAAGGCTGAGGGGGGAGATCCCGCGGTCACGCCTGATCGATGTTGCCTTGATGCAGTGACTGTTCGGTCACTGCTCATATTCGCCTGCGCCGATCGATCCGCGATCAGTCCGCGGATTACAATCCGGAACGTGCGTCAGGCGGCCGGGCGATTCCCCGACCGGGCCCCGGCGCGCCGTCAGGCATGATCCCGACCGGCAGGAATGGCGATGAAAAGCTCCGACATGCTGAAGACGTTCGTGGCCCTCATGGGCCGGGGCGCGATCCGGGTGGTCGATCTCACCGAAACATTGACGCCGGATTTCCCCACGATCCAGATACCGCCGGAATTCGGCCAGCCCTCCCCCTTCAGGCAAGAGGTCATATCGCGATTCGACGAACGCGGCCCCTTATGCTACTGGAACAATTTCACGGTGAGCGAACATACCGGCACACATTTCGATGCGCCCATTCATTGGGTGACGGGCAGGGATCTGGAACGGAACGCGGTCGATACCATCGACCCCCGGCTTTTCATCGCGCCCGCCTGCGTCGTCGATTGTTCCCGGGAAGTGGCCGCAGATCGTGGCTTCCTCCTGACGCGCGACTTTCTTGAGGCCTGGGAAGAGAGGCACGGACGCATTCCGGCGGGAAGCTGGGTGCTCATGCGCTCGGACTGGCGCAGGATCGCGGACCCTGCCAACTATACCAATCTCGACGACAACGGCCCCCATTCGCCGGGGCCGGATGCCGAAGCCGTTCTCTGGATGATCGAGGAGCGGGACGTTCTGGGCTTCGGCACCGAATGCATCGGCACCGATGCGGGGCAGGCCTTTCTCATGGATCCGCCCTTTCCGTGCCACCACTACATGCATGGCGCCGGAAAGTTCGGATTGCAATGTCTCACCAATCTCGACCTTCTGCCGCCGACCGGCGCGCTGGTCTTCGCAGCACCCTTGAAGATCGAACAGGGATCAGGGAGCCCCTTGCGCGTGATCGCGCTCGTGCCGCAGGATTGAGGATCGCGAGACAAGAACGGGGCGGGGGATCGCCGGATCCGCCGCGCCGTTCTTCATGTGGCACTGGCCTCAGTAGCGATAGGAAAGCGACAGGCCGTAGGTCGCACCCATGGCCGGGGTCTTGACGAGGGCATCGGTGGTGATGAAGACGTTCACCCAGTACCACTTGTCCGTGATGTTCTGGCCGTAGAGCTGCGCGCGCCATTTGCCGTCGGCGCTTTCGACGCCGCCGCGAAGGTCGATGAGCGCGTAGGATGGAATGATGAATGGCGCGAGCTCGCCGAAATTCGCATAGCTCCTGCTTCTCGCGGTGACGGTGCCGCCCACGAACATGGTGAAGTCGTTACCGACGGGAAAGCTGTATTCGGCGTCGCCCACGCCCTGCCATTTGGGCGTGTTGGGGAAAGCCTGCCCCACGAAGGGCGCGCGGTTGCCGAGCGGATCGACCACGCCGGACGCGGGGTCCTCCTTCACCTTGGACGAGAGATAGGTGACCCCGCCGGACATGCGCAGCCCCTCCACGGGATAGACCGTCGCCTCGAGCTCGAAGCCGGTCACTTTCGATTTCGGGAAGTTGATGAGCTTGGGCAGGCGCCCGAACGGCGTGTCCACGTAATTGAGAAGCTGCTTGTCCTTGTAGTCGTAATAGAAGGCGGCGCCCGTCAGCTGCACCCGGCGCTGCGCAAACGACGCCTTGAACCCCGCCTCATAGGACAGGATCGATTCCTGGGTCACGGGATCGAGCTGGGACGCCAGGATCGAGGGGATGACGGTGAAGCTTCCCGCCTTGTAGCCCTTGGCGATCGTCACATAGAGGAGCGTGTCGGGATTGGGCTTCCAGTCCACGCCTGCGCGCCAGGAGAAGTTGTCTTCATTGAGCGAGCTGCGCACGAGACCTGGCTGCAGCGTCATGTCGTTGAGGGTCAGGCAGCCGAACGGCCCGATGGGCGCAGGAATGCCGGTCAGGGCTTCGGACAGCGCGGCGAAGGCGTCGCGGATGGGATCGAATTCCTCCGTCTCGGATGCACCGCCGTCGGCAAGGCAGCCGTTGAACCTGCGCCGCTCGTCGTTGTAGCGGGCGGATGCCCGGACGGTGACCTGATCGGTCACCAGATAATCGACGCTGGCGAAGACGGATTTCGAGATGGGGCGCTGATTGTTGATGTAGGACGACAGATCCCAGAACCAGATCTTGCCCCGGTCAGCCCCGAGCACGGGCGCGAAGGGTGTAAGATCCAGCGCGCCCTGGGACCCCGTATTGTCGAGCAGCTGGAACTCGTTGGCGGTCTGCCGCTGATAGTTGCCGCCGATCATCCATCGGAGCGCCCCCATGTCGCCGCTGATGCGCAGCTCCTCGGAGAAGGACTTGAGCAGGCCGTCCTGCCGCAGAAACGCGAAATTGCTCACCGCCGAGCCATCCACGTCGATGGGCTGATGGGTGGTCATGTGGGAATAGGCGGTGATGGACGTCACCGCGATCTCGTCGGTAACCTGCCAGTCGCCGCGCAAGGAAAACATGTAGAACTTGTTGTTGCGCTCGAACTCCTTGTCGCCGTCCCAGTCGGCCTCGCGGAGCGAGCGGGGAATGGGGCTTTGGGCGAGGGCCTCCACATAGGGTGCCGAGCGCGGCGTCAGGGGCGCCTGCGGGATCACGGCCAGGAGCTGGCCCGCCGGCATGTCGGACTTGTCCTGCCATCCCGAGATGTTGAGCTGGAACGTCAGGTCTTCCGATGCGTCCCAGTCGATGAGCAGGCGGCCGTTGTAGAACTCCTTCCCGCCCAGCCGGTCGTCGGGACGGGTGAGGCTTTTCTGCCAGCCGTCCATGGATTCATGCCGCACGGCAAGGCGCGCCCGCAGCCGGTCGGTCAGCGGGCCGCTGACGAAGCCGCCGGCGATCACCTCGTTGTAGCGGCCGTAGCTCAGATCGATGCCGGCGGCCAACTCCTTGGTGGGCCGCGCGGCGATATAGTTGATGGCGCCGCCCGTAGAGTTCTGCCCGAACAGCGTGCCCTGCGGGCCCTTCAGCACCTCGACCCGCTCGAGGTCGAGCGTCGCGCCGCGGGTCATCGTGGAATAGGGGAGCGGAACCTGGTCGATATAGGCCGTGACCGTCGGACCGGAGGTCACGGAATAGTCGAGAAAGCCCACGCCGCGGATGGAGAACACCGGCGGGCCGTAATTGCTTTCCTGGTAGGAGAAGGAGGGGACAAGCCGCGTGAGCTCCGACGTGTCGTGAATGCGCTGCTTCGCAAGCTGATCTCCGCTCGCAGCTGTGATGGACATGGGAACGTCGCTGATGAGCTCGGCGCGCTTCTGCGCCGTCACCACGATCTCGTCATATGTGACGGCGGATCCCTGGCCCGCCTCCTGCGCCTCAGCCGCCGCGAGGGACAGGAAGGTGGATCCCAGAAGAATGGCGGAAAGTCTCAGGCCGGAGACCGTCTTGCGCCCTTCTATCATTGCATTTCTCCCCTCGTTTTCTGCCTTTTCCTTGATGTTTGATGGAGCCGCACGGGTTCTTCGCGCCCTTCGTCTCAGCGTGCGGAAACATTGCAGGCGGCCGGAACATCGCCGCGCGCACACGCGCCAATTCCAACAATGCGTCGCCTTGCGACCGGCGCAGGCGCGTCACGGCCCCGGGTCATGCAGCTGCCGACGGAATGCGCGTTTTGGTGACATTGCGGTTGCGCTGCCCGGCATCGTTCCCGCCGCGCCCATCGGCATCGACATTCCCTGAGCCTCCGGACAGTTTGGTCATCAGCACGGGCCGCGATCAATATTCATCTGGCGGAAAACCGGGCGGTTTGGGCCCTTGCCCCAAGAATGGGAGCATATGAGCAATATCTTTGCAGTGGGCGGATAATGCGCAGGAATGCTGCTGCCCCTTTCTCAACCGGGACGAGAACGGGGGTGCGGCAATGGACGACCGATCGCAGGCCGCATCATGCGCCTCCGTCCAGCGCCGCAGGCGACGGCGAAATCTTCGCGCCATCCCCGCTGCAGCGTGCAATATCAGTTCAACACGTCGTCAAGAACGGTTGGCGAATTCCCGCCTCTTCCAGCAACGGTAAAACGGAGTCACGGAAATGGGGAAATTCGTCCGCATAATTGACGAAGGAAATGGTCGTGCCGTCAAAGCCCGCGCGATTGAGCGCGATCAGTCCTTCGGCCACCATCTCGGGCGTGCCGATCAATGGAAAGCCGCCATGGCCCATGGCCACCCGATCGCGAATCTTCAACAACTCCTCCGGCGGCGACGATTTGGCGAAGGCGAACTGAAGGTTCATCAGCCGGTCGAGCGCAGGCTGGTCGATCATCGCGCCGGTGAAATGTCTCACATAGTCCTGCGCTTCCCGCACCGTCGGGCGGCAGACCACATGGGCAAGGGTCAGGACCTCGATGCGTCTCCCCGCCGCCTCGGCCTTTGCCTTCAATTGCGCGACCTCGTCCCGCGAGCGGTCGAGATCGATCACCGGCGTGAACAGATAATCGGAATTGCGCAGGGCGAAGATGCGCCCCTCGCCCGATCCGGCGGCATTGATGATCGGCGGCCGGCGCCGCGGCCGCGGCTTGCCGTAGACCTGCTCCAGCGTGAAATATTCGCCCTGCCAGTCGAACGGGGCGTCGCGCTCCCACAGCGCCTCGATGATCGCGAACCATTCCTGGGCGATGGCGTAGCGCGTCGCGTGATCGCGGGGGAGCTTCAGGCCGAGGGCGCGGTATTCGGGCTCGTTCCATCCGGCGACGATGTTGAGGCCGCCGCGGCCGCGCCCGATCTGATCGATGGTCGCCATCTGCTTGGCGACCACCACGGGATTGTGCAGGCCCGTATGCACCGTCGCGAAGACATGGATATGGCTTGTGGCCGCGAGCAGCCCCGCGGTCCAGGTGATGGTCTCGAGCGAATGGCCCTGAAAGTCCGTCTCGCCTCCATAGCCGATCCAGCGCGCGATGGGCAGCATGAAATCGATCCCCGCCGCATCGAGCATTCTCGCGAGCGCCAGATTGTCGCCCCAGTCCGCCGCCCAGCGTTCCGGGACTTTGGTGATCGACATGCCTCCGGAACAGTTCGTCGCGAAGGTGCCGAGCTTGAAATGGGCGCGCACGGCCCTCAGTCCTTCGGCGGATACCAGGTGGTCATCAGCCGGTTCGAAGGATGGCGATGGGGGTCGAGCACCTTCTCCGCCGCCTCCGCGCCGACGATGGGCAGCTTCGCGGGATCGAGCAGGCCGACCTGGGCGAGCAGCGAGCCCATGTCGTAGTGGATATGTTCGTGATAGAGCTTGCTGCCACGGAACGAGACGACCGCGACCATGGCAAGCGTCACCCGGCGCCCCGTGGGCGGAATGCCGGGAAGGAGATAATCCATCATCCTGTCGTGGGTGAAGGTGGACACCATCTCGTCCACCACGCGGTCGACCCCCACGGTGCGGGAGACGAGGGTGATGTCCAGATTCTCCGGATGAACGTCCACGAAGAAATGCTTGTAGAAATGGTGGAGCTGCTTGCGCCCGACGCCGCCCGTCATGGTCGGCACATGATTGACGTACGGGCTTTCGACCATGGTCTCGATGGTCTTGTCGGCGTCGCGCAGAGCGAATTCGAAATAGGTATGCTGCTCCCACAGCGCCTCGAGATCGTAGATGGGCCCCACCGCCTTGCGCAGCAGTTCGAGCGACCGGGTATGGGAGGTCCTGGCGGCGGCGGACGCATATTCGGCGCGGTCCGCATTGTAGAAGCCGTGTCCCGCGCCGGGATATTCGTAGATCTTCACGTCCTTGCCGGCGAAGCGCGCGCGGATACCGGCGAGCGTCTCCGGCGGGCACAAGGCGTCGGCGCCGCCGAAATGCATGGTCACCGGGCAGCGCAGCGGGGCATTGAGTTCGAGCTTGTCGAGCCCGGCCGGATAATAGGCGACGCTCGCCTCAACACCTTCGAGCGTCGCGGCGGCGACGGCGAGCGTTCCCCCCATGCAGAAGCCGAGGACCGCGACCGCGCCATTGGCGTTCGGCAGCTCCCGCGCCGCCCTGACGGTGGCCGCGATGTCCTGAAAGCCCTGGGACATGTCGAACTGCCTGTAGAGCCCGATCGCTTTCTCGACCTCGGCGGCGCCATAGCCGAGATCGACGCCCTCCTCCATGCGCCAGAAAAGGTCGGGGACGACCACCAGATAGCCTTCCTCGGCGAAAAGCCTGGCGGTATCCCGCATGGACTTGTTGATGCCGAAGATCTCCTGCAGGAGAACGAGCGCGGGCTTGGGGCCCTTCTCCTCGGGCGCATCGGCGACGAGCGCCTTCATGCGGCGGTCGCCGGCCGTGATCACTGCGATTTCCGTCGTCTCAACCATCAGTCGTCGCTCCCTTGACCTTGATCTCCGGAGACCTTCCGCCTCCCCAGCATCACCTCTCCATTGTCAATCCCTCAAATGCCGCCGTCATCTCTACTGTGGCGACGCACAAATTTTTTCGTGGGCGCAGGATACGGAGGACATCATTCACGGACCGGAGAATGCGCCAGCCGCTTGCCGGACCTGTTCGAAGGCAGGAATATGGGAAAGCGTCTCGTTTGCCTGCTGCCGGACGCGCGCCAGTCAGGCTTTCCACAGGAGGGTCGTCAGATGGATGGATCGAAGACGAAGCAACATCAGTACGAAACGCGCATCATCTGGACCGGCAATCGCGGCGAGGGGACGCGGCATTATCGGTCCTACGACAGGACATGGGACATGGCCGCGCCGGGAAAGCCGGTCGTTTCCTGTTCCAACGATCCGCTGCTGGGCGGCGATCCCACGAAATACAATCCTGAAGATCTGCTGCTATCGGCCCTCTCCGCCTGTCACATGCTCTGGTTTCTCCATCTCGCGGCCAATGCCGGGCTGGTCGTCCATGGCTATGTGGATCAGCCCATCGGGGTCGGGGAAACGACAGCCGACGGCGCGGGGCGTTTCGTGCGTGTTCTCCTTCAGCCTTTGATCACGCTGGAACAGGGCAGCGACGTCTCCAGGGCCGACCGGATTCATGACGAGATCCATCGTTATTGCTTCATAGCCCGCTCGGTCGCCTTTCCTGTGGAATGCAAGGCCCGGTATGAGATGATCTCCGCCTGACCGAGCCCGGGGGAGGTCGCGATTCCGAAAACCCGGCTCAAATGCCGCCATCGACTTTTCAATCATGCTGCACTATGTTGCATCGCCCGCTTTGAAGATTGTCAGGAGAACATGATGGGGGCCGGCAAATCCGCAGACAGATAAGCCGCAACAACAGGCATTGTTGTTGCGGCGTTCTGTAAGGCCAATCCCCTCCGATTGCTGAAAGGCAGACGCCGCTGGATTCATTCCGATCGAGCGGTGATTTCTCATGACCATTTCACGCCCCCTGTGGGCCCACGCCCTCCCGGCGGCGCTGTTGCTGATGGCGCCTTTCGATATCCTCGCGTCGCTCGCCATGGATATCTATCTACCCGTCGTTCCGGCGATGCCCGGGATCCTGAATACGACACCCGCAATGATCCAGCTCACGCTGAGCCTCTACATGGTGATGCTCGGCGTGGGGCAGGTGGTTTTCGGCCCGCTGTCGGACCGCATCGGGCGGCGTCCGGTTCTGCTTGCGGGCGGATTGATGTTCGTCCTTGCATCTCTCGGCGCCGCCTGGTCCCGCGACGCTGCGATATTTCTCGCGTTCCGCGTGCTGCAGGCGGTCGGCGCGTCGGCCTCGATGGTCGCGATGTTCGCGACGGTTCGCGACGTCTATGCGCACCGTTCGGAAGGCGTCGTCATCTATGGCCTCCTGAGTTCGATGCTGGCTTTCGTTCCCGCCCTTGGCCCCATTGCGGGCGCGCTGATTGCCGATCATTTCGGATGGCGACTCATTTTCGTGACGCTTGCCGCGCTTGCATTGCCGGCTCTCGTCAATGCCGCTCTGAGGTGGCACGAGACGCGGCCAATGGATGCGGCGAAGTCGCGCCGCTCCGTCCTGCCGCTCTTCCGGAGCCCCGCCTTCTGGGTTTACACGATCGCCTTCAGCGCCGGAATGGGGACCTTCTTTGTCTTTTTCTCCACGTCCCCGCGCGTCCTCATGGGCCGGGCGGATTACTCGGAACTCGGCTTCAGTCTGGCCTTCTCCACGGTCGCGGCGGTCATGATCGTGACCGCCCGCTTCGTGAAGAGGCTCGTCGCGATCTGGGGTATTGCCGGATGCGTCGCGCGCGGCATGGCGCTTCTCGTCGCCGGAGCAGTGCTGTTGGCCCTTGGCGAAGGCTTCGGCTCGCCCTCGTTCGCAACCTTCATCCTGCCCATGTGGGTCATGGCGACCGGCATCGTCCTTACCGTGTCGGTCACCGCCAACGGCGCGCTTGCAGGATTCGACGACATGGCAGGATCGGCGGTCGCGATCCATTTCTGCATCCAGAGCCTGATCGTCAGCATCGTCGGGACCCTGGCGGCAACGCTGCTCAATGGTGAATCGGCGTGGCCGATCGTCTGTTACGCCATGACGATGGCTGCGCTCGTGCTGGCGGGATTGGTGCTGTTGCGATTACGGGCCTGATGGCTCAGATCACGAGCGGTATCCTGCCGATCAGGATACCGCTCGTCGGCGCTCACTCAACGGATTGCTCTGAAGCAGAGCTCATGGCTCACGCAATACCGTCAGACTCTCATTCTTAACTTCAGGCCGATCATCATCGGACACCCCGCCTCCCATTGCGACGAACAGGTTCACCGTCTGGACATAGCGTTGCGTACGTGCCTGGATGAGTTCGATCCGGGCCAGCTGGTGGAGTCGTTGCGCGTCGAGGATCTGGATGACCCCGGCGCTTCCATTGGCAAATCCGTGACGCGTGAGCTCGAGAGCTTCGGTCGCCGAAGCGAGCGCGTTCTGTTGCGCCCTGATGGCTTCTGCGGTGTTGGAGAGACCGTACAACGCGTCGGCCACCTGCTGGAAGGCCTGCAGGACCGTCTGCTGATATTGGGCGAGACTTGCCTCATAGGCGGCGACCGCCTGCTTTCTCCGGGCCTTGAGCGTCCCTCCGTCGAAAATGGGGCCGACAATTCCGCCAACCAGCCCCCATGCCGACTCGAATCCCCCGCTTGTCAGGCCTTCGCCCGCGATGCCTGCGGACAGGTTGATGTGGGGATAAAGGTCGGCGGTCGCGACGCCGATGGCGGCATTCGCCGCATGAAGGCTTGCCTCTGCGGCGCGGATGTCCGGGCGCGCCCGAACGAGATCCGACGGTATGACCAGCGGCACCTTCACGGGAAGGTTCAGCAATTCGAGCTCGAACTCCGGGGCTCTCCATTCCGCGGGGGCCTTTCCGACCAGCACGGCGAGCGCATTTTCCGCCGCACTCAACTGTTGGCGCAAGGGCGGCAACAGGGCGCGGTCGCGGTCCAGCTGGCTTTGTGCCAGTGCAAGGTCGATTCCGGACGCCATGCCGGACGCATTGGCATCCCTCACAAGGGTCAGCGTCCTTTCATCGGATCGGACGATATCTTCGACGGCTTCCATCTGAGCGCGGGTCGCGGCAATTTGCAGCGCCGAAATTACAACGCCGCCGGCAACGACCAACCGCACGGCGTTGAGTTTCTGGCGCTCCGCTTCGGCTTCAGCCGCTGCCTGCTCAACGCGCCGGCCGATGCCGCCGAAAAGGTCGATGTCATAACTGACCTCCGCGCCGCCCGAATAGGCCGAGAAGGTGGGGAACGTGAACGCGCTGGGCCCGAGGGTTGACGCGCCCACTTTCTGACGCCTTATGCTCGCCGAACCATCAACCTGCGGCATCCAGGCGCCTTTGGCCGCGGCGATTCCATGGACGGCTCTCGCGACATTCGCCTGCGCCGCGGCAAGTTCCCTGTTGTTGGCGAGCGCCATTTCCACAGTCGCACTCAGTTCCGATGAACCGAACAGCGTCCACCAGTCAGGCTGCAGCGATGCGCCCACCACCATTTGCTGGCTGCCTTGCCCGGCACCGGACGTGACAAGGGCTGTCGACTGATCGGGAATATAGGTGGCAACCGCAGGAGCTGCCGGCGCCACGAAATCGGGACCGACCGCGCAGCCCGAAAGAGCGGTAGCTGCCGCCAGAACCATGGTCAGGGGGGTATGCAAAAGCCTGTGGCGGCGAAAGGCGTCGGGGCGATGTCTGAACTGTGCCATGTCAATGCGCGTCGCTTGATGCGCCCTGTGCGGGCTTCTTGAGGAAAAGAACTGCGAGTAGTGCCAGCACCAGCAGGCTGCTCTGCAAAATGATCGTGTCGCTGAAGGCAAGGAAGCTCGCCTCCCTGTGGACGATCCGTCCGAGAGCTATCATCGCCTGGTGGCGGGCCATGTCGTAATCAGCCTGCCCAAGACGGACAAATCGCTCTGCAAGAAGGGCGATGCGTGCCTGCGTCTCGGGATCCAGAAGCGACACATGGGATGTGAGCACTTCCGAATGGAACTGCGTCCGCTTCGTAAGGAAGGTTTGCAGCAGCGCAATACCGACCGCGCCCCCCAGATTCCGTCCCATGTTGTAGAGG
>CAZDSS010000087.1:0-10980 GCA_964508185.1 uncultured Sphingomonadales bacterium
ATTATGGGTCGGGCAGGGATAACTCAGAGCAGCATTTCCTTACTCCTCCGTTAGGATGAGGCCGATCCCCCCCGAGACGCTGTGAGTCCGTGAGTAGTGGGGAAATGCGATTTTTATGAGTTTACCCCTCCCCAGACCCGCCTGGCAAAGGGCCGCTTCCTTGGAAGCGGCCCTTTTTTTATGACGCAGTGCCTGAGAGTTGAGGTGGCGTCCTATTTCTTTCGGCGGATCAGCGATTCGCCGTGACGGCGTAAACGGTGACGGTGCCCGACACTTCGTTGGCGACGATGAGGAGCGGCGCACCCGTGGGGCTTTCCGCGCCCGGTACGAAAAGGAGTCCTTCGGGGCCGAGGTCGCCGGCCCGGGCGAGATCTGCCGGGCGTTCGTAGTCGAAGGTCGAATCGAGATTGCGGTCGAGTTGGTAGGCGACGAAGGTGGGAGTTCGCGGCTCCGTCACGTCATAGACCATGATCCCGCCCATGCGTTCGAGGCCGATGAAGGCATAGATCCGCCCGGCCATTTCGCCGACGGCGACGCCTTCGGGCTCCGGCCCCTTCTTCGGGCTCCGCTTGTCGCCCGAGCCCGCGCTCGCATTGTCCGCATTGAAGGCCGCGCCGAGGCGCTCGGCCGTGATGCGTTCGAAATCGTCGCCGCTGTCATGAATGAGGCTTCCGTCCTCCGCCGACCATATGGAAAAGGATCGCGCGCCGTAGCTGTGCGGCCGCTCGATGCGGCCGTCGCCGTCGTCGTCGCCGTCCATGGCGCTGATTTCGAGTTCGGCGAGGTCGTCCAGAAGTTCCGGAGGCACGGCGCCGGGCGCAAGGCGCGCCTTGCCGAGCTTCACGTCCTCCTTGCGGGCGTCCCCCTCGTTGGCGGTGACGAGGAAGGTCTCGCCGGCGACTGTAACGGCCGCGATCGAATCGGGCATATAGAGGCCGAAGACGGGATAGTTCGCGATCCGCACGCCGTTCTTGCGGCTTGCGTCCAGACCGTTCCCCGGCAGCATGTGATCCTTGACCCCGAGGGGCCAGATATCGGTAACGCGGGCGGCCGGAATGTCGACGACGGCGACGGCATTGTTCTCCTGCAGGGTGACGAAGGCGCGCCTGCCGTCGGGGGAGACGGCGATATATTCGGGCTCCAGATCCTGGCCGGCCGATTCCGCGTCGGGGAAGATCCGCACCCCCCTGGCCTTCAGCTCCCCGGCGTCGAAGGCCCGGAAGCCGGCGCGACGCACGACGGCGTTGGTGATTCCGTCCGCAAGATCGACGATGGTGACGCTGCCTTCGGGATCAATCGCGCCGTTCCGCTCTCCCTCGTCGGCGGATAGCACATGGCGCCCGTCCGGCGTGAAGGTCACCATGTCGGGCATGGAGCCTGCGGCGAACTCGCCAACGCGCCGCCCGTCGGGGGAGAACAGGATGATCTTGCCCGCCCAGTCGGGACTTTGCGGATCATAAGCCGCAACGGCCACCCGGTCGCCGTTGACGGCGACGCTCGTCGGCGCTTCATCGCGACCGAGGGCGAGGGCGCCCGCGGGTCTCAGCTCCTGCCCGTCGAACGTCAGGATGTCGATTGTATTGGCGGCGCCGTTCACCACGAAAAGCCTGCGGCTTGCGGCGTGCCAGGCTGGAATTTCCGCAGCCCCCTGGTCGAACAGCCCCGTCGCATGGCGGGCGAGGGGGGTAAGGGTGAGGCTTCCGGCCCCGACGGGCAGGGGTGATGCGGTCAGGGCAAGGCAGATGAAGGCAGCGGCGGGAGGAAGGAATCTGTCCATGGCATGGGATCGCTTGCAGTTGATGATGCGCGATCCTGCTGCCCGTCCGTTACAGGCCCATGACAACCTTGCGCCGCCGCCCGCCTTGGACTAAGGTGTGAAATTGGATAATGAACATTTCGCAAATGTAAAATTATGGGTTTGCCTTCCGGGCGCACTGTATATAACTCTCTCGTCGGTGCGTGCGGTGCGCACCGGAGGCTGGCAAGCGGCTAGGCCGCGCGAGGATCTAGGCCATGTACAAGTACAACGAACACGATCGGCAGATCGTCTTTGAGCGCGTGAAGCAGTTCCGCGGTCAGGTGGAGCGTCGTCTGCGCGGCGAGCTGACGGAGGACGAATTCCGCCCGCTGCGTCTCATGAACGGGCTTTATCTGCAGCTCCATGCCTACATGCTGCGGGTGGCGATCCCCTATGGGCTGCTGTCCACGCGCCAGCTGCGCAAGCTTGCGGACATCGCCGAGAAATACGACCGCGGCTACGGCCATTTCACCACGCGCCAGAACATCCAGTACAACTGGCCGAAGCTCGAGGACGTGCCCCAGATCCTCGAGGAGCTGGCGGAAGTCGAGATGCACGCGATCCAGACCAGCGGCAACTGCATCCGCAACATCAGCGCCGACCAGTTCGCGGGCGTCATCGCCGACGAGATCGAGGATCCGCGCCCCTATGCGGAGATCATGCGGCAGTGGTCCACCTTCCATCCCGAATTCTCGTACCTGCCGCGCAAGTTCAAGATCGCCTTCACCGGCGCGGTGAAGGACCGCGCGGCGGTCGCCTTCCACGATATCGGCATCCGCGTGGTGAAGAACGACGCGGGTGAGGTCGGCTTCAAGTTCTATGTGGGCGGCGGTATGGGCCGCACCCCCATGATCGGCAAGGTGATCGCCGACTTCGTGCCGAAGGAGCATTTGCTCACCTATACCGAGGCGATCATGCGGGTCTACAACGAGTTCGGCCGCCGCGATCACCTGTTCAAGTCGCGCATCAAGATCCTCGTCCATGAGCTGGGGCTCGAGGAGTTCCGCAAGCGCGTGGAAGAGGAATGGGAATGGTCGAAGAAGACCGCCCTCGTCCTGACGGATGCCGAGATCGAGCGAGTGAAGGCCCATTTCACCCCGCCCGCCTACGAGACGATCACGGAGCCCGTGGAATCGCTCCATCAGAAGCTTGCGGCCGACAAGGCGTTTGCGACCTGGTACCAGCGCAACACGCTCGCCCATCGCGTACCGGGCTATCGCATCGTCAACCTGTCGCTGAAGAAGCCCGGGATCCCGCCCGGCGACGTGACCGACGCCCAGATGCGCGCGATCGCCGATCTCGCCGACCGCTACAGCCTGGGCGAGGTGCGGGCGACCCATGAGCAGAACCTGGTGCTGGCCGACGTCAGGCAGTCGGATCTCCATGACCTCTGGAAGGCGCTGGAGGCCCAGGGGCTTGCGACTCCCAACATCGACAGCCTGCAGGACATGATCTGCTGCCCGGGGCTCGACTATTGCTCGCTGGCCAATGCCCGCTCCATTCCCGTGGCGCAGGAGATCGCCGAGCATTTCGACCGTCTCGATTTCCTTTACGACC
Organism: uncultured Sphingomonadales bacterium; assembly: GCA_964508185.1. Taxonomy (GTDB): domain Bacteria; phylum Pseudomonadota; class Alphaproteobacteria; order Sphingomonadales; family Govanellaceae; genus CAZDSS01. The sequence continues at coordinate 3,356 of CAZDSS010000087.1, forward strand.
TCGGCGAGCTGAAGCTCAAGATGTCGGGCTGCATCAATGCCTGCGGCCACCATCATGTGGGCCATATCGGCATTCTCGGCGTGGACAAGAAGGGCGAGGAATTCTACCAGATCACCCTCGGCGGCTCGCCGGGGGACGACGCCTCCATCGGCCAGATCATCGGCCCGGCCTTCCCCCGCGCCACCATCGTCTCGGCCATCGAGCGCCTGCTGCAGCTTTATCTCGAACTGCGCGAGGACGGGGAGCGCTTCCTCGACACCTATCGCCGTGTGGGAATCAAGCCGTTCAAGGAGCGCGTCTATGCGAATAATTAAGGACGGAGCCATCGTCGAGGATACGTGGCAGCACGTGGCGGAGGACGCGGCGGAACTGCCCGAGGGCGACATCATCGTGCCCCTGGCCACGTGGCGAGCCCGCAAGGCGGAGCTTGCGGGCCGCAACAGCCGCATTGGCGTCCTGCTGCAGCCCGGCGACCATCCGAACGAGATCGCCGACGATCTCGACCGCTTCTCGCTCATCGCCTACAACTTCCCGACCTTCCGCGACGGCCGCGCCTATTCCTATGCGCGGATCTTGCGCGAGCGCTACGGCTACAAGGGCGAACTCCGGGCGACGGGCGACGTCCTGCGCGACCAGATCTTCTACATGGCGCGCTGCGGCTTCAACGCCTTCGAGGTTGCCCCGAGGAAGCGCATCGAGGACGTGATCGAAGGCCTCAAGGACTTCACCGTCACCTACCAGAACGCGGCCGACAACCCGCTGCCCCTGTTCCGGCGGTAGGGAGCACACGCACCGTTCAGCAAGGCGCGATCCTTCGGGATCGCGCCTTCTCCGTTTTCGCGCCGCCCTGTCTTCGACTGCAAATCCGCCCTGTCATTCTCCGCCGCCACGGGTTATGGTTGGGAACGGCAGAGGAACAAAAGGGGGACAAATGACCATATACGAATTGGGTGTCCTGAGCGGTCTCGGTCTCATTGCGCTCATCGCCGTCGCCATGCTGGTAATCCTCCTGCGTCTCCGGCGGGAAAGCGGCGGAGGGAATGCCGCGCTTCTCCACGACCTTGCCCAGCGCGTCGCCGGCCAGCAGGAGCGGCTCATCGAGCTTCGCGCCACCATGGACGGCCTGCAGCGCGAGCTTGCGGGACGCATGGACAGCCTGTCTCAAAATCTCACCGACACCATCGCCCGCCTCGGCAGCGCCCAGGGCGAGCGGCTTGACGGCTTCGGCCAGCAGATGGCGGCGACCCAGCGCAATGCGGAGGAGGCGGCGCGGGCGCTCCGCGAGGAGCTGCTGCAAAGCTTCACCAATCTCACCCGGACGAGCGCCGAGAATTTCGCGCGCCAGGCGGCGGACCAGACGAGCCGGCTCGACAGCTTCGCGGCAACCCTGGGCGAGCATCGCAACGCCGTCGCCCAGGACGCCAAGGCGCTCCGGGAAGAATTGTCGCGGGTGCTCGATACGGCGGCCGCCCGGCAGCAGGAAAGCCTCGCCGCGGTCACCGCGACCCTGCAAAAGATGATCGAATCCAACGAGCGCCGCTCGGAGGCCCTGCGCGACACGGTGGAGCGCCAGCTCAAGGAACTGCGCAGCGACAACGAGCAGAAGCTCGAATCCATGCGCGCGACGGTCGAGGAAAAGCTGCAGGGAACCCTCGAACAGCGGCTCGGCGCGTCCTTCAACCAGGTGAACGAGAACCTGCAGCGGGTCTACCAGTCGGTGGGCGAGATGCAGAGCATCGCGAGCGGCGTCGGCGACCTCAAGCGCGTCCTCAGCAACGTCAAGAGCCGCGGCACCTGGGGCGAGGCCAATCTCGGCATGCTGCTCGAACAGGTGCTGACGCCCGAGCAATACGGCACCAATGTGGAAGTGAAGCCCAATTCCGGCCAGCGGGTGGAATTCGCCATCCGCCTGCCCGGCGACGGCGACCAGCCCGTGTGGCTGCCCATCGACGCCAAGCTGCCGGTGGAAGACTACGAGCGTCTCGTGGTGGCGTCGGAGAAGGGCGACGCCGAGGCGGTGGAGCAGGCGGCCCGCGCCCTCGAACGGGCGGTCCGGCAATGCGCCAAGGACATCGCCACCAAGTATGTGGCGCCGCCCCATTCCACGGATTTCGCCGTCATGTTCCTGTCGACTGAAGGGCTGTTCGCCGAGGTGGTGCGCCGTCCCGGCCTGATCGACGCCCTGCAGCGGGAGCATCGCGTGGTGGTCACCGGGCCGACCACTCTGATGGCCCTGCTCAATTCCCTGCGCATGGGCTTCCGCTCGCTCGCCATCCAGCAACGGTCGAGCGAGGTCTGGCAGGTCCTCGGCGCGGTCAAGACCGAATTCGGCAAGTTCGGCGCCGTGCTCGACAAGGTGCAGAAGAAGCTGCAGGAAGCGCAGAACACGGTGGAGCAGGCGGGCGTGCGCCGCCGCGCCGTGGATCGCAGCCTGCGCAAGGTGGAGGCGCTGCCCGAAGCCGCAAGCCATTCCCTGCTGGTGGACGGCACCGACGCCTTCTTCGAGGACGCCTGAAGCGCATCCCCCGGTCCCGTTTCCGTCAGGCGGGCGCCGCCGGCCTTTCCCCTTGCCGGCCGCGCCATGTCATTGAATTTTCACAATCCCGTCACCGCCCGTTCACAAGCCGCACCTAGAAGGCTCCTGGGGCCGCGGATCGGCCCAGCGAGACAACGTGAACAAAGGACGGAAATTCATGACCAGGAAACGGTTCCCCAGGGCGCTTCAGGTGACGTCGGCGCTTGTCCCGGCCCTTCTTGCGGCGGCCCCCGCCGCAGCCCAGTCCCTCGACGAATTGCAGCGGCAGATCGAGACGCTGCAGCAGCAGGTGGATGAGCTGAAAGCCGCGGACAGGAAGCAGGCCGCCGAGAGCGACATCAGGCTCAAATGGGGGCCGGCCCCGCAGATTTCCAGCGCCGACGGCCGCTTTTCCATGAAGCTCCGGGGCCGCCTGTTCGTGGACGCCGCCTGGATGAGCGACGACGACGGGGCCTATGACGTGGACGCCACCGAATTCCGCGCCGCCCGCCTCGGCATCGAGGGCAAGGCCTGGGACAATGTCAAATACAAGTTCGAGGTGGACTTCTCGGGCAACGAGGTGGATCTCAAGGACACCCTCATCGGCTATGACGCGGGCATCGTCGGGATCGATGTGGGTTACTTCAAGACCTTCAACTCTCTCGACGAGCAGACGAGCTCCCGCTACGCCACCTTCATGGAGCGGGCGTCCTTCACCGACGCCTTCGCCCTCGACCGCCAGACAGGCATCGGCCTCGGCTTCGGCGGCGACAACTGGACGGCGTCCTTCGGCGCCTTCAAGGGCGGGTCCGACAATGCGAGCGGAGACCTCGGCGAAACCTACGCCGCCCGCGTCACTTTCGGCGACGTCATCAAGGAAATGAATGCCGCCTACCACATCGGGGCGAGCTACCGCTACCGCAAGACCGGCGCGGACGAGGGCAACTTCCGCTACCGCCAGCGCGCCCACCAGCATCTCGCCCCGACCCGTCTCGTGGACACCGGCGCCTTCGCCGACAAGGACCAGCTGTTCGGCTTCGAGCTTGCGGGCGTCTACGGGCCGTTCTCGGCCCAGGCGGAATATGCGGTCCTGAAGGCCGACCGGGCCAATCCCGACCCCGCCTTCGACGATCCGAGCTTCAAGGGCTGGTATGTGGACGGAAGCTGGTTCATCACCGGCGAAAGCCGCAAGTACGAGGCGGACAAGGGCGCATTCGGCCGCGTCAGGGTCAACAACCCCGTGACCGAAGGCGGCTTCGGCGCGTGGCAGGTGGCGGCGCGTTACGACGTCATCGACCTTTCGGACGAGAACGTCTTCGGCGGCAAGCAGAAGACCTGGATCGTCGGCGTCAACTGGCACCTCAACGACTACAGCCGCATCATGATGAACTATTCGAAGTCGGACATATCGGACGCCTTCAATGTGGCGGCCAATGGCGCCGACGGCGAGAACGACGTGGACGCCTTCGGCATCCGCTTCCAGGTGGACTGGTAACGCCCGACCCTTCCCCCCGAGGCCCTGCGGCGGGATGGGTGCCATCCCGCCGCCTTTTTGTGCACCATGCGCATTTCTTCGTGCACCCCGCCTGAAATTCATGCTAATGGCGCAGCGACGGGGCCGGTGTAGGGCCCCCTGTTCCCGGAGGGGCGGTATGGCCGACGACCTTATTTCCCTGTCATTCATCATCGAGCCGCAGCGGCCGACGGATCTTCCGCTCGTCGAAGACCTGCTCGACCGCGCCTTCGGTCCCGACCGCCATGGACGCACCGCCTACCGCCTGCGCGACGGGGTGGAGCCCGTGGCGGAGCTGAGCCTTGTTGCGCGGGACGACAGCCGCTTCCTCGGCACCCTCCGCTTCTGGCCCATCGAGGTCGCGCCCTTCGATGGCGGCGAACCCGTGCCCGCTCTCCTGCTCGGCCCGCTGGCGGTGGAGCCGGCGCTCAAGGGCAAGGGCATCGGCATCACCCTCATGCGCGAGGGGCTCGCCCGCGCCCGGGAAGCCGGGCACAAGGCGGTGATCCTCGTCGGCGACTACGACTATTACCGGCGCGTCGGCTTCGTCCGCATGGAGCCCGGGCAGTTCACCATGCCCGGACCCGTGGACGAGGCGCGGCTCCTCTATCTCGAACTGTCGCCAGGAAGCCTCGCCGCCGTGCGCGGCGCGATCGTGAAGCCGGGCGCGTCCCGGCGCTGATCCTTGCCCCTAGAAGGCGAGATTTAACACGATCTTAACGCCGGCATGGTGTGATTTTCCGGGGTACATGCGCTCGGATTGTCATGGCTGAGAACGAGATCGTCGCCCCGGCCGAGGCCGCTGATGCGAACGAGGCGATCCTTTCCGATCGCTTCGTCATCTATCTGGGGCAGCCGCTGGAGCGTTTCCATACCGCAGGGGCCACGGCCTATGCCGCCCGGGATCTTCTCGAGGGCGGCAAGGTCTATGCGCTCGTGCAGCGTCTCGCCGTGCCCCGGCGGGAATCCGTCGCCGCGCGCCTTCTCGGCCGCAGCATTCCGGGCGTCGCCTGCATCCGCGCGGAAGGAATTCTCCCGGTGCCCGACGGCGACGGCCTGTCCCAGCGCATGGTGACCATCGTGGATGCTCCGGCGGGCGGGCCCGTCGTCGAGGATCCCCGGCGCTTCCCCGCCTTCTCCGAACGCATGATCCGCGAGCTTTTCGCGCCCCAGCTGGCGGAAGCGCTCGCGGCCCTCGACGGCCTCGGAATCACCCACCGGGCGATCCGCCTTGGCAATCTCTACTGGCGCGACCGCGCGCGGACCCAGGTCATGCTCGGCGAATGCTTCTCGGCGCCGCCCGGCTACCATCAGCCGCCGGCCTATGAACCCATCGAGCGCGCCTTCGCCGATCCCTGCGGCCGCGGGGTGGGGGATACGGCCTGCGACATGTTCGCCCTTGGCGTCCTTCTCATGTCCCTGTTCCTCGGCCGCGAGGCGGGGGGCGAGGGGCAGTCGATGACCGCCGAACTGGAGGCGCGCATCCGTTCCGGCTCCTACTGGGCGCTCGGCGGCTCCAACGAGCTTGCGGGATCGGTGAGCGAGCTTCTTCGCGGCCTGCTTGAGGACAATCCCAGCAAGCGCTGGGTGTCCGAGGACGTGAAGCGCTGGTGCGACGGCCTCATCGGCCGCAAGACGGTGGGCGACCCCGGCTGGGTGCTGACGCGGCCTGCCATCTTCCGCGACCGTTCCTACAAGGACCGGCGTCATCTTGCCGTCGCCATGCTGGAATCCCCCCGCGCCGCCATCAATTTCGCCCGCAGCGACCGCTTCCGCCACTGGATCGAGGGCGCGCTCGCCGAGGGGCCGACCAGCGAATGGCTGAACCGCGCACTGGACGACAATCTGTTCGGCGTCGACGAAGATCTCACCCTGCTGCAGGAGCATATGGCCGTCGCCCGGCTCATGGCCGTGTTCTTCCCCGAAGGCCCAATCTGCTTCGGCCCCCTGCGCATCTGCGGCGACGGCTTCGCCGGGGCCTTCACCATGCTCCATGCGGACAATGATCAGGAGCGGCTCGGGCTCCTGCGCGAACTTTTCGCCAAGAGCCGCCTGTCCATGCTGCTCGACCTCCTGAGCGGCCGGTCGCCGGCCTTGCGTACGTCCCTTGCCAAGCTCCTTGCGGCCATACCCTGGATGAATTCCTCGGCCCTGGGCCACGGGCTCGAGCGCTGCCTCTATGAATTCAACAAGGGCATGCCGTGCCTGAGCTCCCGGCTCCGCGGCATGTATGTGGACAGTCCCGAGGGCCTCGTTCCCGCCCTCGAATCTGCGGCGGAGCGTGGCGAAGCGGGGGCGGGGATGGTGGATCCCCATATCGCCGCCTTCATCCTTCATCATTCGCCGTCGTTCGAAGGCCCGCTCGCCCGGCTCACCGGCGCGTCGCTCAAGCCCGAGCTCTATCTTCTGGAGACCCTCCGCCTCCTCGGCATGATGCAGAAGAAATTCTTCCGCAAGCCGCTCAACAATCTTGCCGCCGCCCTGCTTCCAGCGCTCCGCAAGCATATCGACGGCTTGAAGAGCGCGAGCCGCAGGAAGGCGGTCCATGCGACCCTCGACCAGCTGGCGGCGACCGGCGATCTCACACGCCTTGCGACCGACCTCAATCTCACCGCCGTGCGCCAGCGCGACAGCAAGGAATTCGAAGCCGTGCAGCGGCAATATGCGGGAATTCTCGCCGAGCTGCGGCAGCTCGGCAGGCCCATCTCAACGCAGGATCCGCGCCTGCGCGCCGACGGTCATCGCCTGATGGCCTTCCTCGCCTATGCGGTGCTTGCGGGGGTGAGCGTCCTGTCCTTCGTTCATGCTTTCGGCTGAGGGACCCATGGCGCGACCCCGCAGAGCAGCAAGCCGAAACGTGAGCCGGGCGACGAACGATGTCCGCGGCCCGCGGCAGGACGCGGCCCGCCAGGCCCGCATCGCGGAGCAGCAGGCGGCCGAGGCGCGGGCGCGCGCGATCTATTACGGCTTCGGCATCGCCTTCCTCATCGCACTCACCGCCTTCCCGACCTTCATCATCCTGGCGGTGGGCATGGCTCCCACATGGGTCGCCATGCTGTCCAACGGGCGGCGAAGCATGGATCGCATCCATTGCATCGGCGCCTCCAACCTCGCGGGCGTGATGCCGCATCTGATGACGCTCTGGGCGGGGCTCCACAGCGTCGATCACGCCCTCCATATCCTGCGCGACGTCTATGTCTGGGCGACCATGTATCTGGGGGCTGCGGCGGGGGTGGGCGCGCTCTGGCTCGGCCCCTATCTTGCGGCCTCGGCCCAGGGCATCCGCATCGCCCGGCGGCGGCGCATGCTGGAACAGTACCGCCGCCAGCTGGTGGAGGAATGGGGCGCCGACATCATTCCCGTATCCCAGGCGCCGAGCGCAGCCGCCGAGCGCCGGGAGCCGCAAAAGAAAAACACGGCCTGAGACCGCGTCTCAAGCCGTGTTCCGGCAGTGTGCGTCGGCGTTACGCCTGGCTTTCGGCCCGGGCGTCCGCAAGCGCCCGGCCCTGCTGTTCGATGGCCAGCCGCTTCATGGATTTCTGCAGCTTCTCGAAGGCGCGGACCTCGATCTGGCGGATACGCTCGCGGCTGACGCCG
>CAZDSS010000088.1:0-9948 GCA_964508185.1 uncultured Sphingomonadales bacterium
GGATGCCGTCCACGCGCAGGGGATAGATCACGTTCTCGAAGATCGACATGGGGAACGGATTGGGCTTCTGGAACACCATGCCCATGCGTTTCCTGAGCGCGATCACGTCGGTGCGGCGGTCATAGATGTTCTCGCCGTCGAGCGATATCTCGCCCCGCGTCGTCAGGCCGTCGATCAGATCGTTCATGCGGTTGAGGGCGCGAAGAAGCGTCGACTTGCCGCAGCCCGAAGGGCCGATGAGCGCCGTGACCAGCCCCCGCTCCACCGTCATGGTGACGTCATGGAGCGCCTGCGACGTTCCGTACCATAGGCAGAAATCGCGGATCCGGATGCTTTCGCCCTGGGCGCCGCGCTTCACGTGATAGATCGTCGGGTCGTAACGGTGGGCGGTCTTGAGGTCAGCGGACATGACTGTGCTCCTTTCGGTCAGAACTGGCTTCCGGCGAATTTCCGCTTCAGCCGGTTCCTGACCATGATGGCGGTGATGTTCATGACGGCGATCAGCGAGATGAGCAGCATGGTGGTGACGAAGACCATGGGCTTGCCCGCTTCCGAATTGCGCGACTGGAAGCCCACGTCATAGATGTGGAAGCCGAGATGCATGAAGCTGCGCTCCAGATGGATGAAGGGGAAATAGCCGTCGATGGGCAGTTCGGGCGCGAGCTTCACCACGCCCACCAGCATCAGGGGCGCGACCTCCCCCGCCCCGCGGGCCATGGCGAGGATGACGCCGGTCATGATCCCCGGCATGGCGCGGGGCAGCACGATATGGCGGATGGTCTGCCATTTGGACGCCCCGCAGGCGAGCGAGCCCTCGCGCATGGAGCGGGGCACGGCGGCGAGCGCCTCCTCCGTCGCGACGATGACGACGGGCACGGTGAGGAGCGCCATGGTAAGCGACGCCCAGAGGAGACCGCCGGTGCCGAAGGTGGGGTTTGGCAGGCGTTCCGCATAAAAGAGTGCGTCGATCCGCGCGCCCAGCACATAGGCGAAGAAGCCGAGGCCGAACACGCCATAGACGATGGACGGCACCCCGGCGAGATTGTTGACGCAGATGCGCACCGCCGAGACGAGCCGACCCTGCTTCGCATATTCGCGAAGATAAAGGGCGGTCATCACGCCGAAGGGTGTGACGACGAGGACGAGGAGCAAGGTGAGCGCCGCCGTGCCGAAGATCGCGGGCAGCACGCCCCCTTCCGTATTTGCTTCCCGCGGCTCGTCCGACAGGAACTCCCACCAGCGGGAGACATAGACATGCACCTTCTCGACGAAGCTCAGATCGTTCGCCGCATAGGCGCGCACCAGCTGGTGGAGGGGAAAGGTCCTGGCGACGCCATTCACGTCGGCGAGCGTCACGGTGATCCGCGCATTTTCGCGGCGCAGCTCCCCCGCCTTGCGGGCAAGCCTTTCATGCTCCGCCTCAAGCGCCGCGCTTCTGGCGGCGAATGCATCGGATGCCGCGCGGTATTCGGGGCTGTCGAGCGCCTTTTCAAGCGCGAGCTTGCGGAGCTGCAGGCGGCCCCCTTCAAGCTCGTGATTGATGCGGCCGATCTCGCCGCGCTCGATCTCGCGGATCTGTTCGGTCCGCCGCCGCACGTCGTCATGAGCGGCGGCGAAGGCGGGGTCATCGATGGATGCGACCGGCAGGGGAACGCCGTCGCGCGCGACGCTCACGAGGGTTCCGACGAAGGGGCCCCATTCCCGCCGCTCCACGAACAGCATGTCCTTCGGATATTCGACCTTCGCCACGGTCTCTTCCGACACCCAGCGGAAATCCTCGCCATAGAGATCGTAGTTGCCGGTGCGATAGAGGATGCGGTGCAGGACGCCACCATTCGCCGCGACCTTGTCCCGCCATGCGGGGGAAAGGCTTGAGAGAAGTTCCGGCTGTGGGCGGTAGGTTTCCTCCCTGAACGGTTCGCCCGCGATCCTGGCGCCATCGGCCAGGGTCACCACGGCGACGGGCTTGGGGATGAAGGTGATGATGCCGTTCCAGAGGACGAGGGCGAGGAAGCCCAGGATCATGATGATCCCGAGGCCGAGCGCGCCGCCCAGGGTCCAGAGACAGGGCTCGCCGAGAAAGCGGATGCTGGTCGCCGCCTTGCGCGGCGGGGCGTCTTCACGCGCCGGAGCCACGGCCTCCGCTTCCGCCGTTCGAACGATGCTTGCCATGTCATTCACCACGAAACATTCCTAGAGTTGCGCCGCGCGCTTGCGGAAGCGCTGCCGGATCACCTCGGCGGCGGTATTGACCACGAAGGTCATGACGAACAGGACGAGAGCGGCGAGGAACAGCATGCGGTAGAGGGTGCCGTCCTTGACCGCTTCGGGAAGCTCCACCGCGATATTGGCCGAGAGCGCCCGAAGCCCGTTGAAGATGTTCCAGTCCATGAGCGGGGTGTTGCCCGCGGCCATGACCACGATCATGGTCTCGCCCACCGCGCGGCCCATGCCGATCATGACGGCGGCGAAGATGCCGCTCATGGCCGTCGGCAGGATGACGGTGGTCGCCATCTGCCAGGGCGTCGCGCCGCAGCCCAGGGCCGCCGCGCGCAGATGCTCGGGGACGGCGTTCAATGCATCCTCGGCGATGGTGTAGATGATCGGGATCACCGCGAAGCCCATGGCGAAACCGATGATGACGGTGTTGCGCTGGGCGTAGGTATCGATGACCCCACCGCGGGGATCGAGCCCGACGGCGACCATCAGCGCCGCCATGGGCCAAGCGATCATGAAGGTCGCGGCGATGGTCGCGAGCCAGCGCGCGAGATCCATGAGCCCCGCCTGCAGCCTGTCGCGCCCACGAATGCGAGCATCCCACGCGCGGCCGATCACCCGCTCAACTCCCATATGAACGGTGACGAAGACGAGGGGCGCGAGCAGGAACGCCGTGAACGGCACGCTCGAGCCCGCGTCGCCATTGGCCCAGGCCTTGAAGTCCCCCGCGAACAGCAGGCGCTCGAAGAGCGACGCGAACTGGCAGGCGATCCAGCCGAAGCCGAGGATGGTCGCGATCATGAGCAGGAATTTCGGCAGGTCGCCGTAGCGGAGCGCCACCGGCCCCGGCACCAGCTGCCACAGATGGGCGCCGATCAGAAGGCCGAGCGGGATCGAGATGAAGGCGAGCACCACCGCGGCGATCCAGGTCTCGACGATGGGAGCGAGGATCAGCGCCGCGATGAAGCCGAGCACCACCGACGGCAGGGACGCCATCATCTCCATGGTCGGCTTCACCACCGCCCGCACCCGGGCATGGACGAATTCGGACGTGTAGATCGCGGCGCCTAATGCGATCGGGATCGCGAACAGCAGGGAATAGACCGTCGCCTTGATGGTGCCGAAGATCAAGGGCACCAGCGACAGCTTGGGCTCGAAGCTGTCATTGCCGGAGGACGACTGCCAGGTGAAGGTGGGCTCGTCATAGCCTTCGTACCACACCTTGCCGAAGATGGTGCCGAGGGTCGTCTCGGGATGCGGCGCGTCCACCGCCCAGACATGGAGCCGGTCGCGATCGTCGAGCGCCACGACCGCGTTCTGCCGGGGGGCGAGAGACAGGCTGCGGAAGCCGCCCGCCCCTTCGGCCTTGAGCTTCAGCAGGGTCTGCTCGCTGGTCGCATGGCGCAGCCAGATCTCGCCCGCCGCATCGGCGGTCGCGAACATCTTGCCGCGCTGGCCGACGGAAATGTGGGTAATCGCTGCGCCCTGCGGCTCGAGCTCGTGGGCGAGCACCAGCGTCTCGCCATCGCTGGATTCCGCATCCTCCCGCGCGAGCAGGAAGAATATGCGGACCGAGCCGTCGGAGCCGCCGACGACGAGCGATTGTTCGCCGATGAGATATTCGAGGAGCGTCACCTCCGCCCCCCGCGGCGCGAGATCGAGCCGCTCCACAAGGCGGGGGGCCTCGAAATCCCGCGCGTCATAGCGCCAGATCATGCCGTCGCGGGCGGCGACATAGACCGCGCTCGCATCGCCGCGCATCAAGACCTTCGCCACCTCCGCTTCCGGCGGCAGGTCGGGAAGGACGGCGGATGAGAGCCGCAGGGTCTCCTTGCCGGTGAGCAGGTTGCGGCGGGATTCCGTGCGGCTGATGCGCACGACATTCGCCGCGTCCACCGTGACGAAGGCGCGGGTCGGCCGCTCCACCGTGCCGCCGATGCGGTAATCGATGGCGCGGATCGCCTGACCGGACACCGCCTGCGGCTCGTCCTGCAGGACGCGCACGGCGGTGACGCGGTACTGGCCGCCGGGAATCGCCGTATAGATCGCGCGGCCGTCGGTGAGCTCGCCATCGGATATGCGCGTCAATCCTTCGGGAAGGTCGGACGCGGGAATGACACTGGCGGTGATCGAAAGGCGCGCGAGCATGAGATTGCCGTCGGCGAAGCCGAAGGCGAGCTCGCGGCCGTCGATGCTGCGGTCGAAGGCCGTCACCTCCCGCCCGGCCAAATCGACGGCGGTGGCGGCGATGGTGCGGCCGGTCCGGATATGGGTCGCCCGAAGTTCGCCGGTCGCCAGGATGCTGACGGCGACCGCGCGGTGCTCGTCCACCACCTGGGCGAGGACCCGGTCGGCGGGAATGGAGACGGCGACGCTCCCCTGCCCCTCGACCCGGCTTCCCGTGAACAGCGGGACCACCACATTGGCAAGAAACACCATGATGCCGAGCACGGCGGCGATGACGCCGAGCCCGCCGATGGTGATGGTCCAGTCGGCGAGGCGGTCGAGCAGGATCACCGAACGTCTGGTGGTCCTGTCCCGCCGGTGACGGATGGGCGAAGGATCCCCGCCGGCGCCCGCTGTCATGCCGCCGGGCCTGTCACGCGCGTCCATGGGGAATCCTTCTCCACATCATGCTCTGGATGCTCCTTGTCGGACGGCCGCGGCGGGGGACAAGTGAAATCCGCCGCGGCAGCCAGGCTCATTTCAGGCCGAAGGCCGCGAGATCGGCGTCGGCGATTTCCTTGTTCACGGGGAAGAAGCCGTCCTTCACCACCGCCTGCTGCCCCTCGGCGGAATAGACGTAGCGGATGAACTCGCCGCGCAGCGGGTCGAGCGGCTGGTTCGGGTTCTTGTTCACATAGATGTAGAGGAAGCGGGCGATGGGATAGTCGCCGGAATAGGCGTTCTCCGCATTGGGCTCATGACATTCCTCACCGGCGCGGGTCGCAAGCGGCACGAACTTCACGTCCGCCGTCTTGTAGCCGACGCCCGAATAGCCGATCCCGGCCTTGTCGCTCGCCACCCCCTGCACCACGGTGGAGGAGCCGGGCTGTTCCTTGACGCTGTCCTTGTAGTCGCCGTCGAACAGGGCGACTTCCTTGAAATAGCCGTAGGTGCCGGACGCCGAGTTGCGGCCGTAGATGGAGATGGGGCGGTTCGCCCATTCGCCGGTGAGGCCGAGCTGCCCCCAGGTGACGATATCCTCCTTCGCGCCGCCGCGGCGGGTCTTGGAGAAGATGGCGTCCACCTGTTGGAGGGTCAGGCACTTCACCGGATTGTCCTTGTGCACATAGACCGCGATCGCATCCACCGCGGCGCGGATGGGCTGCGGCTTGTAGCCGAACTTCTGCTCGAACTGGTCGATCTCCGCCGCCTTCATGGGCCGCGACATGGGACCGAAATGGGCGGTGCCGGCAATGAGGGCGACGGGCGCGGTCGAGGAGCCCTTGCCCTCGATCTCGATCTTCACGTTGGGGTAATGGGCGTTGAAGCCTTCGCCCCAAAGCGTCATCAGGTTGTTCAGGGTGTCCGAGCCGATGGACTTGAGATTGCCCGAAATGCCGCTTGTCGCCTGATAGGCGGGGAGCGCCGGATCGATGCCCTGGGCCGCGGCTGCGCCGGGAATGGTTGCAAGACCGGCCACCGCGATGACTGCCGCCAATGATTTCATGGGATCACACCTCCTGATGGGTTCGCCTGGGGCTTCATGCCCGCAGGCACCTTCTACCGGCGGCCCATGACGGAATTGCTGCACTGACGTTTCAGTTTTGTGACAGCGGGCCCGCCCCATGACGGCGGGCGACGCCATTTCGCACCCCGGAGCCCCCTTCCGCCCGCGATTTCCTTCACGCGAGGCCCGCCTCAAGCGTCTCGGCGGATCATCACGAAAACCATATCCGGGGAAAACACATGGCTTTCATCTTGCCGATTCCATCGATCCGCCGACGGACGCTTCGGCTGCAGGCGGCCGCCCTGATGCTTGCGGCGCTCCTTGCGCCCGTCGTCGCGCAGGCCGCGGACGTGCTCATCATCCGCGACCGCAACCACGTCCCCCACGTCTATGGGACGAACAACCACACCGTCTTCTACGGCTTCGGCTATGCCATGGCGGAAGACCGCCTGTTCCAGATGGAAATGCGCAAGCGGCAGGCGCTCGGCCGCACGGCGGAGGTCCTTGGCCCGGGCGACACGAAATGGGCGACGAGATATGTGAAGAGCGACCGTCAGGCGCGCCTTCTCATGCTGCAGGCGGACGTGGAGAATGAATACAAGCGTCTCAAGTCCGGCGACAAGCTCCTGCTCCACGCCTTCACCAACGGCGTCAACCAGCGCGTCAGGGAAGTTCTCGCCGACCAGCGCAAGCTGCCGCGGCCCTTCTTCGACTACAAGTTCCTGCCCGAGGAATGGACGGTATACGACACCCTCGCGGTGGCCGTGGACGTCCTTGCCGGCTATGCGAGCTTCAGCACGGAGTTCAACAATCTCGCCTTGTACGAACATCTGCGGAAGGCCTTTCCCGAAGCCTGCGACGACATCTTCGACCAGTTCCTGTTCCGGACCGATCCCAATGCTCCGACCACCTTGCGCGACCATGCGGGCGGCGGCCGCAATCCTGGTCAACCCGAGCCGCGCGGCTGCGGCGATGTGCCGAATGGCCTGAAGCTCGGCAGCAAGATCGAGGTCTCCGCCCTCGATCCCGCGGCGCTGGAGCCCCGGCGGGCGAGCATGAGCTGGGCGGTGGGCGAGGACATGGCGAAGGATGCGAAGGCCATCATGGTGTCCGGCCCGCAGCCCGGCTGGCTTGTGCCGAGCTACTACTATCCCATCGGGCTTCATGGCGGGGACTTCGACCTCGTGGGCTTCGCGGCGGAGACCAGCTTCGTCCTGCAGCTCGGCGTCAATCGTCACCTTGCCTGGGGCGTTACCGCGGGCCTCGGCCATCAGGTGAGCCATTTCCAGGAGCTCCGCGACAAGCCGAAAGGCGAACGCTATTTCCACAAGGGGGAATGGCTGCCGTTCGAGCGCAACACCCATATCATCAAGGTGCGCGGCAAGCCTGACGAGGTCTTCGTGTCCGAATCCACCGTCCACGGCGTGGTGGTGGGCGACGACGACGAGCACCGCCATGCCTATGCCCGCGCCGTCGCATGGCAGGGCGCAGCCGCCAGCTCCGCCTTCGAATGGGTCCATGCGGCCCATGCCAGAAGCCACGAGGAATGGCTGCAGCGGGCGCGCAATTTCGCCTTCGGCCTCAACTGGTTCTATGCGGGGCGCGACGGTAAGGTCGGCTTTGCGTATACGGGCCGCTACCCGGTGCTGGCCAAGGGGCATGACCATCGCCTGCCCGCGTCCGGCACGGGCGAGTTCGACTGGCAGGGCCTGAGCGATGCGAGCGAAAATCCGTGGTCGCTCACCCCGGGCTATGTGGTCAATTTCAACAACAAGCCCGCGAAGGACTGGCCCAATTCCGGCCTCTACTGGGAGCAGTGGGGAGAAGCGAACCAGGTCAACATCCTGCTCGACGCCTTCCGGGACCGCAGCTCCTTCGACCGCGACGAGATGTGGGACCTCAACCGCATCGTCTCCTTCACCGACGTGAGCGCGCGCTATTTCCTGCCGCATCTTGCCGAAGCGGCCAAGAACCTGCCGAAGGAAAGCCGCCTCGCCGAGGCGGTGGCGCTGATGCTGGACTGGAACCAGATGCGCGAGGACAAGGACGGCGACGGCTATTTCGACCATCCCGGCCTCACCCTGTTCGACGCCTGGCTGCCGCGGCTCGTGCAGAGCACGCTGGGGCCAACCTTGAAGGGCTTCTCCCAGGCGGGCATCTGGCTTGCCGCCGGGTCCCAGCGCGGTCTGCCTCGGCTTGAGGAGCATCCCTCGGCCGGAACCATCGTGACCCACCACGCGATCCTGAGCCGTCTCGGCAAGAGCGGGGTCCATCACCACCACGACTTCTTCGGCGGCGCCGATTACAAGGAGGTGATGCTGCGCAGCCTGACGCTGGCCCTCACCGATCTGGCGAAGACGTACGAGGCGCCGCTGAGCGGCTGGAAGACCAGGGCGACGCCCCAGGCCTTCTTCGACACCAACACCAACCGCACCCCCATGACAAGTCCGGGGCTCGGCTTCACGCTGCCGATCTATGCCAATCGCGGCGCCATGAACATGCTGGTCGCCTACGGTCCGGGCAAGGACGAGCAGCGGGCGGGCTTCGTGGTGCCGCCGGGGCAGAGCGCCTTCATCCCGCCCGGGGGGAAGCCCGCCGACAATCCGCATTACGGCAATCATGTCGCGGATTACGCCGCGTTCCGCCTGAAGCCCGTCTATCTCGATCCGCTGAACAACCCGTCGGAGCGGAGCGACGCGGCGCCGGTGGAGCTGTCGATCGGCGAGGACAAGTCGAAGCTTTGACAGGATTCAACCGGTGACCTTCCCGGGGGCCGCGTCTTGTGGGGGCGCGGCCCCTTCCCTATGATCGCCGGAAATTCGGCCGTCAGGGGAATTCCGCAATGTCGGGGGAAGACAGCATCGAATGCCTGGTGATCGGCGCCGGCGTCGTCGGCCTCGCCATCGCACGGGCGCTCGCCCAAGCGGGCCGCGAAGTGCTGGTGGCGGAGCGCGGCGCGGTGATCGGCGGCGAAACGTCGAGCCGCAATTCCGAAGTGATCCATGCGGGGATCTATTACGCGCCCCAAAGCCTGAAGGCCCGGCTCTGCCGCCGCGGCCGCGACATGCTTTACGACTATTGCGCAAGCCGCGGCATCCCCCATCGGCGCACTGGCAAGATCCTGGTCGCAACCAGCGAAGCCGAAATTCCGGCGCTCGACCAGATCGGCAGGCTCGCGGCGGCGAACGGCGTCGACGATCTTCGCCCACTCGATCTCGCGGAGCTGCGGGAGCTGGAGCCCGAAGTGCGGGCGGTCGCGGCTTTGCTCTCCCCCTCGACCGGGATCATCGATTCCCACGCCTACATGCTGAGCCTGCGGGGCGAGATCGAGGCGGCGGGCGGCATGATTGCGCTCAATTCGCCGGTCACGAGGGGCGAGCTTTCGGACGACGGCTTCCGCGTGACGGTCGGTGGCGACGCGCCCATGACCCTTCGCGCGCGCATCATCGTCAATGCGGCGGGGCTTCATGCCCAGGCGGTCGCCGCAGGCCTCGGCGTCCCCGCCCACGCCATTCCGCCGCAGCACCTCGCGATCGGGCATTACTACAGCCTGAGCGGACGCGCACCCTTCCGCCATCTCGTCTATCCCCTGCCGGAAGATGGCGGCGTGGGCATCCATGTGACCCTGGACATGGGGGGCGGCGTGCGGTTCGGACCCGACGTGCGCTGGATCGACCGTATCGATTATGCGTTCGACGACGGCGCGCGTGAGCGCTTCATCGCTGCCATTCGGCGCTATTACCCGGCGCTGGACCCCAATCGCCTGCAGCCGGGCCATACGGGGATCCGGCCGAAGATCGTGGGGCCCGGCGGCGGCTTTGCCGACTTCCGTATCGACGGACCGGAGCTGCACGGAATCCCCGGCCTCGTCAATCTCCACGGCATCGAATCGCCGGGACTTACCGCGTCGCTAGCGATTGCCGACGAAGTCCTCTCCCGGCTCAAAGCCAGCCCCGCCGCTTGAAATAGAGGTAAGGTGTCACCGCCGACAGGATCATGACGATCAGCACGGCGGGGTAGCCATAGGGCCAGGCGAGTTCCGGCATGAATTCGAAGTT
>CAZDSS010000088.1:9958-10972 GCA_964508185.1 uncultured Sphingomonadales bacterium
GATCATCGCCAGCAGTGCGAGCGGATAGCCGAACTCGAGCTTCAGCTCGGGCATGTATTCGAAGTTCATGCCATAGATCGTGCCGACCACCGTCGGCGGCAGGAACATGACGGCGGCCACCGAGAAGATCTTGATGATGTTGTTCTGCTCGATGGAGATGAGTCCGAGGATCGCCTCCAGCAGGAAATTCATGTTGTTCGCAAGGTAACTCGTATGGTCGCTGAGGGAGGCGACGTCCTGCACGAGGGTCTTGAGGCCGCGCTCCATCTCCGCCTGCACCGGCTGCTCGCCCGAGCGGCCGAGGAAGCTCAGGACGCGGCTTATGGAGACGAGACTTTCCCGCGCCCGGCCCACCAGCCCCTGGTCGCGCCCCAGGCGCTTGAGCGCCATCTCGAACCCGTCGCTCGGCCGCCGCTTGTCCTGGGCGAAGACCTCGCGGGAGAGTTCGGTCACCCGCTCCTGCACCTTTTCGAGAATGTCGGCGAGGCGATCGACAATCGCGTCAAGCAGGCCGACGAGTGCCATCTCGCCCGTCTCGTGGCCCGTCCCCGGCTTCGCCGTCTGGGCTGCGAACATGCGGAAGGGCTGCGGCTCCGCATGGCGAAGGGTGATGAGGCAATGACCCGCGAGGATGAAGGTCACGGGCACGCTGTCGGGGATTTCGGTGTCCGCGCGATGGATCAGGATCGCCGTCATGAAGAAGGCGCCCTTTTCCTGATAGAGCCGGCTCGACGTCTCGATCTCCCGCATTTCCTCGAGCGTCGGCAGATTGAAGCCGAGGGCGCGTTCAACCCGCGCGACCTCCTCCGGCTCGGGGTTCAGAAGATCGATCCAGACGGCGTTCTTCGGCAGCGTGGGGTCGCCGGTCGCGGGCTGCGCCAGAAGCGCTCCGTTCTCGCAGACATAGGCGGTGATCATGCCCCCCTCCCTCATGGTCGCGCGCGCCGGAGACCCGGCAACGCTGGGATTTTTCCTTTCGTCCGCGCCGGCGCTCCTTCATGATGCGGGCGTCCT
>CAZDSS010000089.1:0-10882 GCA_964508185.1 uncultured Sphingomonadales bacterium
ACCACATCCTTGATGTGATCGACCCCGCCACGGGCGACAAATTCGCAAGCGTCGCCCGCGCGTCACGGCGGCAGGCGGAAGCGGCGATCGAGGCCGCGCGAAAAGCCCAGCCGGCCTGGGACGCCCTGGGATGGGAGGCGCGCGGCGCGTTGCTCCATGCGCTTGCGGACGCCGTCCATCTCAATCGCCAGGCCTTCATCGACACCATGGTTGCCGAGCAGGGCAAGCCGCGCCGCGAGGCGGTGGGGGAGGTGCACTATGCCATCGCCTTCATCCGCCATTTCGCGGGGCTGAGGCTGCCCGGCAAGCATTATGCGGTCCCAGGCGGCCGGGTCGAGCTCGGCCATCGCCCGCTCGGCGTCGTCGTGGGGATCAGCCCCTGGAACTTTCCCCTGCTCATTCCGGCCGCGAAGATCGCGCCCGCGCTGGCGGCGGGAAATACCATGGTGATGAAGCCCGCGCCCACGACCCCGATCCTCAGCCTCATGCTGGGAGAGCTTGCCGCCGGGATCCTGCCGCCGGGCGTGCTGAACGTCATCACGGACGAGAACGACCTCGGCGACATGCTCACCGCGCACCCGCTGGTCGCCAAGGTCACCTTCACCGGATCGACGGCCACCGGGCGGCGGATCATGGCGCGCGCGGCCGCGACGCTGAAGCGCCTGACGCTGGAGCTCGGCGGCAATGACGCAGCGATCGTCCTTGACGACGTGGACGTGGAGGATACGGCGGAGCGCATCTTCAACGCCGCCTTCTTCAATACCGGTCAGGCATGCCTCGCCGTCAAGCGGGTCTATGTGGCCGATGCGATCTACGACGCCTTCTGCGATTCTCTCGCAAGCCTGGCCAATGCCGCCATCGTCGGCCCGGGCAATGATGCATGCTCGCGCCTCGGTCCCCTGCAGAACCGCCGGCAGTTCGAGAAGGCGCAGCATTTTCTCGACGTCGCCCATCGCGACGGCCGCGTCATCGCGGGCGGCAGGGTGATCGACCGCCCGGGATTTTTCGTGAAACCCACAATCGTCCGCGACATCGACGACACGAGCGAACTGGTCGCCCAGGAACAATTCTGCCCCGTCTTGCCGATCGTCCGCGTCGCAAACGAGGAGGAGGCGCTGCAGCGCGCAAACCGCAGCGAGTTCGGGCTCGGCGGCTCGGTCTGGTCTGCGGATGCGGAGCGCGCGAGGGGCCTCGCGCGGCGCATGCAGGCGGGCACGGTCTGGGTGAACCAGCATCTCAATTTCGGACCCGAGGTGCCGCTCGCAGGCGCGAAGCAATCGGGCATCGGGGTCGAGTGGACGGAACTGGGCCTCGCCGAGTTCTGCCAGGTCAATGTCATCAATCAGGCGGCGTGACGGCCGCGCGCCGGGCGGGCGGATTTCCACGGGATTCAATCGAAAGGATACGGACATGATTACGGATGAAGTGATAGCGGATGATGGAAAGGTCGATCTGCGGGACATGCTGGTGCTCGGCGCGGGCCAGCTCGGCATGGCGGTGCTGCGCGCCCTCGCGCCCAAGGTGCGGGCGGCGAACCAGCCGCTCGCGGCGCTGGTGGCGCCGGGCATGGTGGAGAACCCCACGGAGCAGGATCAGGCGAGTCTGCAGGAGCTTGAGGACCTCGGCGTCAAGGTCATGGGCTTTGACCTGAGCGCGGACGAGGACAAGCTGGCGAAGCTCTTCAGCCGCTATCGCACCGTCGTGAACTGCACCGGCTTCGTCGCCGGGCCGGGCACCCAGCTGCGCATCACCCGCGCGGTGCTGAAGGCCGGCGTCAAGCGCTACTTCCCGTGGCAGTTCGGCGTCGACTACGACATCGTCGGACGCGGCAGCGGGCAGCCCGTCTTTGATGAACAGTTCGAGGTGCGCGAACTGCTGCGCAGCCAGCGGGCCACCGAATGGGTGATCGTCTCGACCGGCATGTTCACCAGTTTCCTGTTCGAGCCGAGCTTTGACGTCGTCAATCTTCACCGCCAGACCATCCACGCGCTCGGCAGCTGGGAAACCAAGGTGACCGTGACGACGCCGGAGGATGTGGGCAAGCTCACCACCGAGATCCTTCTGACCGAACCGCGCTTTGCCAACGAGATCATCTTCGTCGCCGGGGATACGATCTCCTACGGCGAGGTGGCGGACGTGGTGGAACGGGTGACCGGCCGCAGCTTCGAGAAGGTCGAATGGACGCTGGACAAGTTGCGCGCCGACCTCGCCGTCGCGCCCGACGACATCATGACCCGCTATCGCGCCGCATTTGCCCTGGGCGACGGCATGTGGTGGGACAAGGCCAGCACCTTCAATGCACGCAAGGGCATCAAGGTGGTCGGCGTCGAGGAATATCTGCGTGCGCGGCTTGGCCGCTGACGGCCGACGGTCGACAAAAGGATTTCCGTGGCGGCGCTCCCAAGGCGTCGCCACGCACCTGTTCGAATCGCGGTCGAGAGGCCGGGCGAAGCCGGTCGCGGGATCAGGCCGATTGCAGATCGCCCGGGTTCCGCGCGCCGTCCCGGCAGGTGCGCTGCCAGGCGGCGGGGGGCATGCCGAATTCCCGCTTGAAGGCGCGGTTGAAGGCCGCTTCCGAATTGAAGCCCACGGAATAGGCGACGCTGCAGGCGTTCTGACGTTCCTTGCGCAGCATGTCGGCGGCCACATGCATGCGCCAGCGGGCGCAGTAGCGCATGGGCGATTCCCCGATAAGCGCCCGGAACCGCTCGCCGAGCACGGTCTTCGACACCCCCGCCTCCCGCGCCAGCATGTCGAGGGTGAGCGCATCCGCATAGCGGCGGTGGATGAGGGCGATGGTGCGCCCTACCGCCGGATCCCTGAGCCCCGCGAGCCAGCCGCCCTCCTCCGGCGGCAAATGGTCGATATAGCGCCGCACGGCTTCCGCAAAGAGGCCTTCGGCGAGCTTGCCGACGAGCTCCGGCGAATCCTTGCTGAGGCCGTGCACGGCGAAATCCAGCGACCGCTTGATCCAGTGGCTGTCGGAGGCGTCGTCCAGCCCGATCACCATCACCGGCGGCAGGCTGGTGAGCAGCATGTTCTCGGGCGTCGTGCTGCCGAGGAAGCCGCAATAGATGCGCGTCGATGCGCCGCCGCCGTCGAGCCTGCCATAGCGGATGCGGTACAGCCCTTCCTCATCGGGCGGCATAAGCAACTGGTGGGCATTGACCGGCTTCCCCGGCTCGGGCCCGTGAAGGAGATGGGGATCGTTCCGCGGCAGCAGCACGATCTCGCCCGCGCGCACGGTGACGGGCTCCATGCCCGCGACCTCGCAGGACAATTCCCCCGACCGCACATAGTGATAGGCGATGATATGGGACGGGATGCCGAAATAGGGCGCGCAGTCCTCGGGCACGATCTGCGACCAGACGGACCAGGGCGACCAGAATTCGCCGTCAAGGAAGACGCCGCCCGACAGCCGCATGGACGACAAGAGGTCCGATAGCGTGTCCATCCCACCACCTTCCGATGTAGCCCGTGAGAGCGATCAAGCCTTCTGTCAGCTCGATCATATCCGCCGGTCGGACGTGGTGTTAGTTCTTCAGCCCACAACGCCACAGGGGCACGCAAACGTCACTCTCTGGCGACACAGGTCGGACTGACGGCACATCCCCTCCCTCGAACGGTAGCGGGTGGAACAACCGTCGGCAAGCAGAATAGGAGGCACCTTTACCATGTATCATGATTTCAATTATCCCGCGGTTCTTGCGGCCGGCAGCCGCGCCGCCTGGCAGATCGAGGACGTGCTGCCCGCGGGCGCCCGGCTCGACTTCACCCGGCCCTTCATGCCGGAAGCCCTCGCCCGCACCGCCCTCGTCCCGGGGGTGAGCCCCGCCGAACGGATTGTCCTCAACCAGATCCGCGGGCACGAATACCTTTCCATCTTCGGGCTTGTGGAGGAATTCATCCTGCCCTTCGTGCTGGACCAGGTGCGGGGCGATCTCGGCGGCGACGACGACCGGGTGCGCGCCCTGCTCCGGTTCGCGTCCGAAGAAGCCAAGCACATCCACCTGTTCAAGCGCTTCCATGCCGCCTTCACCGCGGGCTTCGGCAGCAGATGCGAAGTGATCGGCCCGCCGCAAGCCATCGCCGCCGAGGTGCTGCGCCATGACCCCATGAGCGTCGCGCTCCTCATCCTTCATATCGAGTGGATGACCCAGCGCCACTATCTCGACAGCGTGCGCGACGACAACGGGCTCGACCCGCTGTTCGCGAGCCTCCTGCGCCATCACTGGATGGAGGAGGCGCAGCACGCCAAGATGGACACCCTCATCGTCGAGGCGCTCGCCGGGAACATGCGCGAGGCCGAAATCGTTGCGGCGGTCGAAGGCTATCTCGAGATCGGCATGTTCTTCGACGCCGGCATGAAGGCCCAGGCGGAGCTCAATCTCGCGGCGTTCGAGGCAGCGACCGGCCGGACGCTGGACAATGACAAACGAGAGGCGTTCCTCGCCGTCCAGCACCAGGCCCTGCGCTGGACCTATCTCGGGAGCGGCATGACCCACCCCAATTTCACGGCCATGCTGTCGGCCCTGTCGCCGGCGGCGCGCGCGATGGTGGACGCCGCAGCCCCCACGTTCTGTTGAACCGTCATCAAGACCCCCCAACCCGCAGCCATGAAGGAGATTTTCCAATGCAAGACCTGGCAACCCGCAATGTAGTGAACGGCCTCGACCTCGACGCCCTCGGCGCCATGGTGGAGGAAATCCGGAAGGATCCCAAGAAGGCGCTCGCGCGCTTCTCGGTCACGACCCGCTGGATGGGCCGGACCGCAACCCGCAGCAAGGTCACAGGCTATGAGATTGGCGGCAACCGGATCGCCCGCGAATTCGAGATCGCGGCGGACGAGCCCGAGGAACTCCTCGGCGAGAACAGCTCGCCCAATCCGCAGGAACTGCTGATGGCCGCCGTCAATGCCTGCATGTCCGTGGGCTATGTGGCGGGCGCGGCGCTCCGCGGCATCCGGCTCGAAAAGCTCGAGATCGAGACCACGGGCGAACTGGATCTGCGCGGCTTCCTCGGCCTCGACGACAGCGTGCCGCCCGGATATGACGAGATCACCTATACGGTGCGCATCGCCGGCAACGGCACTCCCGAGCAGTTCGAGGAAATCCACCGCACGGTGATGCAGACCTCGCCCAACTATTTCAATCTCGCGCGGCCCATCCGCATGAACGGCCGCCTGAAGATCGGCTGATCCCCCCGGCAACCCCCATTGCCGCTCCGCACGCCCGATGTCCCGGGCGTGCGGAGATCTTTTTGTCAGGCCCTGGCGAAGGCGAGGATGTCCGCGTTGATGACGTCCGCGTTCAAGGTCGCCATGCCGTGTGAGAAGCCGGGATAGATCTTGAGCTCGCCGCGTGGCAGGAGCTTCACCGCAAGCTTCG
Organism: uncultured Sphingomonadales bacterium; assembly: GCA_964508185.1. Classification (GTDB taxonomy): domain Bacteria; phylum Pseudomonadota; class Alphaproteobacteria; order Sphingomonadales; family Govanellaceae; genus CAZDSS01. The sequence goes on from CAZDSS010000089.1 coordinate 5,388, forward strand.
CGCTATTGTCGATGGGAACGATCTGGTCGTCGTCACCGTGCAGGACGAGGGTCGGCATGTCCATCGCCTGCAGATCCTCGGTGAAGTCGGTTTCGGAAAAGGCCTTGATGCCGTCGTAATGGGCCTTGGCGCCGCCCATCATGCCCTGCCGCCACCAGTTGTCGACGACGGCGGGCAGCACCTTCGCGCCCGGGCGGTTGAAATTGTAGAAGGGGCCCGAGGCCACCTCGCGGTAGAAGCTCGCCCGGTCGGCGGCGAGCGCCTTGCGGAAGCCGTCGAACACTTCGATCGGCAGGCCGCCGGGATAGCGCTCCGTCTTCACCATGATGGGCGGCACGGCGCCGATGAGCACGGCCCTGGCGACGCGCCCCGGCTCGGCCCGCGCCGCATAATGCGCCACCTCGCCACCGCCGGTGGAATGGCCCACATGAATGACGTTCCGAAGGTCGAGGCTGGACACCACCGTGGCGACGTCGGCCGCGTAATGGTCCATGTCGTGCCCGTCGGCGACCTGGGAGGAGCGACCGTGGCCCCGCCGGTCGTGGGCGACGACGCGGAATCCGTGATGGAGGAAGAACAGGAGCTGATTGTCCCAGTCGTCGGAGCTCAACGGCCAGCCGTGATGGAACATGATCACCGGGGCGTCCTTCGGCCCCCAGTCCTTGTAGAAGATTTCAACGCCGTCCCGGGTGGTGACATGGGGCATGGGATCTCTCCTTCTCGTAGATTACGGGAGAGCGGCGCGCGCCGCACGATCAGTGCGAACGCGCGGCAACCCGAGCGGGATCCCAGGCCCAAGGTCACAAATTCGTGCGCGGCACGGAGCCCCTCAATCCCTGTCCGGCGCGCCGAGGGGGAACAGGTGGCGGTATGGCCGCGCGGCGTCCACGCAGCGGGCGACCGACGGGCGGGCGAGAAGCCGCGCCCGATAATCCCTGAGCCGCTTGCACTGCTCGGGGATTGGTCTCACCCAGTCGGCATAGAACAGGGAGGGCGCGGCGGCGCAATCGGCAAGCGTGAAGTCCTCGCCCGCGGCCCAGGCGCCCTCGAGTTTGTCCTCGAGCCAGCCATAGATGGCCTCAAGCGCCGCGCCGGCGCGGGCGATGCGGCTCTCGTCCGGCTTGGCGGCATCCAGGATATGCTCGATCACCACCGCCTGCATGGGCGTCATGACGTGATTGTCGAAGACGCGATCCATGAAGCGGACGGCGAGCGCCCGATCCGGATCCCGCGGCACCAGCGGCCGGGTTTCGGGGAAGCGCCGGTCGAGCCATTCGATGATGATCGAGGATTCGATCACGGGCTCGTCCCCATCCACCACCACCGGAAACTTGCCAAGAGGCCAGTGGCGCTGAAGGGTCTCGCCGTTCTCCGGACGGTCGGGCTCGATCACCTTGAGGTCGTAGTCGATCCCCTTTTCATGGAAGGCGATCTGCGCCTTCCATGTGTAGGACGAGAAGGGATGGCCGTAGAGCTCAAGCATGTCCCGCATCTCCCCGCGCCGCCGCCTCGATGGCGGCGATGTCGATCTTGCCCATGGTCATCATGGCCTGCATGGTGCGGCGGGCGACATCCGGGTCGGGCGACGCCATGAGTTCGAGGAGGCGCCGCGGCGTGATCTGCCAGCTCATGCCCCAGCGATCCTTGAGCCAGCCGCATGGGGCGGGCGTGCCGCCGTTGGCGGTCAGCGCCTCCCACAGGCGGTCGGTCTCCTCCTGATCCTCGGTCTCCACGAGGATGCTGATCGCCTCGGTGAACTTGAACATGGGGCCGCCGTTCAGGGCCATGAAGGGACGGCCGGCGAGGGTGAAATCCACCACCAGAACGGCGCCTTCGGGGGTCGAGGGATTGTCGGCGGGCGCGCGCAGCACATGGTCGATGCGGCTATGGGCAAGAAGCGACACATAGAAATTCGCCGCCTCCTCCGCCGCGCCGTCATACCAGAGGCAGGGACGGATCTTGTTCATAGCCGCCCTCCCACCAGTCCGAAATGAGCGCCCTGGGGATCGACGCAGTTCATGGCATATTCGCCGCCCGGGATCTCGTCAGGCCCGTGGATCACCTGTCCGCCGCCCTTCTCCACCGCTTCCCTGGCGCGGTCGATATTGACGACGCGGAAATACCGGTTCCAGCGCGGCGCGCCCATCTCGGGCGTCGCCTGCATGATGGCGCCGATGATGCCGCCATGGCGGATGAACTGGTACTTGCCCATGGCCCCCATGTCCATCTCGCCGTCCTGCTTCCAGCCGAAAAGCGCGCCGTAGAAGTCCCACGCGCCTTTCTGGTTGGTGGTCAGAAGCTCGTTCCAGGCGCAATGGCCGGGGCGCGGGCCATCGTCGGCGAAGGCGCGGCTCTTGCCGCAGCCGAGGGGCTTGATGATGTTGAAGGGCGCGCCCGCAGGGTCGGTCACCATGGCAATGCGGCCGACCATGGGAATGTCCATGGGCTCCATCAGCACCTTGCCGCCGCGGCTTCTGACGTCGGCGATCGTGGCGTCGATGTCTGCGACCGTGACATAGCCGAGCCATATGGGGCGCGCGCCCTCCCCCGCCATTTCAGGCGTGATCTGCATGGCGCCGCCGATGGGGTGGGCGCCTGCCGAAATGATGCGATAGTCCATGTCCGGCACGCCGGAGTCCGCATAGGTCCAGCCGAGCACGTCGGCATAGAAGCGCTGCGCCGCCTCCACATCGCTCGTCAGCAGCTCGTACCAGACATGATCGCCCGGCTTGTCCATCTCCGGCCGCTCGAGCGTCACGACGGGCGTGAAGCCGCCGAAGATCATGCGCATGCCGTCGAACGGCATGGGGTTCTTCTCGGGGCTCATGCGCGGATCGGTCTTCATGAGCTCCCCCATCTTCGCATGCGCCGCATCGCGCGTCGCCTTGTCCGGCCATTCGATCCAGGAAAAGAGCACGTCCTCGTCCTCCTTCGCCTCGACGGCGCGGTAGAAATCGGTCTGCTTGCCGTGAGGCACGTCGTCGCCCCAGCATTCGAGGACGCGGCGCGCGCCAAGCTCCATGAAAACGGCATTGCCCGTATGGGCGTGTTCGATGAAGCGCTGCCGGTTCTGCTTCGGCACCGCAAGGACGAAGCCTTCCACATAGGTCATGACTTGATCTCCCCTTGCTTCTGCTTCAGGCGGCGGTCTGCGGCGCGGCGGCCATCGCCGCCTCCAGATCCATCCAGGCCACTTCCCAGATATGGCCGTCGGGATCCTCGAAACTGCGGCAATACATGAAGCCGTGGTCCTGGACCGGCGCGGGATCGGACCTGCCGCCCGCACCATTGGCCGTATCCACCAGGCTGTCCACGGCGTCCCGGCTTTCGGCGGAGATGGCGAGCAGCACCTCCGTCACGCGGCCCGCATCCGCGATCTCCCTGGGCGTGAACTGGCGGAACTTGTCGTGGGTCAGAAGCATCACATGGATCACGTCCGACATCACCATGCAGGCCGCCGTATGATCGGAGAATTGCGGGTTCTTTTCCGCGCCCATGCGCTCGTAGAAGGCGACGGAGCGATCAAGGTCGCGAACCGGCAGGTTGATGAATATAAGACGGGACATGAGAACCTCCTTCTGGATTATGAGTCGTTTGACATTCTGCCTCTATCTGGTTATAAATTGCAACTATGAAGTTAGAAAAAATAACTAACGATCCTGCAAAGCCCAAGCGCCGCTACAACGACGCCTGCGGGATGGCCCTGGGGCTCGAGCTGCTCGGCGACCGCTGGGCGCTGTTCATCGTGCGCGAACTCATGTTCGGGCCCCGCCGCTTCAACGACCTCAGGGCGGATCTTCCCGGCATCAGCGCCAATGTGCTGACCCAGCGCCTCACCGAGCTCGAAGCGCGGGGAATCCTCGTGCGCCGCAAGCTGCCGCCGCCTGCGAACGTCACGGCCTACGAGCTCACCCCCTGGGGCTATGAGGCGGAGCCCATCGTGCAGGAACTGGGGCGCTGGGCGGTTCGTTCCCCGGACCATGACCCGACCCTGCCCATCAGCGGAGTCTCCATCCTGCTGTCGTTCCGCACCATGATCGACCGCAGCCGCATCGGGGATTTCCGGGTGCGGGCGGGCTTCCGCTTCGGCGATGATGAATATGTGGCCGATGTGGATGAGGCGGGGATCACGGTCATGCGCGGCGATCCCGAGACGGGCGGGATCGTCTTCGAAGGCGCGCCGGAAGGGCTTGCGGCCTTCGTCTATAACGGCGTCGATCCCGATGCCCTTGCGGCGGAGGGCCTGCTTGCAATCCGCGGCGACATGGCCACCGCGCGGCGGTTCGCCGACCTCTTCGTGCTGCCGCCGAAAGTGGGGATGGAGCCTAGCGCCCGCTGAGGCGGCGCAGGAGATAGCGCAGGAAGTTGAGGATCACGCCCTGGCGCGCGCGGCGTCCGGGGCCGGCGGCAAGCTCCGCTTCGATGGCGATGAAGACCTGGCCGATGATGATTTCGGCCGCGGCATTGAACATGCGCGCGCCGACGGCGGCGAGCGGGCCGCCCACCTTCACGCGGCCCGCATAGCGAAGCCACGTGCCGCCCGCATCTTCGCGAAGCTCGAGATGGCCGCGCCCTTCGAGGAAGCCCTGCTTGCCGGATCCCGTGACGGCAAGGTCCATCGCCCGCGGCGGATCGAGGCGGGACAGTTTCACCCGCCCCGCATAGACGCCGCGGATCCCGGCGATGCCGATCTTCATCTCGCCCGCATATTCATGGTCGCCCACGATCTCGAGACGACGACAGCCGGGCAGGCAGCGGGCAAGCCGCTCGGGATCGAGCAACAGCGCCCACAGCGCTTCCCGCGCGACCCTGACATGATGTTCGCCCCGGATCGCGAAGCCTTCGCCGTTCGTGTCCCGAGCCGTTTCCGTCTGCGCGGGTTCGGGCAGCGGCCCGCCCGCGATCATCTCGAGGATGCGCTCGGGCGTCAGCGGCAGGCGGTTTGCCCGCACATTGAAGGGGGCAAGGGCATCGGCCACCGCATTGGCGATCGCCGCGGGCGGCGCGATCTTGCCGCCCTCGCCCGCGCCCTTGATGCCGCCCATGGTATGGGGCGACGGGGTTTCGATATGATCGATCTCCGCCGCCGGCACGTCCATGGCGGTCGGCAGAAGATAATCCATCAGGGTGCCGTTCAGGATCTGACCGGCGGCATCGTGCACCACTTCCTCATAAAGCGCCTGCCCGATCCCCTGCGCGATGCCGCCCTGCACCTGCCCGTCCACGACGCGCGGATTGATGAGCCTGCCGCAATCCTCGGCGACCACATAGCGCAGGATGCGAACGCCGCCCGTCTCCGGATCGACCTCCACGGTCGCCACATGGGTGGCGTTGGAATGGGTAAGCAAGGGCGGCTCGTAATGGACCAATACTTCGAGCCCCTTGTCCTCCTGCTCGAGGCCCCAGTTGCCCATCCACACCTCGCGCGCAGCCTCCGCAAGGGTGCAGAGGGCGGTATTGCTCCCGCGGTCGTATATGACGCCGTCGCGGATCTC
>CAZDSS010000090.1:0-10801 GCA_964508185.1 uncultured Sphingomonadales bacterium
GTCCAGGCGCTCGCCGAGGGCATCCATTTCGCCGAGTCGGCGGGGCTCGACCCCAATTCGGTGATCGAGGTGATCTCCAAGGGCGCGGCCCAGTCGTGGCAGATGGAGAATCGCAGCGGCACCATGGCCGAGCGCCGCTTCGATTTCGGTTTCGCCGTGGACTGGATGCGCAAGGATCTTGCGATCGCGCTGGAAGAGGCGCGGCGCAACGGCGCAAGGCTGCCGGTGACCGCCATCGTGGACCAGTTCTACAGCGACATCCAGGCCATGGGCGGCGGGCGCTGGGACACGTCGAGCCTCATCGCCCGCCAGGCCGCGAAACCGGCCGGGGCCAGGCAAGACTAGATCCGCAATTTCACGATCAATAGCTGGACAAAGGGCCGCCAGGGGGCTACACCCCATTCAAGTCTGAGGGAGCACCGCGATGACCGATCACGTAATGACCGAACGCCCGAGCTGGTGGACCGGCGTGATGCGCGGCCTTGGCCGCCACTGCCCGCAATGCGGAACCGGCAAGGCCTTCCGCAGCTATCTCAAGATCGTGGACAGCTGCGAGCATTGCGGCGCGCAGCTGGGCGAGACCCGGGCCGACGACGCTCCGCCCTATTTCACCATCTTCATCGTCGGCCATATCGTGGTGCCGCTCATGCTGGTGGTGGAGCGCCTCTACGCCCCGGCGAGCTGGGTCCATGCCGCGCTCTGGCTGCCGCTCACCCTCGCGCTGACCGTCGCCATGCTGCCCTATGTGAAGGGCGGCGTCCTCGGCCTCATGTGGGGCTTCGGGGTGCGCGGCGACGAATCCTGCAAGGCGCAGGACAGCTAGACGCCGCAGGCTTTCCCGTAAACGACCAGGGGCCGCCTCCCCGGGGGAGACGGCCCTTTCTCGTGAGCGGCGCCGCGTTCAGCCCTGCCGCTTGCGGAACTTGAGGGTCATGCGGTCGCTTTCGCCGATCGCGAGATATTTCTCGCGATCCTTGTCGCCGTGGCGGAGCGTCGGCGGCAGGGCCCAGACGCCGCCCTCGTGATCCTTGGTATCGCGCGGATTGGCGTTCACTTCCGACTTCTCCACGAGCTCGAACCCGGCGGCCTCGATGATGCGGATCGCCTCCGCTTCGGATACGTAGCCGCTTTTCGCGGCGGCGTCGGGTGTTGCATTGGGGTCCGCGCGATGCTCCACCACGCCCAGGATTCCGCCGGGCTTCAGCGCCTTGTGGGCGGCGGCGATCACGGTCTCGAGCTGGCCGCGCATCATCCAGTTATGGAGATTGCGGAAGGTGAGCACCATGTCGGCGCTGCCCGCGGGGGCGATGTCCACCTTGTCCGGCGGGGCGAGCTCGGTGATCTCCACCCGGTCGTAGAGCTCGGGATCGGCCTTGAGCTTGGCGTCGAACGCCGCAAGGTTCTTCTTCAGATAGTCGCTGTCGGCATCCTGATCAAAGCCCGCGGCGATGTAGCGCCCCTCGTCGCGGAGGAAGGGCGCGAGGATTTCCGTGTACCAGCCGGTGGAGGGCCAGAGCTCCACCACCGTCATGTCGGGCCGGATTCCGAAGAAGGCAAGCGTCTCGACGGGATGTCGGGCGTCGTTCCGCGCCTTGTTCTCGGCGCTGCGGTGGTCGCCCGCGGCCAATGATTCGAGACGGGCGGCCACATCCTCGGCGGCCGCGGAAATCCCCGGAATCGTCACCGCGCAAGCCAGGACGGCCCCGCAGACAACCTGTTTCAGTCTGTGTGCAACCTGCATCTCTCGTCTCCTCGTCGGTGTCATGGGGGGTTGAACCGACCCCGCATTAATCCTTTATTAGCAAAGAGGTTAACGCCTTTTGCCCGCGCATTGGGAATTTTTCGCTTGCCATGCCCGTGTCTTTTGCGGATTTTCTTTCCCGATCGGCCAGCCGGAACCTTCGAAATGGTTAACGAGTTCTGGTACGCAACTTGCTTCGAATCAAGAAGAGGAAACCCGCGGGTTCGTGGCAAACGAGCGTAGATGGAGAAGACAAGGGATGGTTCGAGCATTCTGTTTGACGGGTCTTGCCGTCGGCGCGACCGTGGCGGGCCTTGCCGGAATCGCCGGAGTTCCCATGCATGACGGCGCCGCCGTCGCACGGAGCGCCGCGCATTCCGTGGTCCGGACCGATGCCGAACCCACCGCTTTCGAGACCGTTTCCTCCATGATCGGCCGGGTCCATCGCCTCACCGGCTATGTCCGCAGCATCGCCGCCGACGCCAATGACCTGTCCCAGGAAGAGATAGCTGTATCGAAACAGTACAGGTGTCTCGCCCAGGCCGTCTATTTCGAGGCCCGGGGCGAGCCGGATGCCGGCAAGCATGCGGTGGCCCATGTGGTCCTCAACCGGCTGCGCGACGACCGTTATCCCAATACCATCTGCGGCGTGGTGTTCCAGAACCAGCATCTGCGCCATCGCTGCCAGTTCTCCTTCGCCTGCGACGGCCTGTCGGACACCCCCCGGGAAACCCAGGCCTGGCACCGCTCGCTGCAGGTGGCGCTTGAGGCCCTGACCGGGGCGAGCGAGGACATCACCCAAGCCTCCACCCATTTTCACACCCGCTATGTGGAGCCCGTCTGGGCTTCGCAGCTGAAGCCGACGGTTCAGGTAGGCGCCCACCTGTTCTATCAGGAGCCGCCGCGGGAAGAGCTGAGCCTCACCCTGAGCAATCCCGAGTAAGCGGGCGCTTTACCCTTACAGATGTGGCCGAGGATGCTATAACGCGGCAAGCTGCGGCGCGCCGCCCCTGCATCAATTCATGACCGGTCGAGTATGAACGACAAGCCCGACAACATTCCCCAGCCCATCAAGGCCTACAAGGACGAGCATTTCATCAACAGCCCCTCCGCGCGCGTCTTGCGCATCATCGCGGAGTATCTCGCTCCCAAGGAGCGCCTCGCCCTTCACGACATCAAGGACACCATCGTGTTCTTCGGCTCGGCCCGCATCAAGTCCGAGGAGGAGGCGAGAAGCGCCCTTGATGCGCTCAGGGAGACCACGGGGCCGATTCTGGCCGCCGAACGGGCGCTGGAGATGTCCCGTTACTACGAAGCGACCCGGGAGCTTTCCCGCAGGCTTACCGAATGGTCGCTCGGCCTTCCCGGCGCCGAAGGCCGCTTCGTCGTCTGCTCCGGCGGGGGCCCCGGCATCATGGAAGCCACCAACCGCGGCGCGGCGGAAGCGGGCGGCAAGAGCGTCGGGCTCGGCATCTCGCTGCCCTTCGAGCAGTCAGGGAATCCCTACATCACCCCGGACCTCAACTTCCAGTTCCATTACTTCTTCATGCGGAAGTTCTGGTTCGCCTATGTGGCCAAGGCTTTCGTCGTCATGCCCGGCGGCTTCGGCACGCTCGATGAGCTGATGGAGATCCTGACCCTCATCCAGACCCGCAAGATGACCAAGAAGGTGCCCATCGTCCTTTTCGGCACCCGGTTCTGGGACGAGGTCATCAGCTTCCCCTCCCTCGTCCGCTACGGCACCATCAGCCCCGAGGACCTCAATCTCTTCCTCAAGACCGACAGCCTGGACGAGGCCTTCGACTACATCACCCACGCCCTCATGACCCACGCCTGGGACAAGCCCGGCGGCAGCATGTAGGAAATCCGCGGTTTTTTCCCGCTTTTCCCGCGAACTTTATTGCAACGACCCCTCCGTTGTTAATAATTAACTAACGGTCCTTTGAGAGACTGCCTGATGACAAGGCAGCGCAAGGGGCCGGTAGATGTTCGGCGGGATCTGGACAGTGTTGCGTAAACTGAAGGGCGGCAGAAGCCGCCATATGCTTTTGGGCGCGGTTTGCCTGACCCTCGCTATGGGAGCGGCGAACGGCGCCGGGCTTGCTGCGGCGCCCGCGGGCAGCGGCCTCCTCGGATTCGCGGAACGCCGGCACGAGGATCTTTCGGCCTTCACCAAATGGGCCGACATGCTGAGCCGCCATCAATGGGAGGAAGACCATGCCGACCGGCCCCAGCCCTGCCGGGTGTCGGCGGATTTCAGCTGCCCGCGCGACCGCTGGCAGAACCTGATCCGGGAGCTTGAGGGCCGCCCGGTCGCCGAGCAGATCGCGGCGGTGGACGCCTTCTTCAACGCCGTTCCCTATGTGGAGGACGTCGCCAACTGGGGCGTGCCCGACTACTGGGCGACGCCGCGGGAGTTCCTGGAGCGCGGCGGCGACTGCGAGGATTATGCGATCGCCAAGTACTTCACCCTGAAGGCGCTGGGCGTCGATCCCGCAGCCATGCGGCTGATGGTGGTCGAAGACCTCAATCTCCGGATGCCGCACGCCGTGCTGGCGGTGCGTCTCGACGACGGCGTCGTCGTCCTCGACAACCAGGCGGCGCGGCCGATGAATGCCGCGACCGTCGATCGCTACCGGCCGATCTATTCCATCAATCAGGAAGCCTGGTGGCTGCACCGGGCGACCGACCCGGCCATCAGCCCGGCCGAGGGCAAGGCCGCCACGCGCGGCGTCACTGCGCCCCGGCGTCCCTGAGGGTCTGGGCCACGGTGCGCTTGCGCGCGCGCTCCGCGTATTCGAGCGCGGTATGTCCCGTATTGTCCTGGATGTCGAGATCGGCGCGGGCGTCGATCAGGAGCTTCACCACGTCATCATGCCCGGCGCGCGCCGCCTTCATCAGCGCCGTCTCGCCGAAGCTGTCGCCGAGATTGGGATTGGCCCCGTAATAGAGCAGCACCGCCGTCGTCACCTTGTCGCCGATGGCCGCGGCCTTCATGAGGGCCGTTTCCTTGGCGTTGTTGGTGGCGTCCACATGGGCGCCCTGCTCGAGGAGGAACTTCACGACCGACGCCTGGCCCTGGGCCGCGGCGATATGGATCGCCGGGTTTCCGTCGTCGTCCCGGGCATTGACGTTGGCGCCCTTCAGGGCATTGCTCTTGATGCCGTAGACGTCGTTCTTCTTGAGCGCCTTCAGAAGCTCGAAGGTCGGCGAGAACTGGGCGACGGCCGGCAGGCTCGCGCCCATGCCGACGAGGACCGCCGCGGCGACCAACAGCGATTTGGTGAAAGCTCGTCTCTTCATCCCCAACTCCGTACCGGCCGAACATGAGGGGGCCCGGCCTGCGCCCCCGCCTGCGACGAGGCGCGGAAACCTTGGGAACCAAGGCTTCCCACCCGATGACCTTACCTATATAAAAGCTTGGACACGGATTGACAAATGTAACCGGGAACCCTCACAGCCGACATGAGCGCCAAGACCAAAGTCCTTCCCCGCTGGATTCTCCCCGTTCTCGCGACCCTGGTGGTCCTGCTGGGAGGCGCCCTCTATCTCCTGAACCAGGCGGCGGAGCAGCCGGGCGAAGGCAGCGGCCGGGCCCTTGTGGGCGGCCCCTTCAGCCTGGTGGACCACAACGGGCAGCGGGTGACCGACGCCGACTTCCGCGGGCGCTACATGCTGGTCTTCTTCGGCTATACCTTCTGCCCCGACGTCTGCCCCGTGGAGCTGCAGACCATGAGCCAGGCCCTCGACCAGCTGGACGAGAAGACGGCCGCGCGCATCCAGCCCATCTTCATCACTACCGACCCCGAACGCGACACGGTGGAGGCCATGGCGGAATATGTGGCCCTGTTCCATCCCCGCCTCGTGGGGCTCACGGGGAACGAGGAGGAAGTGCGGAACGCCGCCCGCGCCTACCGCGTCTATTATCAGAAGGTGGAGGACGAAACCTCGGGCAGCTATCTCATGGACCACAGCGCCATCGTCTTCCTCATGGGGCCCGACGGCGAATATGTGAGCCATTTCTCGCCGGGTATTACCGCCGAGGCCATGGCGACGCGCCTCGCCCAGCTGGTGAAGTGAGGGGCCGCCGGATATTCATGATCGGATCACACAGGTGAATGCGGACGCACCCTTCTGGAAGCGCAAGACCCTTGCCGAGATGACTTCGGCGGAATGGGAATCCCTGTGCGACGGCTGCGGCCAGTGCTGCCTGCACAAGCTCGAGGACGAGGATACGGGGGAAATCGCCCTCACCAACGTCGCCTGCCGCCTCCTCGACCTTCATCTCTGCCGCTGCAAGCGCTACGCGGAGCGCAAGCGGCTGGTGCCCGACTGCGTCATCCTGTCCCTCCAGAATGTGGGGCAGCTGCGCTGGATGCCGAAGACCTGCGCCTATCGCCTCGTATCCGAAGGCCGGGACCTGCCGGACTGGCACCCGCTGGTGTCCCGCGATCCCGAAAGCGTGCACAGGGCCGGAATCTCCGTCCGCGGCCGCGCCGTGTCCGAGCGCGAGGCGGGCGATCTCGAAGATCATGTGGTCGCCATTCTCGAACCATAGCCCGGACCTGGAGCCGGTCATCATCCGCCGCTCGCCGCGCGCCAAGCGCATGCTGCTGCGGGTGGACGCCCGCTCGGGCGCCATCATCCTCACCCTCCCGCCCCGCGTTCCCGAGGCCGAAGGATTGGCCTTCGTGGAGCGGCAGCGGGCCTGGATCGCCCGCACCCGCTCGGCCCTCGCCCCCGTCGGCGGTTTCGGCATCGGCGACAGCGTGCCGATCCTGGGGCAGTCTCACCAGATCCTGCACGATCCCGCATCACCCCGCCAGCCGCAGCGGGATGACGCCGCCCGCACCCTCACCGTCGGCGGCGAGGCGACGGAGGTCGCAAACCGCGTGCGCCGGTATCTTCGGGCGGAGGCCCAGGAACTGCTGTTGCAAAAGACACGGGACACGGCCGCGAGGCTCGGCCGCAGCTTCAGCCGCATCCGCATCGGCGACCCGCGCAGCCGCTGGGGGAGCTGCACCAGCAGCGGCACCATTTCCTATTCCTGGCGGCTGGTGATGGCCCCCGACTGGGTGGTGGATTACGTGGTCGCCCATGAGGTGGCCCATCTCGCCGAGATGAACCACAGCCCGCGCTTCTGGAAACTGGTGGACGAGCTCGTCCCCCACAGGGCCCGCGCCCGCGCCTGGCTCCGGAAGAACGGCGCGGCGCTCCAGCGCATGGGGAACTAGGCTTAAAAGGCCGCCGCGCCGTCACTCATTCTCGAGGCCGCGCAGCTTGGCGCGAAGGCGGGAGAACAGGCCCTCGTTGTCCTCGCCCGCGCGCTCCACCACCTGCGGCCGTTCGGGGCGCATCTTGGGGCTGCCTGCGGGGGTGATGTCCATGCCCCTGGCGAGGCCGCGCATGATCGCGCCCCAGAGGCGCGCCGGAGCGCCGCCGCCCGTCACCTTGTTCATGGGCGTCTCGTCATCGTTGCCGAGCCAGACGCCTGCCACGTAATCCCCCGACATGCCGATGAACCAGGCGTCGCGGAAGCCCTGGCTGGTGCCCGTCTTGCCCGCGGCGGGACCGCCCCAGCGGGCGGCGCGCCCGGTGCCGCTTTCGACCGCCTGGACGAGAAGCTCGCGGATCATGTCGTTGGCCCTCGGCGCGATCAGGCGGTTCGCGACCTTGGGCAGGCGGCGATAGATCACCTCGCCCCTGGCGCTTCGGATCTCGACGATGGGGTCCGGCACCACTTCGTATCCGCCGCTCGCCACCACGCCGTAGGCGGCGGTAAGCTCCAGAAGGCTCACCTCCGACGTGCCGAGGGCGATGCTCGGATGCGAGGCCAGCGGGCTCTTGATCCCCATGATATGGGCGATGCGGATCACCCGATCGCGGTCCACCCGTTCGGACAGCTTCACAGCCACCGTGTTGATGGATTCGGCGAAGGCCTGACGCAGGCTCACCTCGCCCTGGTAGTTGCCGCTGTAATTGACGGGGCTCCATTTGCCGAACACCACGGGGCTGTCGCGCATGGTGCTGTCGGGATCGATCCCGGCGTCGATCGCCGCCACATAGACGAAAAGCTTGAAGGCGGAGCCGGGCTGGCGCCTGGCCTGAACGGCGCGATTGAACTGGCTTTCGGCATAGGACCGGCCGCCCACCATGGCGACGACGCTCCCATCCGTGGTCATGACCACCGCCGCCCCTTGGGAGATGTTGCCGGGGATGCCGTCCGTGTTGAGGCTGTGGCGGAGCGCCCGCTCGGCGATCACCTGGGCCTGGGGGTCGAGGGTGGTGTGCACCACGAGGGGCACCCCTTGCGCGGTGACGCTCCGCGGCAGGCGTTCCACCACCCAGTCGGCGAAATAGCGGGAATCGGCGCCGGTCATGCTGCGCACGATGCGCGGCGGGTTGGCCATGGCGATCTCCGCCTCCGCCGGCGAGATGGCGTCCACCGCCACCATGGCGCCGAGCACGTCGTGGCTGCGGCGAAGCGCCGCGTCGTAGTTGCGGTTGGGGGCGAGCGCCGACGGCGCCTTGAGAAGCCCCACGATCATCGCCGATTCCGCGACGCTCAGATGCCGCGCGCCGTGGCCGAAGTAGGTATGCGCCGCCGCATCCACCCCATAGGCGCGGGAGCCAAAATACATGCGGTTGAGATAGAGGGTCAGGATCTCCTGTTTGGAGAGCTTCATCTCGAGCCAGAAGGCCAGCATCAGTTCCTGAAGCTTGCGGCGATAGGTGCGCTCCGACGACAGGAACATGTTCTTGGCGAGCTGCTGGGTGATGGTGCTGCCGCCCTCCACGATCCGGCCGCTCAACAGATTCTTCACACCCGCCCGGATGAGCCCCTGCAGGTCGAAGCCCACATGCGTGAAGAAGCGCCGGTCTTCGGTCGCGATCACCGCGGCGAGAAGCGGCGCCGGAAATTCCTCGAAAGCGAGCCATTCGCCATGGACGTCGCCGTAGGTCGCGATCGTCGATCCGTCCCGCGCCAGCACCACGATGGAAGGCTCGGCCTCCGGCGGCTGCAGCTCGTTCACATTGGGAAGATCATGGGCGATATAGATCCCGAACAGGATGAGGCCGACGAACGCCCAGGCCGCAACGACACCCGACCAGTAGAGCACGCGGAAGCCCAGACTGCGCTTGCGCGGCGCGCCCCTGGCGCCCCGCGTCCGGGGCTTCGATTTCCGCGGCGGCCGCGGTTCCGCCTTGATGGTTTTCTTGTCCGTCATGATACTGCTTCAGGAATGTTCCGGGGGCGCAACTATACCCATGTCTGGGGCAATATGATGGCGGAGCGCCGGAATTCAGGACATATTGTCGCCGGGATTGCTGCGGACAATGGGCCCGCCGCCCGTATGATGCCCGCGGCCGAAAGAGCAGAGGGGAGATGCCCGTGATCCTGCATAACCGCATTCCGGCGCTTGCGGCCGCCCTGGCGCTTGCATCCGGCCTCATTGCGCCGGGGGTCGCGGCGGAACGGGATTTTCCGGTTACCCCTGCCGGCACCTATGAATACGAGGTGCGTCATGAGAGCCTCGGCAAGATCGGCACCTATGTGAACGAGATCAGCCACGAGGACGGCGGCATCGTGGTCGAGACGGAGGTCGACATCTCGGCCAAGATCCTGTTCGTGCGCGTCGCCCGGGAAAAGGCCGAGCGCCGCCAGTTCTGGAAGGACGGCCGCCTCGTGTCCTACAAGAGCGTCACCCGCTCCGGCAGCAAGGAAGCGGTGACCAGGGGCCGCGCCGAGGGCGACAGGTTCATCCTCGAGGGCCCCCGGGGCCGGATCGAGGCGCCCGCCGGGCTCTTCCCCATCAATCCCTGGTCCATGGGCATCGTCAGGGCCCCGGTCCTCATGGGCGAGAAGAACGGCACGCTCCATCCCGTGAAGGGGGTGGAGGAGCGGACCGAAACCCTGACCATCGACGGCCGCAAGGTGGAGACCCGCCATTTCAAGCTCATCGGCCACCGGGACGAGGAGATCTGGTTCGACGAACGCGGGGTCGCCGTGAAATTCTCCGCCGACTACAAGGGCGACGCCATCACCTTCACCCTCACCAACTGGGAACCCGCGGACGGGGATGAGGACCAGGCCGCGGGCGGACGGGGCGAACCGTAAGCCGCCCCCGCCCCGCATCCCGCCGCATCACACGTCGAGGTTCACCACCGACAGGGCGTTGTCCTGGATGAATTCGCGGCGCGGCTCCACCACGTCGCCCATGAGCTTGGAGAAGATCTCGTCGGCGGTGTCCGCCTGGCTCACCTTCACCTGAAGGAGCGTGCGCGCCTCGGGATCGAGCGTCGTCTCCCACAGCTGTTCGGGATTCATTTCCCCGAGACCCTTGTAGCGCTGGATCGACATGCCCTTGCGGCCATTGGCGATCACCGCGCGGAACAGGTCGGTCGGCAGGGAGACGGGCTGCGATGCGTCCTTGATGCGCAGGCTGCCCGGCCCCGCGAACAGCTCGCGCAGGGGCTCCGCATACTGGTTGAGCCGCTGGGCCTCGAGGCTTTCAAGGAAGCTGCGGTCGATCACATGGGCGTCGGTGACGCCGCGCACCTCGTGGGTGAAGATCACCGCGCCATGCTCCCCGCCCATGCGCACGGCCCAGCCCGCTTCGCCCTCGGCCGCGGCGGCGTTCAGCTCCGTCACCACCTCGTTGATGCGCTCGGGCAAGGAATCGCCCGTGAGGATCGCGGAATCGAGCAGGCCCTTCAGGGCGAGGCGCTCCACGATCTCGGGATTGTAGCGGGTGGGCACCTGGTCCCGCACCAGCTTCAGATGCCGGGCGTTCTCGATGAGTCCGCGCAGGTCCTCGCCCGCCATCTGCTCGCCGCCATGGGTCACGAACAGCAGGTCGTCCATGCTGTTGTTGATGAGATACTGCTCCAGCGCCGCATCGTCCTTGAGATAGACCTCGGACTTCCCGCGGCTCACCTTGTAGAGCGGCGGCTGGGCGATGTAGAGATGCCCCCGCTCGATGAGCTGCGGCATCTGACGATAGAAGAAGGTCAGGAGCAGCGTGCGGATATGGGCGCCGTCCACGTCGGCGTCGGTCA
>CAZDSS010000091.1:0-10744 GCA_964508185.1 uncultured Sphingomonadales bacterium
CCGCCAGCCAGGGGAACAGATGGAAGAATGCGGCGAAGGTGATGCCGGTTGCCGCCGTGAAATGGAAGTACAGGGCCGCATTGTCGAAGCTGTTGCGCCAGAGGGCGTCGGTCCGCCGCCGCAGGATGCGCAGCAGGACGAAACCGGTCATGAGAATGGCGCTTGCGACCAGCAACCCCTGCAGGCCCACGGCGGCATGAAGGATCGCGCCATGGGCGTCCACCGCCGGTTTGACGCCCGATGCGCGGTAGCCCTGGAATTCGACCACGAAGGCTGCGGCAAGCATGGCCGCGGCGATGAAGATGGCCGCGACGGACCGGGCACGTCCCTTGCCGTCGCCGGGAAGCATCCGCCCGGCGAGGATCATGAGCGCCATGGCCGCGAGATAAAGGGCGATCGCGGCAAGGCGGACGCCGGCGGAGACCACCGGAGCGTCCCGCCCGGGCCAGATCTCGGGCGATACGGTCCAGAGGAACAGGTAGGAGAATACGATGGTCGCCGCCATGACGCCGAGGACGATCAGCAGGATCACCATGGCCCAGCGGGAATGGGACATGGCGCCGGTCATGTAGGCAGGCAAGGTGACGCCGCCGCCGACGGCGATGTCGCCTGCGGGTTTCCAGTCCGTATCCCAGGCCCAGAGCAGCATCAGGACCACCGCCGCCACGCCCGCGATCGCGGCGAGCGTCACGAGCTTGCCGGTCAGCAGCATGAAGAAGGCGGCGGTGAAGATCGCGGCGAAGAAGGAAAGCCAGCTCGGCCCCGGCATGCGCAGGAGGTACAGGGGCCGCGCCTCCACCGGGCTCGTCACGATGGTCTCGCGAAGCCCCGTCGCCGTGCCGGGGAGATAGTAGCGCCCCTCGTCCACGTCGTCCGGCAGTCTGGGGTCCTGCCACAAGGGGTAGAGGTCGCGAACCTCCGGAATGCTTCGCGTCGCATAATCGTCGTTGGGCAGCCATTCGAGCGTTCCGGCATCCCAGATATTGCCGCGGACGGGATGGGTATAGGGCCGGAATCTTCGCACGAGGTCGAACAGGAAGACGCAGATCCCTGCGGCGATCAAGAAGGCGCCGATGGTGGAAAGCAGATTGGGCAGTTCCCAGCCGAGCCCTGCCGGATAGCTGTGGATCCGCCGCGGCATGCCGAGAAGGCCGGACAGGTGCATGGGGAAGAAGGCAAGATTGAAGCCGATGAAGAACAGGGCGAAGAACCAGCGCCCGAGCCTTTCGGAGAGCGCATGGGCGCTCGCCATGGGCATCCAGTAATAGATGGCGGCGAAGAGCGGAAAGACCATGCCGCCCACCAGCACATAGTGGAAATGGGCGACGATGAAGTAGCTGTCATGGACCTGCCAGTTGAACGGCACCACCGCCACCATGACGCCGGACAATCCGCCGAGGACGAAGATGAACAGGAAGCCGAGGACGAAGAGGGACGCGGTCGCAAGCTTCAGCCGCCCGGCAGCCATGGTCGCTATCCAGGCGAAGACCTGAAGCCCGCTCGGGATCGCGACCGCCATGCTCGCCGCCGAGAAGAAGCTCAGGGAAAGGTTCGGGATCCCGGTCGTGAACATGTGATGGACCCAGAGCCCGAAGCTGAAGAAGGCGGTGGCGACGAGCGACAGCACGATGATGCGGTGGCCGATCAGCGGGTGCCGCGCCATGGTGGGCACGATCATGGACACCATCCCCGAAGCGGGCAGGAAGATGATGTAGACCTCGGGATGGCCGAAGAACCAGAACAGATGCTGCCACAGCAGCGGGTCGCCGCCCTTGTCGGCGATGAAGAACGGCCAGTGGAAGCTGCGCTCGAGCTCGAGAAGCAGGGTGCCCACGATCAGCACCGGAAAGGCGAAGATGACGATCCCGGCGAAGACCAGCATGGCCCAGGCATAGATGGGTAGCCGGCTGAGCGTCATGCCCGGCGCGCGGGTGAGCAGCACGCCGACCAGGATCTCGATCGCCCCCGCGATGGCCGAAATCTCGATGAAGCCGATGCCAAGGAGCCAGAAATCGTTGTTGATGCCCGGCGAGAACTGGAAGCTCGACAGGGGCGGATACATGAACCAGCCGCCGTCGGGGGCGAGATCGAAGAAGAGGCTGAGGAAGAAGATGATCCCGCCCACCGCATAGGCCCAGAAGGCGAAGGCCCCGAGCCGCGGGAAGGGCAAGTCGCGGGCGGCGAGCATTGCGGGCAGAAGGAAGACGGCGACCGCCTCCACCACCGGCACGGCGAACAGGAACATCATGACCGTGCCGTGCATGGTGAAGATCTGGTTGTAGAGATGCTGGCTCAGGAAATCGTTCCCCGGCACCGCAAGCTGCAGGCGCATGAGCAGGGCGAGGATCCCGGCCAGCAGGAAGAACAGAAGGGCGGTGCCGATATACCAGATCCCCACATGATTGTTGTTGACGGCGGCGATGAAGCGCCAGCCGCGGGGCGCGCGCCAGACGGCGAGGAGCCTTTCGCGCTCTCCCGCCGGACGCGGGTCATGGTCGGGAAACGCGCTCATTTCAGTCCCTCGAGGTAGGCGGCAAGGGCCCGAAGCTCTACGCCCGAGAAGATGGCGAAGGACGGCATGTGGTTGCCCGGCTTCAGGTGCTGGTTGTCGGCGATCCAGCCGGCGAGCGTCCCCTGGTTCATGGGAAAGCTCGCAGCCGCGATCCGGCGGCGGCTCCCGAGATGGGTGAGATCGGGGCCGATCACCCCGTCCGCCTCCGTCCCCCGAACCCTGTGGCAGCCGCCGCAGCCGTGAGCGAGGAAAAGCGATTGACCCTGAGTCGCGCGGTCGTGCGCGGGCGCGCGGGCGGGTTCCCGTTCGGCTGAAAGCCAGCGGTCGAAATCTTCGGGCGGCAGCGCGACCACCTCGAACGCCATCAGGGTGTGCGGCCCGCCGCAATATTCGGCGCACTGGCCGCGAAAAACGCCCGGTGTATCCGCGGCAAGGGTCAGGCGGTTGACGCGGCCCGGGATCATGTCGCGCTTGCCGCCGAGCTTCGGCACCCAGAAGCTGTGAATGACGTCGGCGCTTTTCAGCACGAATTCGACGGGCCTTCCCACGGGGATCCGGATCTCGTTGGCGGTCTCCACGATCGGCGCGCCGTCACCATCAAGATAGGTCACCCGCCACCACCATTGTTCGCCGATCACCTCGATGCGAAGGGGTGTGTCCGCCGCGGCGGGCGCGCCGCCGCTCCATTCCGTGAGCAGGAGGGCATGGACGAGAAGGGCCGTGAGGGTCGCCACGGGAAAGATCCCGCCCATGGCGACGATGGCCCCGGGGCGCGACAGCCAGCGGCGGCGTTCGGGGCGGGTGAGGATCGCCCAGGCGGCGAGCCCCATCACCATGAGGAAGATCACGGCGCCGCCCGTGAACAGGACGAGGGACAGGGTCCTGACCGCCGCAGCATCCGGCCCCGCGGGCGCAAGGACCGCCTGCATGCCGCCGCAGCCGCCCGTGAGCAGCAGGAGACCCAGCGGGGTGAACGGACGCCCGCCCATGTCAGCGGAGCCTTGCAAGATAGGCGGCGGCATCCCGCGCCGCGTTCTCGTCCAAGGGCATGGGCGGCATGGCGGTCTGCGGCGCGAAGGCGGGGGCGTTGCGGATCCAGCGCGCGAGGACATCCTGCCGGTTCGGCAACTGCCCCGCGATCAGCCGTCTGTTGCCGAGACCGGCGAGGGAGGGGCCAAGCCTTCCCCGCGCGCCCGCGATACCCGGGATCTCGTGGCACACGCCGCAGCCCGCTTCCGCGATCACCTCGCGCCCCATGGCGGCGTCACCTGCCGTCACATGCTCCGGCTTGCCGCCGCAGCCGCCTGCGACGGCGGCAACCAGGAGCGCGAGCGGCCACCGCTTCATGGCGCGTCTCCGTCCCGATTCACGCTCGCGTAGTATGCGGCGACCGCCCGAATCTCGGCGTCCGTCAGGCGCTCGGCGATGGGGGCCATGATCTCGGCGTAAGTGCCGCGCCCGCGGGCGTCCTGCCGCCACAGCATGATCTGCTGGATGGTGTGTTGCGCATATTGCCCGGCAAGGCGCGGATAATCGGCGGCGGCGCGGGAGCCGTGACAGTCGTTGCAGGCGGGAATCCCCCGGCCCGGCACGCCGTGCGCCGCGATGGCGCGGCCCGCCGCGACGTCCTCTCCACGAAGGTCGGCCCCGCCGCGCGGGCGTTGGCGGGCGTAATGATCGGCTAACCTTCGCATTTCGGCGTCCGACAGTTCGGCGGCGACCGGCTGCATGATCCCGCTCGGCCGGATGCCGCTTGCATATTCCCGGAGCGCCCGCAAAAGATAGGGGGCGGGCTGCCCGGCGATGTCGGGAAAGGCGCCGCTTTCCCGCCCGCGCCCATCGAAACCGTGGCAGCGGGCGCAGGCCGATACATGCTCGCCCGTGCGCTCGCCTTCGAGAAGCTCGCGCCGGGTCGTCCCCGCATCCGCCAGTTCGCCGAAGGCGAGCCTCCGGTAGGTCTCGCCCGACATGCCCGGCATCTCTTCAAGAAAGGCGACCACGGCCCAGACCTCGTCGTCCCGCTCCAGCGCCACCCAGGCGGGCATGCCCGTGTACTTGATCCCGTGCTTGACGATCCAGAACAGCTCCCGCGTCTTCCAGTCCCGCACCTTGCGGTCGAGGGGCGGCGGCTCGGGAATGAGGCGGCGGGCGACGGGATTGCGCTCGACCCCCGGTGCGCCATGGCAAAGGGCGCAGCTTCCCTGAAAATGCGCGGCGCCCCGCTCCACAAGGGCCGCGTCGTCAAGCGGGGGGACGTCGATCCCCATGGCATGGGTGCGGACGGAGCTTTGCATGGCGAACTGGATCGCAAGGCGGCTTATCAGCCAATGCCCCCGGCTTGCGGCGATGTTGTAGATTCCCGACCAGGCGAAGAGGAACGCGGCCACGATGGCGACGCCCGCGACGATGGCGATGAGCCTGAGCGCCCGCCGCATCAGCGGCCCCCGGGGATGGGACCCCGGTCGAGCGCCACGGAGAAGCGGTAGCAGGCGATGAGCACGAGCACCGTGAACAGCAGCCCGCCCGGCACCCACATGATGAGGCCGCCGAGCTGCTGGTCGGTCATCTGGCTCAGGCCGAAGGCGCGGGTCGTATCCATGTGCGGCGCGAAGAGCGGCTTCGGCGCGAGGGTGAGAAGCGCGCCGAGGAGCGTCATCTGGATCGCCGTGACGAGCGCGCCGAGGATACGCCGCGCCGCCCCCTGCCCGTCGTCCCGCAGGATGAAATGCCAGATCCAGACGGCGCTCGCCCCAAGGGTGACCTGCATCAGCCAGTAGACGGCGTCGCTGCGGAAGGTGGCGTCATAGGGCGCGGGCAGATGCCAGATCCAGAGTGCGACGGCGAAGGCGAGAACGGGCGGCAGCATCATGCGGTCCCGCCATGGGAAGCGCAGACTGGCGGCAATGAGCGGGGCGGCGCAGAGGATCAGGACAATGTGCTGGGCAACGCGCGCCGAGAACAGGGCGACGCTCAGGTTGCAGAGGGGGGAGATAAGGGCGAGGGCGGCGATCAGCCACCCGGCGCCGGTGCGAAGGCGTGCCTGGCGGTCGCCGCGCACGGCCCAGAGATGCGCCGCGGCGAGCGCGCCCAAGATCACGATCAGCAGAGGATCGAGGTTCCAGGCGACGCTCCCCGGCGCGGGCGGCTGCCCGCAATAGGGGATATGGCTCTGGGATATGGTCCCGCCCCACGGCATGGTGAGATACCCCTTGGATATCCCGATGCAACGCCTCGGGACGGGGGGCGGTTCCGTGGGGCGGCCGCGGGTCCGTCAGGCGCCGGCGATTTTGGCTGCGATCGCCTGCATGTCCTCGGCCGCGGGGCTCAGGGGATGGCGGTGCAGCATGGGCGTCTGCTCGCGGATCGCGGCGGTGACGTTGCGGTCGCGGCGCACGGCGCCGAGAAGCGGCGGCGTGAATTTCAGGAAATTCTCCGTCGCCCGGCGCAGGGTGTCGTAGGTGCGCTGGGCCTCGTGCCGGTCTTCGGTCTGGTTGACGACGACGCGGATGTCGGCCTCCGCCTGGCGCTGGCGCAGCAGCTTGATGAAGGCATAGCCGTCGGTGAGCGAGGTGGGATCGGGGGTCACCACCACGATGGTCATGCCCGCATGATTGGAAAGGGTGGTAACCGCGCTGTCCACGCCCGCCGCAAGATCGAGGATCGCATGGTCGTAATCCGCCGCAAGGTCGGCGAGATTGTTGCGAAGATCCACCAGCACGTCGGGGCGAAGGCGGCTCAATGCCACGGTGCCGGACCGCCCGGCGATCACGTCGAACCCGGCTTTCGCCTGGGTCTCCTCCTCGAAGCGGACGACGGCCTGACGCAGGCTCAGGCGGCCGCTCACCACGGCCGTGAGGTCGGTCTCCGGCAGCAGGCCGAGCTGGATGTCCACATTGGCAAGCCCGAGGTCGCCGTCGAACAGCAGCACGCGGCGGCCGCGGCGGGCGAGGGCATGGCTCAGGGTCACCGAGAACCATGTCTTGCCGACGCCACCCTTGCCGGATGCGACGGTAATGAGATTGCGCCCGGCGCGGGCGATCTGGGGCGCGCCCCGCATGGCGGCGAGCTGTGGGTCCGTCGGCTTGGCGCCGTTCCGGGCAGCGTTCAGGCGATCGGCGATGGTGGAATTCATGATGTCACCACAGTTCGGCTTGAATTGATCTTGTTGGCGGCGCGGGCGCGTTGCCCCGCCTTTCGCGGCGCGGGATCGCGGAGCGGTTTCGCCGCCGCCGCAAGAAGCCGCGCGAGGGAGACGGGATTGAGGCTTTCCACGGGGTCGCCGATATAGGGCGAGGCGCAGACCCCCGCAAAGGCGAGGCCGCCGCCATGGGCGAGGGCGAGCAGGCTTCCGAACCGGCGCACGGTGTCAAGCCGGGTCGCCACGAAGCGGCGGCAGCCGAGCTCGCGGAGCGCGAGGCCCAGTTCCATGATCTCGATGGCGTCGCCTCCCGCGGCGAGCACGGCGATCGCTTCGCCGCCCACCGCCTCGATATCCGCCAGCAGGCGCTCCATGTCGGCGTCGTCATAGGGATTGAAGCCGGGGGTGTCCACCAGCACGAGGTCGTGGCCCGATTGCTCGGCCTTGGCGACCGCTGCGGCGAGGCTTCCCGTGTCTCCGGCGGCGGTCACCGTCTGTTCAAGGAGCTGGCCGTAGCTCGACAATTGCTCCGCGGCGCCCGCCCGCACGAGGTCGGTGGTGATGAGCGCCGCCTTGCGCCCGCCGAGCACCGCCCGCGCCGCCACCTTTGCGATGGTCGCGGTCTTGCCGGCGCCGGGCGGCCCGACGAAGACCAGGGGGCGGCCCGGCGCTTCTTCAAGGCTCGCGAACTGGAAGGCGGCGTCGAACGCCGCGGCGAGGGCCATCACCTGGTCGTCCGGCTCGTGGGCCGCCGCCGCGCGGACGAGGGACGCCGCAAGCTTCTGCGGCACGCGATGGCGGGCGAGGATGGCGTCCACCGGCTCGGCGGAAATGACGGGGGCGGTCGCCGCCGGCGCGGGCTCCTCCGCCGCGGGCGGGGTCGGCGCCACCGCCTCGTCGAGGGCCGCGGTGACGCGCACCAGGCCGCGATCCTCGCGGGATGCGACGATGATGGCGTCGGGGCCGAGGGCGCGGCGCACCTCGGCCATGGCCTCCTTCATGTTGCGCGCGGTGAAGGTCTTAAGTCTCATTCAGATTGCCTCAGACCTGCGCCAGGGTACGGATATGGGCCTTGGGATGGATCTCGTTCTGGGAGAGAACGACCGTCTGCGGCCGGAACCGTTCGATGATGGAGCGCACATAGGGCCGCGCGCCGGGGCTCGTCAGGAACACGGGCATCTCGCCGAGCTGCGCCTGCTGTTCGAAGACGATGCGCACCGAATTGATGAATTCCTGCAACTGGCTCGGGCTCATGGCCAGCTGCTTCTCCTCGCCCTGTCCGGCAAGCGCCTCGGCGAAGGCCTGCTCCCATTGCGGCGACAGGGTGACGAGCGGGATATAGCCTTCCGCATTGGTGCAGGCGGCGCTGATCTGGCGCGCCAGCCGCGCCCGCACATGCTCGGTGATGGTGACGAGATTGCTGCTGTAGCCCGTCGCTTCCGCGATGCCTTCGAGGATGGTCGGGAGGTCGCGGATGGAGACGCGCTCGGCGAGCAGGTTCTGCAGCACGCGCTGGATGCCGCTCACCGTGATGCGGTTGGGGACGAGGTCGGACACCAGCTTCTGCTGCTCGGCCGGAAGCTCGTCGAGCAGCTTCTGGGTTTCCGCATAGGACAACAGGTCGGCCATGTTGTCCTTGATGATTTCGGTGAGATGCGTGGTGACCACGGTCGCCGCATCGACCACCGTGTAGCCACGGAACGCCGCCTCTTCCTTGAGCGACTGATCGACCCACATGGCGGGCAGGCCGAAGGCGGGCTCGCGCGTCGGCTCGCCGGCAAGCGCCACCTTTTCGCCGCGCGGGTCCATGACCAGCAGCATGTTGGGGCGAAGGTCGCCGCGCCCGGCTTCCGTCTCCTTGATGCGCAGCACGTAGTTGGTGGACGGCAGCTGCATGTTGTCGAGGATGCGAACCGAGGGCATGACGAAGCCCATTTCGGTCGCCAGCTGACGGCGCAGGGCCTTGATCTGGTCGGTGAGGCGATGGCCGCGCTCGTCATTGATGAGCGGCAGCAGGCCGTAGCCCAGCTCCAGCCGGATCTGGTCGATGGCGAGGGCGGTGGTGATGGGCTCTTCCGCGGGCGGCGCCGTCGTCTGCTCGGCCAGGGCATCCGCCGCCGCTTCCTCCGCCTCGCGCGCCTTGCGCTGGCTCAGGGCGTAGGCCGAGAAGCCGGTGAGGCCGCCGAACACCAGGAAGGGCAGCATGGGCATGCCGGGCATGAGCGCCAGCGCGCCCATCAGACCGGCGCTCACGCCGAGCGCGCGGGGATTGTGGCTCACCTGCGCAATGAGCGCCTTGTCGGTTGAGCCGGTGACGCCCGACTTGGTGATGATGAGACCCGCGGCGGTCGAGATGATGAGCGCCGGGATCTGGCTCACCAGGCCGTCGCCGACGGTGAGCAGCGTGTAGGATCCGGCGGCGTCGCCGAAACTCATGCCCTTCTGGGCGACGCCGATGATGATGCCGCCGATGATGTTGATGAAGGTGATGAGAAGGCCCGCGATGGCGTCGCCGCGCACATATTTGGCGGCGCCGTCCATGGCTCCGAAGAAGGTGCTTTCGTCCTCCAGCGTCTTGCGCCGGGCGCGCGCTTCCTTCTCGTCGATGAGACCGGCGGAAAGATCGGCGTCGATCGCCATCTGCTTGCCGGGCATGGCGTCCAGGCTGAACCTTGCCGCCACCTCGGCGATGCGGCCCGAACCCTTGGTGATGACCATGAAGTTCACGATCATCAGCACGATGAAGACGATGATGCCGATGACGAAATTGCCGCTCATCACGAAGTTGCCGAAGGCCTCGATCACCTTGCCCGCGGCGTCGCCGCCCTGGTGTCCGTTCGTGAGAATGAGCCGAGTGGACGCCACGTTGAGGGCGAGCCGCAACATGGTGGTGATGAGCAGCACCGTCGGGAAGGCGCTGAAATCGAGGGGGCGCGAGATGAAGAGCGCGGTCATCAGCACCATCACCGACGAGGTGATGGAGAGCGCCAGCGCAAAATCCAGAAGCCAGGTGGGCAGCGGCAGAAAGAGGACGATGAGGATCGCCATGATCCCCACGGCGAAGGTGATGTCCGAGCGCTCCGAAAGAAGCGCCAGGACATTGCCACGCGTGAGGCCCCCCGCCTTGTCCGCCGTATCCGCCATGATGCTGTTCTATCCCGAGGTCAGAGGGCCGCTTTCTGGCCTTCGCCCGGCATGGGGATCTCGATGCCCTCTTCCATGTACTGGTTCAGCTTGTTGCGCAGCGTCCGGATGGAGATGCCGAGGATGTTGGCGGCGTGCGTCCGGTTGCCCTGGAAATGGTTGAGTGTGTTGAGGATGAGATCGTGCTCCACTTCCGCGACCGTGCGGCCGACCATGGCGCCGGCGGTGGCAGTGGCGGGCGCGCTCGCGGCCGCGGCGCCGATCGCGGCCGCGGGACGTTCGGACGCCACCGTCTCGTGGGGCTTGCCGTCGGGCAGAAGGATCGCCTCGGGCGTGATCTCGTCGCCGTGGGCGAGCAGCACCGCGCGATGGATGGTGTTCTCAAGCTCGCGCACGTTGCCCGACCAGGTATGACGCATCAGCGCCTGCATGGCCGCTTCCGAAATGGGGCGGAAGGGCATGCTGTTCATCTCCGCATACTTTTCGGCGAAGTGATTGGCGATGACGCGGATGTCCTCGGGCCGCTGACGCAGCGGCGGAATGCGCAGGTTGACCACGTTGAGCCGGAACAGCAGGTCCTCGCGGAAATTGCCCTTGCGCACTTCTTCCGCAAGGTCTCGGTTCGAGGTCGCGATGATGCGAAGGTCCACCTTCACGGGCTTCGAGCCGCCGACGCGGTCGATCTCCCGCTCCTGAATGGCGCGGAGCAGCTTGGCCTGCAGCCGCACGTCCATCTCGCTGATTTCGTCGAGGAGCAGCGTGCCGCCGTTCGCTTCCTCGAACTTGCCGATGCGGCGCGCGATGGCGCCGGTGAAGGCGCCCTTCTCATGGCCGAAAAGTTCGGATTCCAGCAGGTTTTCCGGAATGGCGGCGCAGTTGACGGAGACGAACTGGGCGTTGGCGCGGCGGCTGCGGCGATGGACGTAGCGCGCCATCACTTCCTTGCCGGT
>CAZDSS010000092.1:0-10662 GCA_964508185.1 uncultured Sphingomonadales bacterium
CATCGGCTCGGCCGGTCTCGGCGCCCTCGTGCTGTTCGCGGTCTATACGGAGGACCTGCGCGTCTTCTTCGGCCATCTCGACGTCAATTTCGCCCTCGGCAACCCCTACGTGGTGGTCGGGCTTCTCATGGGCGGCCTGCTGCCCTATCTCTTCGGCGCGCTCGCCATGACGGCGGTGGGCCGTGCGGCCGGGGCGGTCGTCATCGAGGTGCGGCGGCAGTTCAAGGAGATCGCCGGCATCATGGAAGGGACCGCGCGGCCCGATTACGGCCGGGCGGTGGACATGCTGACCAAGGCCGCGATCAAGGAAATGATCGTGCCGTCCCTGCTGCCCGTCCTCGCGCCCGTCGTCATCTATTTCGTGATCGATGCCATCGCGGGGCAGGCCAACGCCTTCGCGGCGCTTGGCGCCATGCTCATGGGCGTCATCGTCACCGGGCTGTTCGTCGCGGTGTCCATGACGGCGGGCGGCGGCGCCTGGGACAACGCGAAGAAATACATCGAGGACGGCCATCATGGCGGCAAGGGGTCCGACGCCCACAAGGCGGCGGTGACCGGGGATACGGTCGGTGACCCCTACAAGGATACGGCGGGTCCCGCCGTCAATCCCATGATCAAGATCACCAACATCGTCGCCCTGCTGCTGCTCGCGGCCCTCGCCCACGGCAGCTGACGCAGGCGCTTCAGGAATTTTCGTGCGGAATGCGGCCCCGGTCCCCCGGGGCCGCATTTAATTTTGCGGCCTTCATCGTACAACCGGCACGCGAAAGGCGATCACACTGGGCGATTGACTTCCCGTAAAAAGCGATGCAGGGTTATGATTAACAATTTGTTAAAATTGTCGTGAGGAACCGCTCCAATCCGGATTGTAGCGTCTTAGGATCTTCAAGGGGGGTATCATGAAGACCTATGAAGAGTTGAGTGGCGGCGAAGGACGCCGCATTTTCTTTCGTGCCGAACGCTTCCGCGCCCAGGAACTTTTTCGGCGCACCATGCCGACCCTGATACTGGACGAAACGCCGCTGAGCCTTGCGGACATCAGCGTCAGCGGCTTCGCCGCCCTGAGTCGTCCAAGCTCCAACCAGCTCTACGAGCCGCACAGCCAGGTCCATGTGCAGCTGGCCCTCGGCGACGAGCCGCTGTTCGAAAGCCGCGGCGAGGTCGCGCGAATCGAACCCACCCCGTCGGGCACCAAGATCGGCGTCCGCTTCCTCGACCGCAGCTTCAATGTGCGCGAGGTGGTGGAGAACTACAATCGCCTCGCCCTCCGTCAGGAGGTGGAGCGGTTCGGCGCCTTCCAGCCGGGCGAGGGGGTGTCGGCCGAATACCGCGCCTTCTGCGCCGACGTGCTGCAACTGCTGCGCGCCTATCGCCGCGGTCTCGACCAGGCGGAACAGAACGGCCTCAGCGAGCAGGCGGCGATGGAGCTTCTGGAGCTCACCGAACAGCGCATCATGCCCCAGTGGCGGGAGCTGTGGTTCCGCGGCAACGCCCTTGTGGAATCCGTGATGGCCGACCAGAAGGCGCTCGAAGCCACCAAGCGCTACACCGAACTGGTGCTGACCCCTGAATTCAGCGCCGGCGCCATCTGGAAGCGGAGCTACGAGAAGCCCCTAGGCTACCCCGGCGACTACCAGATCATGAACATGGTCTATGACTGGCAGCGCGAGGGGCAGACCCTGTACGAGAAGCTGGTCCATCGCCTGGGGCTCGAGGTCGCCGAATGCATCGCGACCCGCATGGTCATCATGCGCCAGGAGATCGCCCGCCTCGCCCTTGCCAAGAAGGACGGTCCGCTGCGGGTCACCAATCTCGGCTGCGGCTCGGGCCGGGAGATCATCGACTATCTCAAGCTTCGCGAGCTGCCGTGCCCGGTGCATTTCACCCTGATCGACCAGGATCAGGGGGCGCTGGAATCGGTCTATGCGGCGACCCATCCCGACGTCATCCGCCTGCACAAGCAGGTGACCGTGCGCTGCCTGCACAGCTCCTTCGCCCAGATCATGCGCACCCAGGAGCTGTTCAGCACCATCGGCCAGCAGGATCTCGTCTATTCGGTGGGGCTCGTGGACTATCTCCATGCCCGCCGCGCGCGCATCTGGGCGCAGTCGCTCTACAAGTTCATCGCGCCGGGCGGCAAGCTCGTCATCAGCAACATGATGAAGACGCCGGGGAGCAATCTCTGGCCCATGGAATTCGTCACCGACTGGAACATCATCTATCGCGACCACGAGGAGATGCTGGCGCTGGCCGAGGGGCTCGAGAACGCCCGCGCCTCCACCAAGCTCGATCCCACCGGCCGCGTGGTGATGCTGACCATCGAAAGAATGGCCTAGGGGAGGTCGTTTCTCCGGCGCGGCGGGATCTTCGGATCCCCCGCGCCGGGGGAAGGAATTCGGGGCTTTACGCCTGCTGCAGCTGACGGTCGGGCGCGGCCGCGTCGCGGCAGCGGGACGGCGGCAGGATGAGATGCACCGTGGTGCCTGCGCCGAGGGTGCTCTCGAGCTTCACCGCGCCGTCATGAAGCTCGGCGATATGCTTCACGAGGGCGAGGCCGATCCCCGCCCCGCCGTGGCTGCGGGCGAAGGCGCTTTCCACCTGCACGAAGGGCTCCAGCACCTTTTCGAGATTGTGCTCGGCGATGCCGATCCCGGTATCGGCGAAGCTGATGACCATGCCGCGCCGCGGATCGCGGGTGAGGGTGACCGATACCGAGCCGCCGTTCGGCGTGAATTTCACCGCGTTCGAGAGCAGGTTGATGAAGGCCTGGCGGATGAGCTGCGGGTCCGCCTCCACGAGATGAGGCCCCGGCGGCATCTGCAGCGACAGTCTCACCCCCTGCTGTCCCGCCTGGTCGCGCAGAAGCCGCATGCAGGTCGCAAGCACCTCCGCCACGTTCAGCACCTCGGGCTGGATGGTGAGGCGTCCGTTCTCGGCCTTGGACAGGTCAAGAACGTCGGTCACGATCTTCATGAGATGTGTGGCGGCGCCGTGGATGTCGTTCACGTAGTCGAGATATTTCTCCGACCCGATGGGGCCGAACATGCCCTGGCGCATGATGTCCGAGAAGCCGAGGATGGCGTTCAACGGCGTGCGCAGCTCGTGGCTCATGATGCTGAGGAAGTCGCTCTTCGCCCGTGACGCCGATTCCGCCTTGGCGAGCAGCATGTCGGAGAGATCCTTCTCCACCTTCAGCATCTCGGCATGAAGATAGTCCCGGCGCATGTAGAGCTCGGTCACGTAACAGGCGAAGATCCCGACGCCCGTTCCCATGATAAGGAAGAAGTTGTTGCTGACCACGAGCTCCGACGGGATCGGATTGATCCACAGCACCACCGGCTGATAAAGGAGGGCGAGCAGGATGGCGATGCCGGCGGCGGTCGTCCAGCGCAGGCGGATGAGGTTCAGGCAGTAGCTCGAGACCATGATGAGCCCGGCGTAATAGAGGGCATTGCCGGGCGGACCCACGAGGGCGGTCATGGCGATGATGCCGAACCCCGCCGAGAACATGGCGAAGCCCAGGGCGAATTCCGCGATGCGCTTGAATATGGGCGTGTAGGTCAGTCCGAAGACGATCAGCAACACGGGGGTGAGCGCCCCGTAGCGGATGATCCAGGCGGTGGTCGTGTCCTCGCCGAGGACGAGGTAGTCGAGGAAGCCGAACAGGCAATAGAGCATCGCCCCCACGCTGAGGAAGAGGCGAATGCCCGTCAGGGACCGCTCGAGGCGCTCGGCGATGAAACGGCGCTCGATGTCTTCGTTGGCAAAGCGCAGCGACCAGGGCCGGATCTCGTAGCCCGGCGCGGTAACTGCCGTTTTCCAATCGACTTCCATCGCCGTCCCCGGTCTAGAACTTGCTGCTCAGCCCCACCCCGATGATGTTGGACCGCGCCCGCGTGGTGCCGGTGGTGACGATGGTAGTGGCGAAATCCGCGTAGGCGATGGCGCGGTTGATGGGCTCCGTATTGGCGAACATGTGGCTCAAGGAAAGGTCGAGCCACAGATTCTCGGTGAGACCGTAGGACGCACCCACGGCGAGCCACAGCCGGTCGGCGTCGGGAATGCGGGTGGAGCGGTGGGCGTCCACGGTCGGGGTCTCGTCCCACTGGACGCCGCCGCGCAAGGTGAGGCGGTCATGGGCCTTCCATTCGGCGCCCAGGGAGACGCTCCAGGTGTCGCGGAAATTCTCGGGCGAGACGAGCTCGCTGCCGTCCTCGAGCTCGAGCCGGACCTCCTTGAAGCGGTCCCAGCCGAAACGGCTGACCCCGGCGAGGAGGGTGAGGCGCTCGCTGACATCCCAGGCGAGACCAAGGGTGATCATGTCAGGCAGGCGAAGATCCGCCGCCGCGTCCTGGGTGGTCGCCATGGGGCCGAGGTCGAGCGCGGCGCTTCCCGTCATGCGATGGTCGACCGCGCCGCGATAGCTGAGGCCGAGGCTGAAATCGGGCGCCGGCCGCCACAGGACGCCGAGGGCGTAGCCCACGCTCCAGTCCTTGCCCTTGACGTGGAAGGAGCCGTCCGACTCCGGATCGAAGGGATTGGGCACGGCATTGACCAGGGTGACGGAGGCTCGCTGGACCGACAGGGTCGCGCCGAGGGACAGTTGGGGCGTCGCCGCCCAGGCGATGCTCGGCGCAAGCTCGATGACCGCGACCTTTGACCGGGTCGAATCATAGCGGCCGAAGAAATCCGCGTCGTATTCGTCCTTGAGGCCGAAGGGGACGCTCGCCGAAAGGCCGAGCCAGAAATCGGGCGTTACGGGCGTTGCGAGATGGAGATAGCCCGTGGGCTGCGGGTCGAAGCCCTGGTCGTCCGCGCCGCCGACGGGAATGCCGGTGAAGGGGCCCACATCCATGTGGCTGCCGTCGTTCCGCACCCTTGCGCGCGGCATGATGAGATAGCCGCCGCCCGATATCTGGCTTCCCGACAGAGCCGCGAGGGTCGCAGGATTGTAGGTCTGGGCCCCGGCGTCGTCGGCGATCGCCGCAGCGCCAGCATAGGCGCGGCCGCTCGCCCGCACGCTGCGCTCATCGAGATAGAAACCGCCGGCATGGGCGACGCCCGCCCAAAGGTTCATGCCGAGCGCCAGGGCCAGCGCGGCGCCGCAGGTGAGGCGCCGGGAGCGCCCAGTTGAATGGTCGATGCCTGTCGGATCTTGCAAGGT
This sequence comes from uncultured Sphingomonadales bacterium, assembly GCA_964508185.1. Taxonomy (GTDB): domain Bacteria; phylum Pseudomonadota; class Alphaproteobacteria; order Sphingomonadales; family Govanellaceae; genus CAZDSS01. Next base: position 5,165 of record CAZDSS010000092.1, read on the forward strand.
CCCGTCCCCAATGAAACGCGCTTTTGTCACGGCGCATTTCCGGCGCCGCATGTTGCGAGTTTAAAGGCAACAAGGTTAACGCTTGCTAAAGTTGGAGCAAACTTGTCTGTTTTTTACAACAGCTTATGGGAAATTAGCGGGCGGGCGCGCCGCCGCTGAAGCGGCCGATATTGCCGAAGATCTGCTCCCAGAAGCCGAGCTCGCGGCCGCGGGTCGGGGTTTCGTCGTCCACCGGATCGATCTTTTCGGCTTCCGCCAGGTCGATATTGCGGACATTGCGCACGATGCCGCTGTCGTCGAAATCGACCATGACGATCTTCTGTTCGAGCACGTCGGGCTTGAAGAACGCGAGCTGCTCGGTGGTGCGGGAGACATAGTACCAGCGCTTGTCCGAGAAGGTGCCCATGACGGACGGGGTGCCGAGCATGGCCTTGACCGAGGCCTGGTCGTCCACGCCGGGGCGGATCGCCTCCACCATCCGGGGCTCGATCACATGGCCGCGCACATTGGTGGTGGGCGAGCAGCCCGCAACCAGCATTCCCGCCGCAAGCGCCGCGAGGCCGGCCGCCTTGATCCTGCTCAAACCCATGTTGCGCACAGCATTCGTCGTGAAATTCATGAAAGGCTTCCGTTCTGGCGCCGCCGGGGACGGCGCGCGGGCATCGCCCGGCCATACAAGGCGTGCGCTCCGTTGCGCTTGGCACCGCCCCATGCTAGTCCAATCCCGACGAAAGATAGGCGCAGCCGGCCCCTGCGTCAACGGAAGTCGCGCGAGAAGGGGCGGGCGACCGGCGGCGGTCCGGCCGCCTGAATGGAGCGGCCACAGGGCCAGGACGGCAAAATGATCGCATTCTTGAGGAAGTTGCTGGGGCGGGACGAGGACAACCGCATCGCCCATGACATCTATATACAGGTGGTGACCCAAGCGCGCCGCCCGGCCTTCTATCTGGATGGCGCGGTCGAGGACACGCTGGACGGGCGATTCGATCTCATCATTCTCCATCTGTGGCTGGTGCTGTCCCGGCTGCACGCGCTGAAGGACGGCGAAAAAGCGCTCGAGGAGCGGGCGGGACGGCTTGAAGAACGCATCCTCGAGGTCCATTTCTCGGATATGGACCAGGCCCTTCGCGAGGCCGGGGTCGGCGATCTCGGCGTCGGCAAGAAGGTGAAGGCCATGGCCCAGGCATTCTTCGGGCGGGCCCGGGCCTATGACGCGGCGGTCGCCGAATGCGATCGCACGGGCTCCGCGGACTTCCTGCGCGAGGCCTTGGAGCGCAACGTCTATCGCGGCCGGGAGAACAGCGGCACGCCGTGGCTGGTGGATTACGTGTTGCGCGCCCGCGAAGGTCTGGCGGCGCTTTCGACCGGGAAAATTCTGGAAGGCGCCATCCAGTTTCCGCCCGTCGCCCCCTCGGGCGCCGGTGATGCCGCCGCAGAGGAGGGTGAGCAATGAAGAAGACCCCGGAACATGAAGACATGGGCGATCTTTCCGGCGATCATGGGATTGCGCCGGAATTCAGCCGCATGGTCCCCATCGAGGAAGTGACGGGCGGCGGCATCGAGCGCGTGATCGAGGCGGATGAGGCCGAACGCCGCGCCCTTGCCGAGCGGTTCGACGTCCTTGCCGTTCATGCATTGTCCGCCGTGGTGACCCTGCGGCCGAGCGAGATCGGGCTCGAGGTTGCGGGCCGGGTCACGGGAACGGTGGAACAGAGCTGCGTCGTCACGCTGGAGCCCGTGAAGACCGAAGTTGCGTCGGACTTTGCCGTGCGCTATATCTCCCCGCATATCGAGGCCGCCGGTCAAGCGGGCGAGGAACTCGATCCGCTGGGGGAGGATATTGAGCCCTTGCCGGCTGATGCCATAGATATCGGCGAGCTGGCCGCGCAATATCTGTCCCTGGCGATCGATCCCTACCCCCGCAAGTCGGGAGCCGAAGTCAAGCACCCCATGGTCCTGGGCGAGGAGCAAGGCGCTTCGCCAAGGCCAAACCCGTTTGCAGTCCTGAAAAAACTGCAGGGCGGGGCTTGATGCGGACAGATTTATAAGTATGTTCATCCGCTTGGCTGCGGAACCTTTAGAGACGGAATGAGATCATGGCTGTTCCCAAGAGAAAAACCACTCCCTCGCGGCGCAACATGCGGCGCTCCCACGACGCCCTGACGGCGGCGGCCCATCAGGAATGCCCCAATTGCGGCGACCTGAAGCGGCCCCATCACGTCTGCGGTTCCTGCGGCCATTACGACGGCCGTGAAGTGACGGGCGGGAACGACGCCGCTTGATCATAGCGGCGGGGCATCCGGAGGTCTGTTTTGACGCGCAAACTGGTGATCGCGCTGGACGCCATGGGAGGCGATCATGCCCCTGGGGCGATCATTGACGGCGCGGCCATCGCCTGCGAGCGCCATCCGGATGCCAGCTACCTGATTTTCGGCGACGAAGCGGCGATCAAGCCGCTTCTTGCCCGTCATCAGAGGCTTGCGGAACGCGCCGTCATCCGCCACACGGACCAAGTGGTGAGCGGCGACGACAAGCCCGGCCAGGCCCTGCGCCACGGCCGGCAGTCCAGCATGGGCCGGGCCATCGCCGCGGTGGTGGACGGAGAGGCCAATGTGGCTGTGTCCGCCGGCAATACGGGCGCGCTCATGGCGCTCGCCAAGTTCATGCTCAAGACCATGCCGGGCATCGACCGCCCGGCGCTGGCCACCGTCATTCCCACCGAGCGCGGGGAGAGTGTGATGCTCGACCTCGGTGCCAATGTGGAATGCGACGAACGCAATCTCGTTGAATTCGCCGTCATGGGCGCGGCCTTCGCGCGCACGCTCCTCGGGCTTCCGAGCCCGCGGGTCGCCCTGCTCAATGTGGGGGTCGAGGAGCTCAAGGGTCATGACGCGGTGAAGGCGGCGGGCCAGAAGCTGCGCAACATGGCGCTGCCGCTGGAGTTCACCGGCTTCATCGAGGGCGACGGCATCACCGCCGGCACGGTCGATGTGGTGGTGACCGACGGATTTACCGGCAATATCGCGCTGAAGACGGCGGAGGGCACGGCCCGCATGATCGCCAATCTTCTCGCCAATGCCTTCCGCAGCTCGCTCATGGCGAAGCTCGGCTATCTTTTCGCCCGCGGCGGACTGCGGGCGCTCAAGGACCATCTCGATCCCAACAACCACAACGGCGCGGTTTTCCTCGGCCTCAACGGTCTGGTCGTCAAAAGTCACGGGGGCGCGAACGCGCTCGGCATCGCCAGTGCCATCGGAGTCGCCCACGACATGGCGGCCGATGACCTGATGGGCCGCATTGCCGCTGATCTGAAGACAGGCGGGGGGGCTCCGGCCGCGTCCGGCAAAGCGGCGGTGTCATGACCATCATTCGTTCGGTTTTCACGGGCTGCGGCTCATACCTTCCGGCGCGCATCGTCACCAACGACGAACTGTCGCAAAAGGTCGATACCAGCGACGAATGGATCCGCGAGCGCACCGGCATCACCCAGCGCCATATCGCAGCCGACGGCGAATGCACCTCCGACCTGGCGGTCAAGGCGGCCGAGCGCGCCCTTGAAAGCGCAGGGATTTCGGCCAACGATCTCGACCTCATCGTGCTGGCCACCGCGACCCCGGACCACACCTTCCCGGCCACCGCCACCACCGTGCAGGCGCGGCTCGGCATGACCCGGGGCTTCGCCTTCGACGTGCAGGCGGTCTGCTCCGGCTTCGTCTATGCCCTGACGGTCGCCGACAATTTCATCAAGTCCGGCCAGGTGAAGCGGGCGCTTGTGATCGGCGCCGAAACCTTCTCCCGCATCCTCGACTGGAACGACCGCACCACCTGCGTGCTGTTCGGCGACGGCGCGGGCGCCGTGGTGCTGGAAGCGCGCGAAGGCACCGGCGGCACCGAGGACCGCGGCATTCTCACCACCCATCTCCATTCCGACGGCGCCCATCACGACCTTCTTTATGTGGACGGTGGGCCGTCCTCCACCCGCACCACCGGCTATCTGCGCATGGAAGGCAACAAGGTGTTCCGCCATGCGGTCTCGAACCTTGCCGCCGTGGTGGACGAGGCGCTGGAGGCGACCGGCCTTTCCGCCGCCGACAACGACTGGATCGTGCCCCACCAGGCCAACAAGCGCATCCACGACGGCACCGCCCGGAAGCTCGGCATCGACGAGAACAAGGTGGTGGTGACGGTGGACCGCCATGCCAATACCTCGGCGGCCTCCGTGCCGCTGGCGCTCGATGTCGCGGTGCGCGACGGCCGCATCAGGCAGGGCGACCTCGTGCTCATGGAGGCCATGGGCGGCGGTTTCACCTGGGGCGCGGCGCTCGTCCGCTGGTGACATGCGGCGGGCGGCAAAGCGCCCGATTTGAGCAAAATTTTCCCTTTCGCGGGCCATTGACGGAACCAAGGCATAAGCTTAGGCTTTAAGTCCTTATTGGAAAACCATTTCCTGGATCCCGGCGATGAGCGGAAAGACAGTCACACGAGCGGACCTCACCGAGGCCGTCTATCAAGAGGTCGGCCTGTCCCGCAATGAGTCGGCCGAACTGGTGGAACTTGTGCTGGAGGAAATTGCCCAGAGCCTGATCTCTGGCGAGGACGTGAAGATCTCCTCGTTCGGCAGCTTCCTCGTGCGCAACAAGGGCGAGCGGGTCGGCCGCAACCCCAAGACCGGCGAGGAAGTGCCCATCGGGCCGCGCCGGGTCGTGGTGTTCCGCCCGTCGCAGGTGCTGAAGGAGCGGGTCAGCCGTCGCAGCTGAGCCCCCGCTTCGGGAACAGCCGGAGATGATCCGGCCAAGCGAAAGAGATTGGCGAGTTGACGACGCGCACGGGCAAATCACCGAAGGCCTTCCGCACCATCAGCGAGGTGGCCGAGGAGCTGGGAGTGCCGCAGCATGTGCTGCGCTTCTGGGAAAGCAAGTTCGCCCAGATCAAGCCCGTGAAGCGCGGCGGCGGTCGGCGCTACTACCGGCCCGAGGACGTGGAGCTGCTCCGCGCGATCCAGACCCTCCTTTATGAAGACAAGTTCACCATCAAGGGCGTGCAGAAACTGCTGCGCGAACATGGGGTGAAATTCGTCATGTCCGGCCGGGTGGTGGAGGAAAGCGTCCTTCCCGATCTCGGCATCGCCCCCGCGGAGGCGCATGAGGACGCGCGCCAGCCGGATCTCGATTTCGGCGCGCCGCAGCAGGCACCGGCCGCCCCCCGGACAACCGGGCGCGAGCATGCCGCACGCCGCCGCCGGCTTCTTGCGATCCGCGACGAACTCAAGGAAATCCGCGGCCTTTTGGCGGACGTCGGGGCCTCCCGCATATAAAGCATCAAAATGGCATGAGGACGGTTGCCTCGGCCCGGAGGCGGCGCTATAGTGCCGACCGCCGGAGCCCGGGGGCCAGATGCCGCATGTCGGCATTGGGCGCAGTTTGCGGGCTTTGCGGCATCATGACGGAACGTAGCGCAGCCTGGTAGCGCACTTGACTGGGGGTCAAGGGGTCGTGGGT
>CAZDSS010000093.1:0-8835 GCA_964508185.1 uncultured Sphingomonadales bacterium
TCGCTCCTGGAGCGCTTCCTTGACGGGATCGCGAACTGCTCGGCAAGATCGAGCAGCGCGACAGCCACTCTTTCGGTCATCGTCTTGCGTCCCAGCAATGCTGCATGAGACTGGGCGCGCCGCAGCATCTGCCGCAATGCGTCTATAGTCGCGTGTCCTTCAACGGCTGGGTCCAGGCTTCTCAACCGCGTCGGTGTCAAGGCAATCGCGCTGCACCGGTTGATGCCGGAAAGATGTGTGCCGACGAGCCGTCCCGGCCCGAGGATATCGAGGATCTGGCGACGGCCGTCCGCAAGCGGCAGGAAAAGGCAGATACAGCCATCGACGATGCGAAACGTCTTGGACGGAAAAGTGTCCTCCATGAGCAGGGCGGAGCCCTGTTCGATGAACGACAAGCTCGGTGAATTGGAAGGTTCTCGTTCGAAGAAGACGAGATTGTTCGGTAGTTCGGGCGCGCTTGCGCCACTTGCTGAACTGTTCAACATGATAGGAACTCCGGCTTGGCGCCGGAATTCCGTTCTAAACGGAGATCATCCGACGCGGGCATCTATATCTCGCCCAGCCGCCGCTCTACCGCATAGCGCAGGGGGGCAAGGTGCTCTATGCCCGCGACGACGCCCATCGCGAGGAACTCCTGAAGACCGAATTCACCGGGCGCGGCAAGATCGAGGTCAGCCGTTTCAAGGGCCTTGGCGAAATGCCCTCGGCCCAGCTGCGCGAGACCACCATGGATCCCGCGAAGCGCACGCTTCTGCGCGTGGTGCTGCCCGAGGATTTCAAGGATCAGCGGGCGACCGCCCGCCGGGTTGAAGAACTCATGGGCCGCAAGCCCGAACTGCGGTTCCGCTTCATTCAGGAGAACGCGACCGCGGTCACGGAGCTGGACGTCTGATGACCGAGGAGGATCAGGTGCCGGATCCCCTCACCCGGCATCCGATGCCGGGCCATCCGCGCGTGGTGTTCATCAAGGCGGTGACGAACAATCCCAAGATCGTCGCCGGGGACTATTCCTATTACGACGATCCGGACGACCCCGAAGGGTTCGAGCGCAACGTCCTGTACGCCTACGGGCCCGAGAAGCTCGTGATCGGCAAGTTCTGCGCCATCGCCACGGGGGTCAAGTTCATCATGAGCGGCGCCAATCACAAGATCGACGCCGTCTCCACCTTCCCCTTCCCCATCTTCGGCGGCGCCTGGGCCCGCCATCTCGACCTGGTCATGGACCTGCCGAGCCGGGGCGACACGGTGATCGGTAACGATGTCTGGATCGGCTATGGCGCGGTTATCATGCCGGGGGTCACCATCGGCGACGGCGCCATCATCGCCGCCCAGTCGGTGGTCACCACCGACGTCCCGCCCTATTGCGTGTACGGCGGCAATCCCGCCCGCCTCATCCGCAAGCGCTTCACGGACGAGGAGATCGCCTTCCTTCTCGAGCTTCGCTGGTGGGACTGGCCGGTGGACAAGATCACCCGCAATCTCCGCGCCCTGATGAAGGCGGACGTCGCCGCCCTCGCCCAGGCGGACTGACGCTTACAATTCCCCGCGCAGCCAGGCGGCGAGGTGGCGACTCGTCTCCGCCGGCTGTTCGAGCGGCGCGAGATGCCCGCAATGCTCGACGACGCGCAGCTTCGCCCCCGGAATCATGCGCGCCATTTCCTCATGCAGCTCCACGGGGCTCAGCTTGTCCTCGCGGCCGCAGAGGACGAGGGTCGGGCAGGAAATGCGCGGCAGATACGGACGGCTGTCGATGCGGTTGATGATCGCCGTCTGCTGACGGATGAAGGCTTCGCGCCCCGTCTCCCGCGCCATGCGCACGATGGTGTTGGCGATCGTCCGGTCCGCCGCATGGTCGGGATGCACCAGATCCTGAATCATGCGCGGCGAGATGCCGAGGAATCGGCCACGCTCGGCAAGCGCGATGAAATCCCGGCGGCGCTTGGACTGTTCGGGCGTATCCGCCCGGGCGTTGGTATCAAGAAGTGCGAGCCTTTCCACCCGCTCCGGCGCCTGGCGCATGATCTCCAGCGCGATATAGCCGCCCATCGAAAGTCCCGCGAGGGCGAAGCGCTGCGGCGCCGCATCGAGGATCGACCGCGCGAGCGCCGCCATGCTGTCCTGCCCCGTATGATCGGCGACCGTCACGTCGGCGAGATCCGCGAGGTCGGCGATCTGCGCCTCCCACAGCTCCGCTGTGCAGATGAGGCCGGGGATGAGGACGAGGGCGGGCGCCATGGGAACGTTATCTCCATTCAACTCTTATGGTACCAAGACTCAAGTTGACTTATAGCGGCATTTCCCTATGCTTCGCGACCATAAACGGCTTCAGCGACGAGGCTGTCCCGCACGTCCATGCCGAAAGTTAATAGTAAGCCCGAATGACTTTTTTCGAACTGGGCCTCAGTGACGAGGTCTTAAAGGCTGTAGAGGAAGCCGGTTACAAGGAACCGACTCCCATACAACGGCAAGCAATCCCCGTGGTCCTGCAGGGCCGCGACGTGCTTGGCATCGCCCAGACGGGAACGGGCAAGACGGCTTCCTTCACCCTGCCGATGATCGACATCCTGGCCTCCGGCCGGGCCCGTGCCCGCATGCCGCGCTCGCTCATCGTCGAGCCGACGCGGGAGCTGGCCGCCCAGGTGGCCGAGAATTTCGAGATCTACGGCAAGTATCACAAGCTCTCGATGGCGCTCCTCATCGGCGGCACCTCCTTCGCCGACCAGGAGCGGGCGCTTGACAAGGGCGCGGACGTCCTGATCGCCACGCCGGGCCGCCTGCTCGACCATGTGGAGCGCGGCAAGGTGATGCTGAACGGCGTCCAGATTCTCGTGATCGACGAAGCCGACCGCATGCTGGACATGGGCTTCATCCCCGACATCGAGCGCATCATGTCGCTCATCGTCCAGCGCCATCAGACGCTGTTCTTCTCCGCCACCATGCCGCCGGAGATCGAGCGCCTGACCGACCGCTTCCTGAATGACCCCAAGATGATCGAGGTATCGCGCCCGGCGACCGCGGCGCATACCGTCGAACAGAAGCTCGTCCCCGTGCGCGGTCAGGACAAGGAGAAGCGCGCGAAGCTCCGCGAGCTCGTCCGCGCCGAGACCATCAAGAACGCCATCATATTCTGCAACCGCAAGCGCGACGTGCAGGTGGTCTACAAGTCCCTGCAGCGCCACGGCTTCAATGTGGGCCAGCTCCATGGCGACATGGAGCAGTCGGCGCGCATGGACGTGCTGCAGCGCTTCAAGGCCGGCGAAATGCAATTGCTGGTGGCGTCCGACGTCGCCGCCCGCGGCCTCGACATTCCGGACGTGTCCCACGTCTTCAACTTCGACGTGCCGATCCATGCGGACGACTACGTGCACCGCATCGGCCGCACCGGCCGCGCCGGCCGCGAAGGCAAGGCCTTCACCCTCGCGACGCCGGACGATCACAAGTTCGTGACGGCCATCGAGAAGCTCATGGGCCAGCCCATCCCGCGCCTTGAGGGCGAGGATGCGGCCATCCTGGAAGAGGCCGCCGAATCCGCGGGCAAGCGCCGCGACGACCGCAAGCGCGGCAAGGACCGGGGCAAGGGCAAGGACCGCAAGGAAGCGAAAGGCGACAAGCCCCAGCGCGAGGAAGCGAAGGCCAGGCCCGAGGCCTCGCGCCAGGAAGAGGCGCCCGCCCCCGCACATAACAAGGGCCGGGACAAGGCGCAGGACAAGGACCGGGGCAAGCGCGACAACGGCCGCGGCGACCGCCCCGACCGCCACGAGCGTCACGAGCGCGAAGAGGCGAAAACCATCGTCGGCTTCGGCGAGCATGTGCCCGCCTTCGTCATGAAGTCCTTCGGCACCGTGACCCTGGCTGCGGGCGCCGAGCCGTCGGCCCGGCCGGTCTCGTCCGAACGGTCCATGGCCGAAGCGCCGCAACCCGCCGTGATGGCGGCCGAGCCCGAACCGATCCTGGACGCCGAACCAGAGGTGGCGGCAGACGCCCCCGAGGCACCGGCGGCTGAGCTTGCGGAACCGGCGGCCGAACAGCCCGCCGAGCCTTCGCAGCCCAAGGCCCGGCGCAAGACCGCGACCCGCGCCAAGGCCAAGCCTGAGACGGCGGAAGCCGAAGCGGCTCCCGAGCCTGCGCCGGAAGCGGTGACCGAATCTGTGGCGGAAGAGCCTGCGCCGAAGGCTGCGGCGAAGAAGAGCACCGCGCGCAAGTCCGCGAAGGCGGCGAAGGCGGCGGGCGATTCCCCTGCCCCCACGGCCGGAGAGGACGCGGAATCCGCCACGGTGACGGCGGAAGAGCCCGCGGAAAAGCCGAAGAAGACCGCGGCGAAAAAGACCCCCGCCAAAAAGACCACGGCCACGAAGACCGCTGCGAAGAAGACGGCCGCCAAGCCCGCCGCGCGCAAGACGGCGGCCAAGTCTGAGGCTGCGCCGGCGGCGCAGGCTGCGGACGAGGATGCCGCCGCCCCGGCGGAAGATGAGCCCAAGGCCAAGCCCCGGGCGACCCGCAGCCGCAAGAAGGCTGCGGCCGTGGCTGACGGCAGCGATGCCGCTGCTTAACTTTTGATCCCGCGGTTAAATATATTCTTAACTAATTTATATTAAAGGGATAGGTAACCGCCTGTCCCTTTCTCCCTTTGTTAGAAGTTCTTTAGGGAGTCCGGATTAACCTTGGGGCGGTTCCGGGCGCGGAGCGCGCCCGCTGAATTCTTGCATCACCAAGAGGATCGCGGGGTGGCGGTTCCACACCAACTTCAGGAGCAGGAGGCGAGCAAGGCGTCGCATCCGGACAAGGATCCGGAAGACGCCGGCCTGTCGCGCTCGGCAGCTGATGCCCTTGCCCTCTGCGCCCGGCACGGCCTGCCGCCCCTGCCCCGCAACTATGAACTCTTCTTCGCCTATGTGACCGGCGAGCCCGCGGGCGTGCGCCGTGACCTGGACGCCGCCCTCAAGGACGGCCGCCCGCTGTCGGATATTCTGCTCGACGATGTCCTGCGCCGTCATCTGCGCAAGGACGAAACCGCCGCGCTCGAGGCCGAGGCCCGCGCCCAGGGCGAGCTCGAACGCGCGGTCGCCTATCTCCGCAATGCGGAGCAGGACACCTCCCGCTTCGGCTCCGCCCTCATGACCTATGGGGAGGATCTGGCGGATGCGGTGGAGGAAGGCAGCCTCCACGACACGGTGAAGCGCCTGCTGTCCGAAACTCGCGCCATGCAACGGAAGAGCCTCGCGCTCGAGAAGCAGCTCAAGCGCTCGTCGGCGGAGATCGATCGCCTCAAGAGCAATCTCGAGAAGGTGCGGATCGAGGCCATGACCGATGAGCTCACGGGCGTCGGCAACCGCAAGCTTTTCGACCAGACCCTGAACAACGCCGTCGACCGCGCGGTATCGTCGCGCAAGCCCCTGTCCCTCATCTTCTGCGACGTCGATCACTTCAAGTCCTTCAACGACAGCTTCGGCCACAAGCTCGGCGACCATGTGCTGAAGCTCGTGGGCCAGGCCCTGCGCGCCATGGTGGGCGACAAGGGGGTGGCGACGCGCTACGGCGGCGAGGAATTCGCCATCATCCTGCCCGACATCGCGCTTCCCGAAGCTTCGGCCGTCGCCGAGCGGATCCGCCTCGCCATCAGCCGCAAGATCATGAAGAACCGCTCCACCGGCCAGACGCTTGGCCGCATCACCATGTCCTTCGGGGTCTCGCAGTATCGCCCGGGCGAGGATCTCGACGGCTTCGTCGGCCGCGCCGATCGCGCGCTCTACGAAGCCAAGGCCTCCGGCCGCAACAAGGTCGCGTGTGAGCCCATGGCGTTCTGAGCCGCGGCCCCCATTCCCCTGCAATTTCCGATAGTTCCTCAGCCAGCCAGTGGTCGACGTTCCCCGGGCCTGCTATAACTCGCCTTGTGTCCGTGATCTTGCAGGGAGGAAGATTAAATGTCCTACGCGGCGATCAAGCTCGAACTCCGCGACAATGTGGCGATCGTGACCCTCAACCGGCCCGAGGCGCTGAACGCCATCGACGGCGCCATGACGTCGGAACTCATGGACGTGGTCACCGGAATCACGGACGGCAACATCAAGGCCCGGGCCCTGTTGATTACCGGGGCCGGGCGCGGCTTCTCGTCCGGCGCGGACCTGCTCACCACGGTCAATCCCGACAATCCCGAGGCGGCGAAGGATGTGGGCGGCGTGCTCGAGCGGGAATACAACCCCCTCATCAAGGCCCTGCGCGACCTGCCGGTGCCCATCGTCTCGGCGGTGAACGGCGCCTGCGCCGGGGCGGGCATGTCGCTCGCCATGGCGGCGGACGTGATCCTCGCCGCCCGCTCGGCCTTCTTCCTCCAGGCCTTCGTCAATGTGTCGCTGGTGCCGGACGCCGGAAGCTCCTATTTCCTCCCGCGCCTCGTGGGCAAGGCCAAGGCCGCGCGCATGATGATGCTGGGCGAGAAGATCGGGGCCGAGGAAGCGGAGCGCTGGGGGCTTCTGAGCGCCGTCTATGACGACGACAAGCTGATGGACGAGGCCTTCAAAATCGCGGCGAAGCTCGCCGCCGGCCCCACGGGGGCGCTCGCCCTCATCCGCCGCATGATCGCCGAGTCCGAAGGCAATTCCCTTGCCGAGCAGCTCGACCTCGAGCGCGAATTCCAGCGCCGCGCCGGCCGGCTCGAGGATTTCGCCGAAGGGGTGCGCGCCTTCCTCGCCAAGCGCAAGCCGGAATTCAAGGGGCGGTAACCTAACCGTTCAGCAGATTGTTCGTCCCCCGCGGCAGGCGGAGAGTGAGACCGTCGAGCGCCTCGGTGACCGTGATCTGGCAGCCGAGGCGCGAGGTGGGCTGCAGGTCGTAGGCAAGGTCCAGGAGATCCTCCTCATCCACGCTCGGCGGCGGCAGGCGGTCGTAGTCGGCGTCCGCCACGATCACATGGCAGGTGGAACAGACGAGGGAGCCCTCGCAAGCCCCTTCGATGGGGATATCGTGGGCGTGCGCCACCTCGAGGATCGACTGGCCCACCCTGGCCTCGACCTCGCGGCGCTCGTTGCCGTTGGCGCTGATGAAGGTGATCTTGGGCACGGAATCAGACTCGACTGGCTGGGGATGACATGGCGCGGGCCGCGCGCAGGCGGCGGACGGTGTCGATGACGGCGCGGGCCGCGACGTCCACCTCCGCCTCCGTCGTCATGCGGCCGAAGCCGAAGCGGATGGACGCCCTGGCAAGCGCATCGGGCAAGCCGATCGCGCGCAGCACATAGGACGGCTCCTTCGAGCCAGAGGCGCAGGCGGCGCCGGACGATACCGCAAGCTCGCGCAGTTCCGCGATCAGGAGATCGCCGTCCACACCCGGGAAGCTGATGTTGAGATTGCCCCAGAAGCGCCGCTCCGCGCTGCCGTTGAGGCGCACGTCCGGAAGCTCCGCCCGCAGCTGGTCCAGAAACCGGCGCGCGAGGCGCTCGATCCGCGGCGTCTCCTCCGCCATCTCGAGGGCGGCGATCTCCGCCGCCTTGCCGAAGCCCACGATGAGGGCGGGCGCGAGCGTGCCCGAACGCAGGCCCCGCTCCTGCCCGCCGCCATGGATCAGTGGCGCGACGGCGACCCGCGGATTGCTGCGGACATAGAGGGCGCCAACACCCTTCGGCCCGTATATCTTGTGGGCGGAAAGGCTCATGAGATCGATCGCGGCCGCATCCACGTCGAGCGGGATCTTGCCCGCCGCCTGGGCCGCATCCACATGGAACTTCGCGCCGCCCGCGCGCACGATCGCGCCGATCTCATGGAGCGGCTGGATGACGCCGATCTCGTTGTTGACGGCCATGACGGAGACGATCGCCGTATCGGGCCGGATCGCCCGCCGCACCGCCTCCGGATCGAGCAAGCCGTCCCCATCCACCGGCAGATAGGTCACCTCGAAGCCCTGATGCTCCAGCCAGCGGAAGCTTTCGAGGACGCATTTGTGCTCGGTCGCGACCGTCACCAGATGCCGCCTGTCGCGGCCATAGGCGAGCCCCACGCCCTTGATCGCCGTATTGTTCGCTTCGGTCGCGCCGGACATGAAATAGATCTCGTCCGGCCTCGCGTTTATGAGGCCTGCGACCTGCCCGCGCGCCACGTCCACCGCCGCCTCCGCCTCCCAGCCGAAGCGGTGGCCGGCGGAATGGGGATTGCCGAACTTGTCGGCAAGATAGGGCTCCATGGCCGCACGCACGCGGGGGTCGAGGGGCGTCGTCGCCTGATAGTCGAGATAGATCATGACGCCGCGGCCTTCCTGCGCCGCCGGGCGTGGAACGCCACATAGGCGTCAAGGAAAAGGTCGATCTCCGCTTGGCCCGTATCGCGGCCGAGGCTCACCCGGATGGCGGAGCCCGCAAGCGCCCCCGCCCCCATGGCGGCCAGCACGTGGGACTGCTGCACCTTGCCCGACGAGCAGGCGGACCCGGCGCTGACCGCAACCCCGGCAAGATCCAGCGCCATGACCTGGGTTTCGCTGGAGGCACCCGGCACGGCGACGCAGATGGTGTTGGGAAGCCGCGGCGCATCGCGACCGAAGATCACGGCGTCCGGCAGGGCGGCGAGGATCCCTTCCTCGGCCCGGTCGCGAAGCTCCCGCACCCGTTCGAAGGCTGCGATATCCATCAGCTCCGCCGCGCGGCCGAAGCCGACGATGCCCGGAAGGTTCTCGGTCCCCGCGCGCCGCCGCAGCTCCTGCCCGCCGCCGCGGATGCGGGGCGTGAGGGTCAGATGATCGGCGAGGATCAACGCCCCTGCGCCCTGCGGCCCGCCGATCTTGTGGGCGGACAGGGTCATGCTGTCCGCATGCAGCATGCCGAAATGGACGGGAATCTTGCCGAAGGCCTG
>CAZDSS010000093.1:8935-10579 GCA_964508185.1 uncultured Sphingomonadales bacterium
CCGCCGCTCGTGAAGATCACTTCCGCAGGCTTGCAGCCGGCACGGGACGCCACGGCGGCGCGGGCGTCCTCCAGCCGCCGGTGGGCGGCGCGGCCGAAGGCATGGACGGAGGACGCGTTGCCGCCCTCGCGCATGGCGTCCACCATGGCGTCGATCACCGCCGGGAGCACCGGGCTCGTTGCGTTGTGATCGAGGTAGGCGGCCGCGCCCTTGCCCCGTGCTGTGGAAGTTGCTGTCATCATGGATATGTCACGCGCCGGATAATCTCCGGCATGGATCCGTGCGCCGCCGGGTGACGCCCCGGCGCGGCCGGTCAGAGATTGACCGCCACGCCCGGTTCGTCGGCGTCGTCCTGGTCGTCCGCAACGGGGCGCTGGGATGCGGCGATCCCCGCCCGCGCGTCGGCGAGCTCGCGCTCCAGCGTCTCGATGCGGGAGCGCAGGGTGCAGATCATCTCCACCATCCCTTCAAGACTGCGCGCCACGGGGTCCGGAAGATCCGCGGTCGGAATGCCGTAGGCGCAGAAGTCGCGCGCCTCCACCTTGCGGCCGCGGCGCTGAACCTCGCGGGCCGGCACGCCGATGACGGTGGTCCCGGGCTGCACTTCCTTGAGCACCACGGCGTTGGACCCGACCCGCGCGCCCTTGCCGATGCGGATGGGCCCGAGGATCTTGGCGCCCGCGCCGACGATGACGCCGTCCTCAAGGGTCGGATGACGCTTTTCGCGATTGAGCGAGGTGCCCCCCAGGGTCACGCCCTGATAGAGGGTGACGTTCGCGCCCACTTCCGCCGTCTCGCCGATCACCACGCCCGAGCCGTGGTCGATGAAGCAGCCGGGGCCTATGGTGGCGCCGGGATGAATCTCGATCCCGGTCAGGAAGCGGCCGAACTGGGTGAGGAAGCGGGCGACGAAATGCCAGCCGCGTCGCCACAAGGGATTGGCCAGGCGATAGAAGAACAGCGCATGGACGCTGGGATAGGTGATGATCACTTCGGCGCGCGAGCGCGCGGCCGGATCGCGTTCCAGGGCGGCGTTGATATCCGCTTTCAGTTCTTTCCACATGGGTCCGCTACGACCTCCGTCTGATGGGCCCGGGGTGAGACCCTTGTCTTCGCTCCGCCCAATCCCCGTGGGTGGAATCGAAATTATAGCCGAATTCGACGGCCATGACAGCGACGGACAGGGAATTTCACGCGATCACTGTCCCCCTCTGACCACTGCGCGCCTTGCACGGGCTGATGGAAAACCTTTATAAGATCCAAGCCCGCTGAATAGCTTGCCCGCCTATATAGGAGCGGCTCCAGGCAGGGTCAAGTCGGCCACCGTTTGGGAATGCCGCAACAAACCTCTTGTGCACGAGGAGTCATTAATGCCGGAAGTGATCTTCAATGGGCCGGAAGGTCGGCTCGAAGGCCGCTATCATCCAAGCAAGAAGGAAAACGCGCCGATTGCGCTGGTGCTGCATCCGCATCCGCAATACGGCGGCACCATGAACAACAAGGTGGTGTACTACCTTTATCATTCGTTCGTGCATCGCGGATTTTCCGTGCTCCGCTTCAATTTCCGCGGGGTCGGCCGCAGCCAGGGCAGCTTCGACAACGGAGTCGGCGAGCTGAGCGACGCCGCCGCCGCCCTCGACTGGC
>CAZDSS010000094.1:0-10537 GCA_964508185.1 uncultured Sphingomonadales bacterium
CATGCCGTAGCCGACGATCTCGCCATAGATCTTGGCGCCGCGCCTCTTGGCATGTTCGTATTCTTCAAGGACGACGATCCCCGCCCCTTCGCCGATGACGAAGCCGTCGCGGCCCTTGTCCCACGGACGGGACGCCCGCGTGGGTTCGTCGTTGTAGCTGGTGCTGAGGGCCTTGGCCTGGGCGAAGCCGGCCACGCCCACGGGGCAGATGGCCGCTTCCGCGCCGCCCGCGACCATGACGTCGGCGTCATCGAGGGCGATGATGCGCGCGGCGTCGCCAATGGCATGCGCCCCCGTGGCGCAGGCCGTCACCACGGAATGGTTCGGGCCGCGGAAGCCGTACTTGATGGAAACCTGGCCGGAGACCAGATTGATGAGGCGCCCCGGAATGAAATGGGGGCTGACGCGGCGCGGGCCGTTGAGGTGCAGATTGACGGATTCCTGCTCGATCCCGGGCAGGCCGCCAATGCCGGAGCCGATGAGCACGCCCGTGCGGTTGCGCCCTTCGTCATCCTCGGGCTTCCAGCCCGAATCCTCGACCGCCTGGGTGGCCGCCGCAACGCCGTAGATGATGAAATCATCGACCCGGCGCTGCTCCTTCGGCGGCATCCAGTCGTCCGGATTGAAGCTGCCGTCGCTGCCGTCGCCACGCTTCACTTCGCAGGCAATGCGAGACGCATAGTTCGAGGCGTCGAACTTGGTGATGGGACCCGCGCCCGACTGACCGGCAATCAAACGCTCCCATGTCTTTTCGACCCCGCAGGCCAGAGGGGTGACGAGACCCAATCCGGTGACGACCACACGTCTCATTGCAATTCCTGCTTGTTGTTTATGGATAGCCGTGACCGACCGTCACAACGGGCCGATCAGGACAGGCTCTTGTTGATATGGTCGATGGCGTCCTTGACCGTATTGATCTTTTCGGCCGCATCGTCCGGGATCTCGATGCCGAACTCTTCTTCGAAGGCCATCACGAGTTCCACGGTGTCCAGGCTGTCCGCACCCAGGTCGTCAACGAACTTCGCTTCGTCGGTCACCTTGGCTTCGTCGACGCCCAGATGCTCGACGACGATCTTCTTCACGCGCGCAGCAATATCCGCGATATCCGACATGATGCTGTCCTTGTCCTTAAGTTAAGTAAGCCAACACGGCACGTTTTCTATAGGTGAAATCGGGCAAATGCCAGAGCCAACACCCCCGATGTTTCACATTGGCAGCGGTTGGTAACACAGTTTTATCCTTTTGGCCAGATAGCGCAACGCAGTTTGTGCGCCGATTCCGGCCCCGGAACCGGTTACCGCCGCGGCTTCAGATCATGGCCATTCCGCCATTGATGTGAAGGGTTTGGCCGGTCACGTACCCCGCTTCGACACTGGCGAGATAGAGGACGCCGGCGGCAATGTCTTCGGGCGTTCCAAGCCGCTCCATGGGAATGTTCTGGAGGAGGCGCGCCTTCTGCTCGTCGCTCAATATGTCCGTCATCGGGGTCGCGATGAAACCGGGCGCGACGCAGTTGACCGTGATTCCGCGCGACGCCACTTCCTGGGCCAGCGACTTGGACATGCCGATGAGGCCGGCCTTGGCCGCCGCATAGTTCGCCTGCCCCGGATTCCCGGTGACGCCCACGATCGAGGTGATGTTGATGATGCGGCCGAAGCGGCGCTTCATCATGCCGCGGATCGCCGCCTGCGACAGCTTGAACGCGGCCTTCAGATTGACGTTCAGCACCTGGTCCCAGTCCTCGTCCTTGAGGCGGAGGGCCAGATTGTCGCGGGTGATCCCGGCATTGTTCACGAGGATGTCGACGGCGCCCATGGCCTCTTCCGCGCGGGCGATCAGGCTGCCGAGCTCCTCGGCATTCCCGAGGTTGCAGGGAAGCGCAACCGCGTTCTCACCGAGCTCCGCCGCAAGGGCTTCGAGGGGCTCGACCCGGGTGCCGGACAGGGCCACCTTTGCGCCGGCGCCATGGAGGGCGACGGCGATCGCCCGCCCGATGCCGCCGGTGGCGCCCGTCACGAGCGCGGCCTTACCAGAAAGATTGAACATCGCGTTCCCCTTTTTCTCTGAAATGGGTTGTGGGCGTCCTCCCCGGACACGCCGATGGTGCCTTGGGCGCCGCCCTCAGAGCAACGACTTGGCGAAGGCTTCCATGTCGGCGGCGCTCTGGATGGAAACGCCGTTGACCCGCTCGTCGATGCGCTTCGCGAGCCCGGTCAATACCTTGCCGGCGCCAAGCTCGACCAGCGTATGAACGCCGTTGTCGGCCATGGTGATGACGCTTTCCCGCCAGCGCACCATGCCGGTGACCTGTTCCACCAGAAGCTTGCGGATCTTTTCCGCGTCGCGCTCGGGCTGGGCCGTCACGTTGCTGATGACCGGCACCACGGGCGGCAGCAATTCGATCGCAGCCAGGGCCTCGGCCATCTCGTCGGCGGCGGGCTGCATCAGCGGGCAATGGAAGGGGGCGCTCACGGGCAGCAGGACGGCGCGCTTCGCGCCCTGCCCCTTGGCGATCTCGATCGCGCGCTCGACCGCCGCCTTGTGACCGCTCACCACCACCTGTCCCGGCGCATTGTCGTTGGCGGCGGCGCAAACCTCGCCCTGGGCCGCTTCCGCGGCGACCGCCTGGGCGGCTTCGAGATCGAGGCCGAGAAGCGCAGCCATGGCTCCCTCGCCCACGGGCACCGCGCGCTGCATGGCTTGGCCCCGCTGCTTCAGAAGCCGCGCCGTTGTGGTAATCGTCAGCGCGTCGCTCGCCGCAAGGGCCGAATATTCGCCGAGCGAGTGGCCCGCAACGAACTTGGCGTGCTTGAAGATGGTGACGTCGAACATGTCCTTGAGGCAGTGGACGACGGCGAGACTCACCGCCATCAGCGCCGGCTGCGCGTTATGGGTCAGCCGCAGCTCCTCCTCCGGCCCCTCGAACATGAGGCGGCTCAGATTCTGCTGCAGCGCCTCGTTCACCTCCTCGAACACCAGCCGGGCCGGGCCGAAATTCTCGGCGAGTTCCTTGCCCATTCCGACGAACTGACTGCCCTGTCCAGGGAAGGTGAAGGCATAGGCCATGCGTGAATATCCTCAGGTCATTGCGTTCGGGTCATGAATACCCGCCTCTTTCACCCTGTCAAGCACTTGCGCGGGGCCCGCTTTCATGTATATTCGCGGGCCTCAACATCAGTGTGCACTTCCGCCCGGGTGACATCCGGGCGGTTTCCGCGGCGAGCGGCGGCGGCATCCCCGATGCCAAAGGCGCAACGACCCGCGGAAAGCCATAAGGAGACACGAGAAACATGTCGCTTTACGAGCATATCTTCATTGCTCGTCAGGACCTTCCTGCCCAGCAGGTCGATGTCCTGGTCGAGGAATATACCAAACTCATCGAAGACAATGGCGGCAAAGTGGTGAAGACCGAAAACTGGGGTCTTCGCAACCTTGCCTACAAGATCAAGAAGAACCGCAAGGGCACCTATGTGTTCTTCGGAATCGACGCGCCTGCCGCGGCGATCAGCGAACTCGAGCGCAATGTCCGCCTCAACGAGGACATCATCCGCTACATGACCGTGCGGGTCGAAGAGATCGAGGAAGGCCCGTCGGCCGTCCTGCAGTCCCGCGGCGACCGTGAACGGGGCGATCGCGGCGACCGTGGCCGCCGCGGCGATCGTGGTGACCGCCCGGCCCGTAGCCGCGGCGAAGAAGCTGAGGAGTCGGACAATGGATGATAGAACCGCTTCGCGCGGCGCTGCCGCCCCGGTGCGTCGCCCGTTCTTCCGCCGTCGCAAGACCTGCCCGTTCTCGGGCCCGGATGCGCCGAAGATCGACTACAAGGACGTGAAGCTGCTGTCGCGCTTCATCTCCGAGCGCGGGAAGATCGTGCCCAGCCGCATCACCGCCGTGTCCACCAAGAAACAGCGCGAACTCGCCCGCGCCATCAAGCGCGCGCGGATCATCGGGCTCCTGCCCTTCGTGATCTAAAGGAGAGAGTTCATGCAAGTCATTCTTTTGGAACGGATTGAGAATCTCGGCCATATCGGCGACGAGGTGACGGTCCGCGACGGCTATGCCCGCAACTATCTCCTGCCGCGCAAGAAGGCCCTGCGTGCGACGGAAGCCAACCGCGCCCGCTTCGAGGCCCAGCGCAAGGAGATCGAGGCCCGCAACCTCGAGCGCCGCAAGGACGCCGAGGCGGTGGCCAAGACGCTCGAAGGCGCGTCCTGCACCCTCATCCGTCAGGCCGGCGACATGGGCCAGCTCTATGGTTCGGTCTCGGCCCGCGACATCGCCGCGGCTCTGGCCGAAGCCGGCTACAAGGTGGAGCGCAGCCAGGTGGTGCTCAACCGCCCGATCAAGACCACGGGCGTCCACCAGGTGAAGATCTCCCTGCATCCGGAAGTGGCGGTGATGGTGAGCGTCAATGTGGCGCGCTCCGAAGCCGAAGCGACCGAGCAGGAACAGGAAGCCGCCGGCTTCTTCGAGAATCCCGAGCTCGCCGAGGAAGCTCTCGGCGCCGACGAGGCTGCGGAAGAGCAGGAAGAACAGGCCTGATCCCGCACCCGGATTTTCCGGACATGAAAAAGGCGGACTTCGGTCCGCCTTTTTTGTGGCCGCGTTCGCCCCGCCGTCAGGCCATGCGGCGGCGATTGATCATCCGAAGCCCGATGACGCCCAGGGCGAGGAGCGCGAGGGACGCGGGCGCCGGAACGTCGGTCGGCACCGCCGATCCCACGGCGCCGCCGAAGATCATGATGGAGCCGATGGCGGCGTTGAGGGCCGTGATCGCCGCGTCATTGAGGCCGACCACGACCTGCGTTCCGTTGTCGGCTGCGGTCACCGTATAGCTCCCGAACAGGGCGCCGTCGCCGAGGTCCTCGAAGATATCCGTCGCGTCGGTGTGGGTTGCGACGAGATCGTCGAAGGCCGTCAGCACCTCGTGGATGTTGAGGAGGAGCGAGGGTTCGGTGGTATGCAGGCCCTGGGCCGGATTTCCGATGCTGAGACTTGCGGACAGGATGCTGCCCGAGACGTTGGCAAGATCGAAGGCGAAGAAGCTGCGGTAATTCCGGTCGTCACCCCTGCAGGCGTCGGACGAGCTGCAAAAACCGGTCAAATAGTTGGGATTTATGTTCTGGTGATAACCGTCTTCCCGGTACCAGCCCGTATGAGTTGCCTGGACGATCACCTCCCCGCCGTCGGTCGTGAGATGCAGTTCCGGAGTACCGGTGATGGAAAAGGCGAAAACGGCGTGGCTGGGCGCCGCCGTGGCCGGGCCCGCCGCGAAACATGCTCCAAGCAACGCGGCCAGGGCCATGCCAACAAGTCTGAAATTGATCATGTTGGTCCTCCCTCTCGAATTCCTTAGCGCAACCATGCAATCATCATGCCGAAAAAAGCCGACAGGAAGATTACCAAAAGCTTCAATTCCTTAGGAAATTCATCCACTGACGGCCCGGGCGGCCCTGTCAGGAAATCCGACGGTTGCGGGGAGAAACAAGGGAGGCTGGTGTCGGGTGAGGTTGCAAGTTCGGAGCCGCTGAGTGAACGGGCCGTCCGTTGCCTTGAAGATCCGCGCGAGCGCCGCCCGCCCTGGCTCCCTTCCAGGCTGCCTGTGCGATCGCGGCTTGCCGCTGGAAACAGAATCGGCCGGGGCGCTTGCGCACCCCGGCCGCGAATGGTGTCTGTCCTGTGCGGCGTCAGGCCTTGCGGCGACGGCGCAGGCTGACCCCGAGCCCGGTGAGGCCGAGGCCGAACAGGGCGAGGCCCGCCGGCGCAGGCACCTGGTTCCCGCCGGGGCCGCCCGTATCGCCAGGCTGGCCGTCCACGAACAGGGTCGAACCGAGGAAGGTGAAGGTGCTGCCCTTGCCGCCGCCCTTGGTCAGCACCACGTTGAGGATGCCGTCTTCCTGCAGATAGCTCACGTCGATGGTGAAGGGCAGATTGTCGAAATAGACGTTGAGCTTGTCGGAGAAGGCGTTGCTGCCGTCGAGATTGATGGTCAGCGGCTGGCCGCCCGGCCCGTCGATATTGAGATGCAGCGACGCCGTGCTGATGATGTCGTTCAGCGGATCGAAGCCATGGGCCGTCAGGTCATGGGTGAAGCTGTAGCCGACATCCGTCTGCAGCGTGACGGGTGATGCGGGCGTATAGACATCGGTGATGGGCAGGGCATGCGCCGCGCCGCAAAGCCCGATCATCAGCACCGCAGCGCCAAGGGTATTCCGAATATTCATGGTGGTTCCCAGTCCAGCCTGTTGTGGGCCCGACCATCGGGCCCCGTCCTGATCTCCCATTGAGCAAGTTCCGCGCCACAATCGCCCCGGACCCGCCTAACGCGGCGGAGAGCGCGGATTTCCGCCCGTCCGCCCGTGTTCCGATGCGGCGGCGGGGAAGATTGCGGACGGCACCTGTAAAACCGGGCGACGGGCGGAATGAAGGCGGCTCCGGAACCTGTCCCGTTTTTGGACAGTCGAGCTCCAGCCACGCCCCCTGGCCTTCCCGCCTTCCGCTGCCCGGGGCCCCGTGCTAAAAGAACCATTCCTAGCAGGAAGCCGTGAGTTCATGACCGACGCCTTCACCACCGTCACGCGCATCGAGCCCGAAAGCGCGGCCGAATACCGCCAGCTGCCCCACAATCTGGAGGCGGAACAGGCGCTCCTCGGCGCGATTCTGGTGAACAACGAGGCGGCGTCCAAGGTCCAGGACTTCCTGCTGCCCCAGCATTTCTTCGAGCCCGTGCACGGCCGCATCTATGAGGCGGCGCTGCGGCTCATCGACCGCGGGCAGCTTGCGACCCCCGTCACCCTCAAGGCCTTCTTCGAGCGGGACGAGGCGCTGGTGGACGTGGGCGGCGCGCAATATCTCGCGCGCCTTGCCGGGGCTGCGATCACCATCCTCAACGCCGAGGACTATGGCCGCCTGATCTATGACCTGGCGCTGCGGCGCGAGCTCATCGCCATCGGCGAGAACATGGTGCTCACGGCCTATGATTCGAGCGTGGACGAGCCCGCCAAGGCGCAGATCGAGCAGGCCGAGCAGAAGCTGTTCGAGCTTGCCGAGAAGGGGCAGCACGAGGGCGGCTTCAAGACCTTCGCCCGCAGCATGACCGACGCCGTCCGCACCATCGAGGCGGCCTACAAGCGGGACGGCCGCCTGTCGGGCGTCACCACGGGCTTCCGCGCCATCAACGAGAAGATCGGCGGGCTGCACCCCTCCGACCTCATCATCCTCGCCGGGCGCCCGGCCATGGGGAAGACGGCGCTTGCAACGAACATCGGCTTCAATGCCGCCCTCGCCTATCTCAGGAGCCAGGAAGCAGGGATCGATCCGAAGGAATCCGAAGGCGCGGTCGTCGGCTTCTTCTCCCTCGAAATGTCGGCGGAGCAGCTCGCGACCCGTATCCTTGCCGAGCGCGCCCGCGTGCCATCCGAGGACCTGCGCCGCGGCCGCCTCACCAAGGAGCAGTTCCGCGAGGTCGCACGCGTCGCGCAGGAGCTGGAATCGATCCCGTTCTTCATCGACGACACGCCGCAGCTGACCATCGCCGCGCTTCGCACCCGCGCCCGACGTCTGAAGCGCCAGCACAATCTGGGGCTTGTGATCGTCGACTATCTTCAGCTTCTCCGCGGCACCGGATCGGGCGGCCGGGGACCCGAGAACCGGGTGCAGGAAATTTCGGAAATCACCCGCGGCCTCAAGGGCTTGGCAAAGGAACTTCACATTCCGGTGATCGCCCTCAGCCAGCTCAGCCGTACGGTGGAGCAGCGCGAGGACAAGCGGCCGCAATTGTCCGACCTTCGCGAATCCGGCTCCATCGAGCAGGACGCCGACATGGTGACCTTCGTCTTCCGCGAGGAGTATTACCACCAGATGAAGGAGCCAACCATGGGCACGCCCGAGCATCAGGAATGGCAGGCCAAAGGCGAGAAGCTCCACGGCCTTGCGGAATTCATCATCGGCAAGCAGCGTCACGGCCCCACGGGCACCGTGCGCCTGTTCTTCGAGCGCGAGACCACCCGCTTCTCGGACCTCGCCGACGATGCCTATCTCCCCGAAGATTTCGGTTGATGGGCTGGACGGCCGGACCGCCGCGCGCGCTTAGTGGTTGCCGATCGCGGCGCCGGGCCGCTATAACCTTCTGCGACATCGGAAATTTCAGCCCGTTCAAGGGCCTGACCCGGGACAAGAAACTGCGCGCATGAATTTCCTGGCCATCATAGGGCGTGTCACCCTGAGCTTCCTCGCCGCGGCCGGGCAGCTCGGGCTGTTCACGGTGACCGCCATTTCGCACCTTGTGCGCCCCCCCTACTATCTCCGCCATCTCGGCAGCCAGATGCTGAGCATCGGCTATTATTCGCTCCCCGTGGTGGGCCTCACCGCCCTCTTCACCGGCGCGGTGCTGGCGCTCCAGATCTATGAGGGCGGGTCGCGCTTCAATGCGGAAAGCGCCGTCGCGGGGATCGTGGTGATCGGCTTCGTGCGCGAACTGGGCCCGGTGCTCGGCGGCCTGATGGTGGCGGGCCGCGTCAGCGCCGCCATGGCGGCGGAGATCGGCACCATGCGGGTGACCGAGCAGATCGACGCCCTGTCGACCCTGTCGACCGATCCGTTCAAGTATCTGATCGCGCCGCGCATCCTCGCCGCCACCCTGATGCTGCCCTGCCTCGTGCTGGTCGCCGACATCATCGGCGTTGCCGGCGGGTTCCTGCTGTCCACCGACAAGCTCGGCTTCAACCCGGGAAGCTATCTGCAGACCACCATGGATTACCTCGAGGCCAACGACGTGATCTCGGGCCTGGTGAAGGCCTGCGTCTTCGGCTTCTTCATCGCCCTCATGGGCTGCTACCATGGCTACATGAGCCGCGGCGGGGCGCAGGGCGTCGGACGGGCGACCACCAATGCGGTGGTCTCGGCCTCGATCCTCATCCTGTTCTCCAACTACATCGTCACCGAACTCTTCTTCGCCACCTCGTGAGCGCCATGAGCAACAGCCCCAAGATCAGCCTGCGCGGCGTCGTCAAACGGTTCGGCCCCAAGACCGTGCTGGACGGCATCGACCTTGACGTGGAGGCGGGGGAATCCCTCGTCATCATCGGCGGATCCGGCACGGGGAAGTCGGTGCTCATCAAATGCATCCTCGGCCTTCTCAAGGCGGATGCCGGCGAAATCCTCATCGACGGCCGCGACGTCAACCGGTTGAAGGCGTCGGAACGCGAAGACGTCATGCGCCGCATCGGCATGCTGTTCCAGGGCGCGGCGCTTTTCGACAGCCTGCCCGTCTGGGAAAACGTGGCCTTCGGCCTGCTCGCCACCAAGGCCGTGAAGCGCCGCGAGGCGCGGGAGCGGGCGATCGCGGTCCTCCGTCAGGTGGGCCTTGGCGCGGATGTGGCGGATCTGAGCCCCGCCGAACTTTCGGGCGGCATGCAGAAGCGCGTGGGCCTTGCCCGGGCGATCGCCGCCGAGCCCGAGATCATCTTCTTCGATGAGCCGACCACGGGGCTTGACCCCATCATGGCCGACGTCATCAACGACCTGATCGTGGACCGGGTGCGCGACCTTGGCGCGACGGCCATCACCATCACCCACGACATGGCGAGCCTGCGCAAGATCGCCGACAAGGTCGCCATGCTCCACAAGGGCAAGCTCGTCTGGACCGGCAGCAAGGCCGAGCTCGACCAGACCGACAACCCCTACGTCCAGCAGTTCATCAACGGCCGCGCGGAAGGTCCGATCCAGATGGAGCTTCTCCGCGCATGACGATGCGATAAGCCATGGCACGGCCGGTCAAACAATTCGTCTGCCAGTCCTGCGGCGCCGTTTACGCCAAATGGGCCGGGCAGTGCGACGCCTGCCAGGAATGGAACAGCATCGTCGAGGAAGTGAGCACCATCGGCACTCCCGGCGGCCTCAAGGGCAATGCGGGCAAGGGGCGTGAAATTCCCTTGACCAATCTCGAAGCCAGGACGGGCGCCCTGCCCCGTCATGTGTCGGGGATCGGCGAATTCGACCGGGCGCTTGGCGGCGGGCTGGTGCCGGGGTCCGCAACCCTCGTCGGCGGCGATCCGGGGATCGGGAAATCCACGATCCTCCTGCAGGCGGTGTCCAGACTCGCCGCCAGCGGCGTGCGCTGCGTCTATGTCTCGGGCGAGGAGGCGGTCGCGCAGGTGCAGATGCGGGCAGAGCGCCTAGGCCTCAACCGCTCGCCCGTGCAGCTCGGGTCCGAGACCAATCTCCGCGACATCCTGACGACGCTGGAAGCGATCCCCGATCTCGCCGTCGTGGTCATCGACAGCATCCAGACCATGTATGCGGACAGCCTCGATTCCGCGCCCGGAACCGTGGGACAGGTGCGCGCGGCGGCGCAGGAGCTGATCCGCTTCGCCAAGCGGCGGGGGGTCGCCGTCCTCATCGTCGGCCATGTGACCAAGGACGGGCAGATCGCCGGCCCCCGAGTGCTCGAGCACATGGTGGACACCGTCCTCTATTTCGAGGGCGAGCGCGGCCACCAGTTCCGCATCCTGCGCGCGGTCAAGAACCGCTTCGGCCC
>CAZDSS010000095.1:0-9925 GCA_964508185.1 uncultured Sphingomonadales bacterium
TGCGACGGCATGGAGGTGACCCAGTTCACCTATTTCCAGCAGGTGGGCGGCATCGACTGCAACCCGGTCTCGGGCGAGATCACCTACGGCCTCGAGCGGCTCGCCATGTATGTGCAGGGGATCGAGAACGTCTACGACCTCGACTGGAACGGCAAGGGCGTGAAATACGGCGACGTCTTCCTGGAGAACGAGCGGCAGTTCTCCGCCTACAATTTCGAGCATGCGGACACCGAGACCCTGTTCCGCCATTTCGAGGATGCGGAGCGCGAATGCCGCATGCTGCTGGACGCCGGGCTGCCGTTGCCCGCCTACGACCAGTGCCTGAAGGCCAGCCACCGCTTCAACCTGCTGGACGCCCGGGGCGTCATCTCGGTCGCCGAGCGCGCCGCCTATATCGGCCGCGTCCGGGCGCTGGCCAAGGGCTGCTGCGAACTTTACGTCGCGAAGGAGACGGCCCATGGCTGAGCTTCTTCTCGAACTCTTCTCGGAAGAAATTCCGGCCCGCATGCAGGCCCAGGCGGCGGAGGACCTCAAGCGCCTGTTCATCGAGCGTCTGAAGTCTGCCGGTCTAGCCTTTGACAATGCGCAGTCTTTCGCAACGCCGCGGCGTCTTGCCCTGGTGGTGGACGGCCTGCCGGTCGCCCAGCCCGACGTGCGGGAGGAGCGCAAGGGGCCGCGCGCCGACGCGCCCGCCCAGGCCATCGAAGGCTTCCTGCGTTCGACGGGCCTCACCCGCGACCAGCTCGAGGAGCGGCAGACGGACAAGGGCGCGGTCCTGTTCGCGGTGATCGAGCGCAAGGGCCGCGCGGTCGCCGAGGTGATCGCCGAGATCGTGCCGGAGATCGTGCGCAGCTTCCCCTGGCCCAAGTCCCAGCGCTGGGGGGCGGGAAGCTTGCGCTGGGTGCGGCCCCTGAAAAGCATCCTCTGCCTGTTCGACGGCAAGGTGGTGCCGTTCGCCGTCGACGGGATCGCGTCAACTGACACGACCCGCGGCCACCGCTTCCTTGCGCCCCAGCCCTTTGCGGTGACGGGTTTCGCCGACTACCGGGCGAAGCTGCGGGACGCGCGCGTCATTCTGGACGCCGCCGAGCGGCGGGAGATGATCGCGGCCGACGCCGCCCGCCTTGCGGCGGAAGCGGGTCTCGAGCTCATCGAGGACAAGGGCCTGCTCGCCGAAGTCGCCGGGCTCGTCGAATGGCCGGTGGCGCTCATCGGCGCGTTCGACCCCGCCTTCCTTGAAGTGCCGGCTGAAGTTCTGACCGCTACCATGCGGGCAAACCAGAAATATTTTTCCCTTCGCGACGCCGCGACGGGCAAGCTTGCCCCGCGCTTCATCGTCATCGCCAACATGGAGACGGCGGACAAGGGCGCGCAGATCGTCGCCGGGAACGAGCGCGTGCTGCGCGCCCGCCTGTCGGACGCCAAGTTCTTCTGGGACCAGGATCTCCAGACACGGCTTGAAGATCATCTGCCCGCGCTCGACGGCGTCGTGTTCCACGCCAAGCTCGGCAGCATGGGCGACAAGGTGCGGCGGATCGAGGCTCTCGCCCGCGAGCTTGCGCCCATGGTCGGGGCCGATCCCGAACTCGCCGCCCGCGCGGCGCGCCTTGCGAAAGCCGACCTCGTCTCGGGCGTCGTCGGCGAGTTCCCCGAGGTGCAGGGCGTCATGGGCCGCTACTATGCCCTGGCCCAGGGCGAAAAAGGCGAGGTGGCACAAGCCATTGCGGAGCATTATTCACCCAAGGGGCCAGATGATCTCTGCCCCACGGCGCCGGTCAGCGTCGCCGTGGCGCTTGCCGACAAGATCGACACCCTCGTCGGCTTCTTCAGCGTCAACGAGAAGCCCACGGGCTCCAAGGATCCGTTCGCGCTCCGCCGCGCGGCGCTCGGCATCCTGCGCATGATCAACGAGAACGGATTGCGCCTGCCGCTCGGCGCCATCTTCTCCAGGGCCGCCATGGGCTATGGGGTTTCGAGCGCCGATCTTGTGGGCGAGCTCACCGATTTCATCGCCGACCGGCTCAAGGTCTATCTCCGCGATCTGGGCATCCGCCACGATCTGGTGAGCGCCGTCTTCGCCCTTGGGGAAGACGACATGCTCCGTCTCAGGAATCGCGCGGAAGCCCTTCAGAAGATGGTGGAAACGGACGACGGCGCGAACCTGCTTGCGGCCTACCGGCGCGGCTCCAACATCGTGCGGATCGAGGAGCAGAAGGACAACCGGGCCTATGACGGCCTCGTCGATCCGTCGCTCCTCGAAAAGCCCGAGGAAAAGACGCTTCATGACCGGCTGAAGGCGGTGCAGGATGCGGTGACGCAGGCGCTCGCCCGCGAGGACTGGATCGCGGCCATGAGTGCGGTCGCAAGCCTTCGCGCGGCGATCGACGCCTTCTTCGACAAGGTGACGGTGAACGACGCCGACGCGAAGCTCAGGGAGAATCGCCTCAATCTGCTGGCGACGTTCCGCGCCACCCTGAGCAGCGTTGCGGACTTTTCGCGGATCGAGGGCTGATCGGCCCTCGTTCCGCCGGACGTGCCGGGTGTTGGCCGCTTTGCCCGGCAGTGGTGATGAAAGGCGGCAGACTGGACTGAAGGATCGCCATGAGCAAATGGGTCTATACTTTCGGAGACGGCAAGGCCGAGGGCCGCGCCGACATGCGGAATCTCCTGGGCGGGAAGGGCGCCAATCTTGCCGAGATGTCCAATCTCGGCCTGCCCGTGCCGCCGGGATTTACCATCACCACCGAGGTGTGCACCTATTTCTATGCCCATGACCGGCAGTACCCCGCCGATCTTGCCGAGCAGGTCCAGGCCGGCATCCGGCATCTGGAAGGGATCGTGGGCGCGAAGTTCGGCGATGCCGCCAATCCGCTCCTGGTCTCCGTCCGCTCCGGCGCGCGGGTGTCCATGCCGGGCATGATGGACACGGTCCTCAATCTCGGCCTCAACGACGTGACGGTGAAGGGCCTCGCCCAACAGTCGGGCGACGAGCGCTTCGCCTACGACAGCTACCGCCGCTTCATCCAGATGTATTCGGACGTGGTGCTGGGCGTCGACCATTACCTGTTCGAGGAGATCCTCGAGGAGCACAAGCAGTCGAACGGCTATGTGCTCGACACCGAACTTTCGGCCGAGGACTGGAAGACCATCGCCGAACTGTTCAAGGCCAAGGCCGAGGAAGAGCTGGGCCGTCCCTTCCCGCAGGATGTGCAGGACCAGTTGAACGGCGCCATCGGCGCGGTGTTCGGCTCGTGGCAGGTGGAGCGCGCCAAGACCTACCGCCGCCTCCACAACATCCCCGAAAGCTGGGGGACCGCGGTCAACGTCCAGGCCATGGTGTTCGGCAACATGGGCGACGACAGCGCGACGGGCGTCGCCTTCACCCGCGACCCCTCGACGGGCGAGAACGTGTTCTATGGCGAATTCCTGGTGAACGCCCAGGGCGAGGACGTGGTGGCGGGGATCCGGACGCCGCAGTATCTGACCAGGTCCGCCCGTGAGGCCGCGGGCTCCGACAAGCCCTCCATGGAAGAGGTGATGCCGGAGGTGTTCGCCGAGCTCGCGGGCGTCTTCCGCAAGCTCGAGGCCCATTACCGGGACATGCAGGACATCGAGTTCACGGTGCAGAAGGGCAAGCTCTGGGTGCTGCAGACCCGCTCGGGCAAGCGCACCGCCAAGGCCGCCCTCAAGATCGCGGTGGACATGGCGAGCGAAGGCGTGATTTCCGAGGAAGAGGCGCTGCTGCGCGTCGATCCCGCGGCCCTCGACCAGCTGCTGCACCCGACCCTTGATCCCAAGGCGCCGCGCGACGTGCTGACCAAGGGCCTGCCGGCGTCCCCGGGCGCCGCGAGCGGCATCGTGGTGTTCGACGCCGACGAGGCGGAGCGGCTGGCGAATGACGGCAAGGACGTGATCCTTGTCCGCGTCGAGACCAGCCCCGAGGACATCCACGGCATGCATGCGGCCAGGGGCATTCTCACCACCCGCGGCGGCATGACCAGCCACGCGGCGGTGGTCGCCCGCGGCATGGGCCGTCCCTGCGTCTCCGGCGCGGGCGGCCTGTTCATCGACATGAAGGCGGGCGAGATGACCGCCGGCGGCCGCACCGTGAAGCGCGGCGAGGTCATCACCATCGACGGCTCCACCGGCGAGGTGATGGTCGGCCAGGTGCCCATGGTGCAGCCGGAGCTCGCGGGCGATTTCGCGACCCTCATGGGCTGGGCCGACAAGGTCCGCCGCCTCAAGGTGCGGGCGAATGCCGAAACGCCGCTGGATGCCCGCACGGCGCGGGAATTCGGCGCCGAGGGCATCGGCCTCTGCCGCACGGAGCACATGTTCTTCGATTCCGACCGCATCCTGTCGGTGCGCCACATGATCCTGTCGGAGGACGCGGAAGGGCGGAAGGCGGCGCTCGCCAAGCTCCTGCCCGTGCAGCGCCAGGACTTCATCGAGCTCTTTGAGATCATGGCCGGGCTCCCGGTGACCATCCGTCTCCTCGACCCGCCGCTTCACGAATTCCTGCCCAAGGAAGACGCGGAATTCGCCGAAGTGGCCAGGGCCATGGGGGTCGCGCCCGAGCTTCTCAAGAAGCGGGCGGGCGAACTGCATGAGTTCAACCCCATGCTCGGCCACCGCGGCTGCCGTCTCGGCATCTCGTATCCCGAGATCTACGAGATGCAGGCCCGCGCCATTGCGGAGGCCGCCCTTGAGGTCACCCGGCGCTCGGGCGCGACCGTGGTGCCCGAGATCATGATTCCGCTGGTCGCGACCCGCAAGGAGCTGCAGATCCTGAAGGGCCGCATTGTCGCCGTCATCGAGCAGGTCTGCGCCGAGCAGGGCGCGAAGCTCGACTACATGATCGGCACCATGATCGAGCTGCCGCGCGCCGCCATCATGGCGGGCGAGATCGCGGAGGAAGCCGAATTCTTCTCCTTCGGCACCAACGACCTGACCCAGACCACCCTGGGCCTGAGCCGCGACGATTCCGGCCGCTTCCTCGAGGACTATCTCCGGGCCGGAGTCTTCGAGCGCGATCCCTTCGTCAGCATGGACCAGTCGGGCGTCGGCTATCTGGTGAAGCTCGGCACCGAGCAGGGCCGCCGCACCCGCACGAACCTCAAGGTCGGGATCTGCGGGGAGCATGGCGGCGACCCGGATTCCATCGACTTCTGCGAGCGGACCGGGCTCGATTATGTGTCCTGCTCGCCCTATCGCGTGCCGATCGCGCGCCTTGCCGCCGCCCAGGCGGCGCTCCGCAACGCCAAGGCGGGGCTGGAGAAGGTGACGGAATAAGGGCATGACCGGGGCCGCGCTTGACCTTTCCGCGATCAGAGCGGGCGGCAAGGCGGCCCTGGCCCGGGCCCTCGCGCTCCTCGAGGCGCGGCCCCATGACCCCGCGGTCATGGATCTGCTGGATGCGGCGTGGAACGCGCCATTGGGCCGCGTCATCGGCCTTACCGGCCCGCCCGGGGTCGGCAAATCGACCCTCACCGCTGCCCTGATCCGCGCCTGGCGCGCGGAGGGCCGGACGGTTGCGGTGATCGCCATCGATCCCAGCTCCCGCGTTTCCGGCGGCGCCCTTCTCGGCGACCGCATCCGGCTCAATACGGATCCCGAAGACAATGGCCTTTTCGTCCGCTCCATGGCGGCGCGGGAGCGGCTTGGCGGGCTTGCGGATCTCACCTTTCCCGCCATGGTGCTGCTGCGCGCGACCCATCACATGGTGCTGATCGAGACGGTCGGCGTCGGCCAGTCGGAAACGGAAGTGGCGGAGGCGGCGGACACCGTCGTCTTCTGCGTCCAGCCGGGGTCAGGCGACAGCCTGCAGTTCATGAAGGCGGGGATCATGGAGATCCCCCATGTCCTCGCCGTCACCAAGGCGGACATGGGCCCCGTCGCGCGGCGCGCCCGCGCCGATCTCAAGGGCGCCCTGAGCCTTGCCGAAACGGATGACAGCTGGAAGGTGCCGGTGCTGCTGCTCTCCGCCGCGACGGGGGCCGGCATTCCCGATCTCGTCGCCGCCATCGACAATCATGGCGACCATCTGGCGCAGGGCGGGGCGCTCAATGAAGCCCGCACGGGGCAGGGGAACGCCTGGCTTGAGGCCGCGATCCGCGCCCGCTTCGGCAGCGAGGGGCTGGCGGCGGCGCGGGCGATCCATATGGGAGATATGTCGCCCTTTGCAAGCTACGGCATGCTCGCCCGCCGCATCAGGGTGATTGCGTCCTAACGCATCATCAGAATGACGAGGATCACCACCACCACGGTGACGAGCAGCGCGATGGTGCGTTTTTCGTCGGCGCGACGCCGGTTCTGCTTCTGGCGGAATCTGCGTGACATGTCCATATCCTAGCGCGCCGTCCAGCCCCCGTCGATAGAAAGGGCGGCGCCCGTAATCGACCGCCCGTATTCGGAGCAGAGGAAAAGGGCAAGGCCCGCGATCTCGTCCACTTCCACGAAGCGCTTGGACGGCTGGGCGGCCAGGATCACGTCGCGGATCACCTCGTCCCGGGGCAGGTTGTGGATCTTCGCCTGGTCGGCGATCTGGCCTTCGACGAGCGGGGTGCGCACGTAACCCGGACAGATGGCGTTGACGGTGATGTCAAGCTCCGCCACTTCGAGCGCCACGGACTTCGTGAAGCCCACGACCCCATGCTTCGCCGCCACATAGGCCGACTTGAAGGGCGAGGCGACGAGCCCGTGGGCGGACGCGATATTGATGATGCGGCCGAAGCCCCGCGCCTTCATGCCGGGCATCGCCGCATGGACCGCGTGGAACACGGACGACAGGTTGATGGCGATGATGTCGTCCCACTTCTCGGGCGGGAAGTCCTCGACCGCGGCCACATGCTGGATCCCGGCATTGTTGACCAGGATGTCGACGGAGCCCGTCTCTTCCTCGATCTCCCGCACCATGGACTCGACCTCGCGGCCCTTGCGCATGTCGGCGGGGGAATAGAGCACCTCGATCCCGAATTCCTCGGCCATGGATTGCCGGAGCTTCTCGATCTCCCGCATGTTGCCGAGTCCGTTGAGGACCAGGTTCGCACCTGCAGCGGCGAAGGCGCGGGCGATCCCCAGCCCTATGCCGCTCGTGGACCCGGTGACGATCGCCGTCCTGCCGCGGAGCATGTGGTCGCTCCCGCCTTGAAGCTTTGTCATCCGGCCCCCATCTGCATATTGAAGCTACGTGGAAAATCGCCACGGAAGCCCGTGACGGGCGCCCCGATCATATCTGCCTTGCCCGCCCCGGGAAACCCGATTGTTTCAGACCTTCCCCGTTATCCTTCATAGCCTACATCATCTGGCTAGGTTGTGGCAGCGCAGCATTTCTGCGTCAATTGCGTCCCGCGTCGTTGCAGTGCACAATGGACCGTCGCGGTCCGGAGATCCGGGCAGGGGCCTGAGCGGAGACAAGCATGCTCTATCACCTCTACGAAATTCAGCACGCCATGCTGGCGCCGGCGCGGCTCGCCGCCGATATCGGCCAGCAGGTCCTGAAGCATCCCCTGAATTTCTGGGCCAACACGCCAGCAGGGCGCACGCTCGGCGCAAGCCTCGCCCTCTTCGAGCAGACGACGCGGCGCTACGGCAAGCCGAAGTTCGGCTTCGAGACGGTGGAGATCGCGGGCGACAGTTACCCCATCGAGGAGCGAATCGTCCTCCGCAAGGATTTCTGCCAGCTGAAGCATTTTCACCGGGCGGGATACGCGGGCAAGGACCCGAAGCTTCTGATCGTCGCCCCCCTGTCCGGCCATTATGCGACCCTGCTGCGCGGCACGGTCGCCGAAATGCTTCCCGATCACGAGGTCTATATCACCGACTGGCGGGATGCGCGGAACGTGCCGCTCTGGATCGGCGCCTTCGACTTCGACGACTATGTGGATTACGTCATCGAGTTCCTGAACTTCCTCGGACCCGACACCCATGTGATGGCGGTCTGCCAGCCGGCGGTGCCGGTGGCCGCGGCGACGGCGCTCATGTCCGCCGACAGGCATCCCTGCCGCCCCGCGACCTTGACCCTCATGGGCGGGCCGATCGATACCCGGGTCAATCCCACGGCGGTCAACCATTTCGCCACTTCCCGCAGCCTCGACTGGTTCGAGCGCAACGTCATCGTCACCGTGCCGCCGCCCCATATGGGCTTCATGCGCCGGGTCTATCCGGGCTTCCTGCAGCTTGCGGGCTTCATGGCCATGAATCTCGACCGCCACATGGACGCCCATTGGGAGATGTTCCAGCATCTCGTGGAAGGGGACGAGGAGAGCGCCGAGGCCAAGCAGGCGTTCTATGACGAATACCGGGCGGTGATGGACCTGCCCGCGGAATATTATCTCGAGACCATCCAGAAGGTGTTCCTGGAATTCCACCTGCCGCGCGGGCTGCTGGACGCGCGCGGCCGCCGGGTGGACCTTGGCGCCGTCACCGACGTTCCGGTCTTCACGGTGGAGGGCGAGCGGGACGACATTTCGGGCGTCGGCCAGACCCGGGCGATCCACGACCTTTGCGTCAATCTGCCCGCCGAATTGAAGCGCCATCACGAGCAGAAGGGCGTCGGCCATTACGGCATCTTCAACGGCGGCAAGTGGCGGCGCTTCATCGCCCCCCTCATCAAGGACCATATCCGCAGCCACCCGGGGCGCGATCGCGCCGCCTGAAGCCGGGCCACATCGCCGAGATGCTTGCGAGGGCGGCGCAGCCCCGGTATGGTCGCGCCGCCCTTTGATTATTCCGCCTGGACGCAAATCCGAACCCCATGACCTCACTTTCCGAACAGATCGCGAAGCGGCGCACCTTCGCCATCATCGCGCACCCGGACGCCGGCAAGACCACGCTCACCGAAAAGCTGCTGCTGTTCGGGGGCGCGATCCAGATGGCCGGCGCGGTGAAGGCGCGGGGCGAGGCGCGGCGGGCCCATTCCGACTGGATGAAGGTGGAGCGCGAGCGCGGCATCTCGGTCACCGCCTCGGTCATGACCTTCGAATATGACGGCTGCATGTTCAATCTTCTGGACACGCCGGGCCACCAGGACTTCAGCGAGGACACCTACAGGACGCTGACCGCCGTCGACAGCGCCGTCATGGTGATCGACGCCGCCAAGGGCATCGAAAGCCAGACGCGCAAGCTGTTCGAGGTCTGCCGCCTGCGCGACATGCCGATCACCACCTTCATCAACAAGCTCGACCGCGAGGGGCGGGACCCGTTCGACCTCATCGACGAAATCGAGCAGACGCTGGCGCTGGACGTCACGCCCGCCTCCTGGCCTATCGGCATGGGGCGCGGCTTCCGCGGGGTCTATGATCTCCTGAACGACCGGCTCGTCCTCGTCGACCGCAATACGGGGAAGGAGCAGCAGGGGATCGTCTGCACGGGGCTTGATGATCCCAAGATCGACGAGCTGCTGCCGCCCGAGGACGTGGCGAAGCTGCGGGAAGAGGTGGAGATGGCGCGGGAGCTCTGCCCGCCCTTCGACCTCGAATCCTACCGCGAGGGGCATCTGACGCCCGTCTTCTTCGGCAGCGCCGTCAACAATTTCGGCGTGCGGGAGCTCATTGCGGGCCTCACCCGCTTCGCGCCGGAGCCGCGGCGCCAGCCCTCGAAGACGCGCGACATCGCGCCGGACGAGGACAGGGTCTCGGGCTTCGTGTTCAAGATCCAGGCGAACATGGATCCGAAGCACCGCGACCGCATCGCCTTCTTCCGCATCTGCTCCGGCCATTTCAGACGGGGGATGAAGCTGCATCACGTGCGCACGGGCAAGGCCATCAACCTGCACAATCCCGTCATGTTCCTGGCGCAAGACCGGGAGCTCGCGGAGGAAGCCTGGCCGGGCGACATCATCGGCATCCCGAACCATGGGACGCTCAGGATCGGCGACAGCCTGACCGAGGGCGCGCCCATCCGCTTCACCGGCATTCCGTCCTTC
>CAZDSS010000096.1:0-9393 GCA_964508185.1 uncultured Sphingomonadales bacterium
CGTTTGCGCGTCCACAGGTGGCGCGCGGCTTCCCTTTCCGGTCACATTTTACATATACATAATGTAGTTATATATTTGACACATGCGGCAGGAGTATTTTCCTTGACATGTGGCGCGTCGGGGTGTTCTTTACCCCCATTAGCGGGCGGCCCCGTCCGCCGCTTTCTCATCCTCCTGGAAAGCCCCAATGAGCAATCTCGACGAGCTGGAAAGCCAGAGCATTTACATATTCCGCGAAGCCTTCAACCGGCTGGACAAGGTCGGCATGCTGTGGTCGCTGGGCAAGGATTCGAACGTGATGATCTGGCTCGCCCGCAAGGCGTTCTTCGGTCACGTGCCCTTCCCGGTGATCCATGTGGATACCGGCAAGAAGTTCCCCGAGATGTACGAGTTCCGCGACCGCTACGCCAGGGAGTGGAACCTCAAGTTCATTCGCGGCACCTGCCCACCCATCGAGGAGATCGACCCGAGCCTGCCGCCCGCGACGCGCGCCGCGGCGCGCAAGACGGCGGGGCTCAAGAAGATTCTGGACGAGCACAAATTCACGGGCATCTTCGCCGGCATCCGCCGCGACGAGGAAAGCACCCGCGCCAAGGAACGGGTGTTCAGCCCGCGCGGCGCGTCCGGCCAGTGGGATTTCCGCGACCAGCCACCCGAATTCTGGGACCAGTACAAGACCGATTTCCCGCCCGGGACCCACATCCGCATCCATCCGCTGCTCCACTGGACGGAGCTGGACATCTGGCGCTATTCCCAGCGCGAGGGGATCCCGATCATCCCGCTCTATTTCGCGAAGAACGGCAAGCGCTACCGGTCGCTTGGCGACCAGGACATCACCCATCCCGTGGAGTCCAACGCCGCGACCATCGAGGAGATCATCGCCGAGCTCGAAACCACCAAGATTCCCGAACGCTCGGGCCGCGCCATGGACCATGAGAGCGAGGACAGCTTCGAGCGCCTGCGCGCCGACGGTTATATGTAGGATCTGGGGGGAATCATGAGCAGCCTCGCCGAAGCCAAAGTTGAAAGCAGCCGCCCCAATGAGGCCGCCGTCAAGGCGCCCCAGGGTTCGCTGAAGATCGTCATCGTGGGCCATGTGGACCACGGCAAGTCGACCCTCGTCGGCCGCCTGTTCCACGATACGGGCTCGCTGCCCGAAGGGCGCTATGAGGCCATCAAGGCCATGTCCGACCGCCGCGGCATGGCCTTCGAATGGGCGTTCCTGATGGACGCCCTCCAGGCCGAGCGCGACCAGGGGATCACCATCGACACCAGCCAGATCTGGTTCAAGACCGATCGCCGCGGCTATGTCATCATCGACGCCCCGGGCCATAAGGAATTCCTGAAGAACATGATCACCGGCGCCGCCTCGGCCGACGCCGCGGTCCTGGTGATCGACGCCAACGAAGGCATTCAGGAGCAGTCCCGCCGCCACGGCTATCTTCTCCATCTTCTCGGCGTGCGGCAGATCGCGGTGGCCGTCAACAAGATGGACCTCGTGGGCTACGACGCCGCCCGCTTCGCCGCGGTGGAGCAGGAATTCCGCGCCTATCTCAAGGAGATCGGCGTCACCCCCACCTTCATGGTGCCGGTCTCGGCCCGCGAGGGAGACAATATCTATCACCGCTCGGAAAACATGCCCTGGTACGCGGGGCCGACGGTGGTCGAGGCGCTGGACAGCTTCGCCGAAGTGACCCGGCCCGTGGACCAGCCCCTGCGCTTCCCGGTGCAGGACGTCTACAAGTTCGATGAGCGCCGCATCATCGCGGGCCGCATCGAGACCGGGCGGCTGCGCGTCGGCGACAAGCTCCTCTTTTCGCCGTCCAACAAGACGGTGCGGGTCAAGTCCATCGAAGCCTGGAACGTCAAGGCCGTGCCGCTCGAGGCGGTGGCGGGGCAGTCCGTCGGCATCACCCTCGATGAGCAGATCTTCCTCGAGCGCGGCGAGATCGCGAGCCTTGAAGAAAATCCGCCGTTCGAGACCGACGTCTTCGGCGCGCGCATCTTCTGGCTCGGCCGCGAGCCGCTCAAAGTCGGCTCCCGCTACAAGATGAAGCTCTGCACCAGCGAGGTGCAGGTGCAGGTGGAGGAGATCCGCAAGGTGATCGACACCGGCGACCTGTCCGCCGCGAGCGAAGCCGAGCAGGTGGAGCGCAACAACGTCGCCGAGGTGGTGCTGCGGGCGCGGCGGCTGGTTGCCGTCGATGCCTATGACAGCAATGCCCGCACCGGCCGCTTCGTGCTGATCGACAATTACGACATCGCGGGCGGCGGCATCATCACGCTGGACGGCTTCACCGACCTGCGGGAGCGCCGCAACATCCACCGGGTGGAGCATCGCGTCACCACCGCCATGCGCGAGGAGCGGAACGGCCATGCGGGCGGCGTAGTGTGGCTTACGGGGCTGTCGGGCGCCGGCAAGTCCACGATCGCGCTTGAAGTGGAGAAGCGCCTCTTCGACCTCGGCTATCAGGCCTACATGCTGGACGGCGACAATATCCGCCACGGGCTCAACGCCAATCTCGGCTTCTCGCCCGAGGACCGGGCGGAGAACATCCGCCGCATCGGCGAGGTGGCGGCGCTTCTGAGCCGCATGGGCTCCATCGCCATCACCGCCTTCATCTCGCCCTATCGCGAGGATCGCGAACGGGCGCGCGCCGCCGCCGACGGCCGCTTCCACGAGGTCTATATCAAGGCCGACGTGGCGACCTGCGAGGCGCGGGATCCCAAGGGCCTCTACAAGAAGGCCCGCGCGGGCGAGATCCCCGACTTCACCGGCATCTCGGCGCCCTATGAGGAGCCGGAAGCGCCCGAGCTCGTGGTGGATACCACCAAGCTCACGGTGGAGCAGGCGGTGCAGGAGATCCTGGACTATATCCGGGCCAATTTCAGCCTCGACCGGCGCGGCCGCAGCCCCGGCGCCGCGCCCGGCATCGCGCGTCCCGAATTCGAGATCTGATCCTCAGGCGGCAAGGGCGCCGATCGCCGCAATCCCGGCGATCGGCAGCCCCTGCAGCATGTGAACCGTATCATCCGCAATCCCGCCGAGGGCGATCACGGGAAGTCCTGCCGCCGCGACCAGGCGGCGGAGGCCCTCGGCGCCCAATGTCGCCGCGCCCGGGTGGCTTCGCGTCGGGAATACGGGGGAGACGAGCGCCGCATCGACGCCCGCCGCGGCGGCGTTTCTGAGCGCTTCCGCGTCATGGCAGGCGGCGGTCATCACCCAGTGGGGGCATGCCACCTTGAGCGCCCGCAGATCCCGCGCCGCGAGCTGCCACTGGGGCGCATGGAAGCCGTCCGCCCCCACCGCTTCGGCCAGAACCGGATCCCCCGCGACGAGAAAAAGATGGCCCGCCGCGCGGCATGCGGCGGCGAGGGTTTCCGCAAGCGCTTTTCTGGCGGGATGATCATAGTCGCGGAAGATCACCCCCGATCCCGGGGCGAGCCTTGCGATCACCAGTTCCGGATCCGGCACGCGCGCCGCATCCGTCACGAACCACAGGCGCGGCAGGGGCTTGCCGCTCCACATCCCGGCGGGTATGAGCTTGTTGGCGAAGTCTTGTAAGGTGCGAAGGGTCATGCAGGAGAAAGTGGCGGCAAATCTCGCGGCTGTCAAAGCGGCCATAGCCCGCGCCGAGCGGATCTGGAAACGGCCGGAAGGGTCGGTGACCCTCGTCGCCGTGTCCAAGACCCACGACGCGGAGCGGATCCGGCCCGCGCTGGATGCCGGCCACCGGGTGTTCGGCGAGAACCGTGTGCAGGAAGCGGCGGCCAAATGGCCGGGCCTTCGCGCGGAATATCCCGGCATTTCCCTGCATCTGATCGGCCCGCTGCAGACCAACAAGGCGCGCGACGCGGTGGCGCTGTTCGACGTGATCGAGACCGTGGACCGCGAGAAGCTCGCCCGCGCGCTGGCCGAGGAATGCGCGCGCACGGGGCTTCGGCGCGACTGCCTCATTCAGGTCAATACGGGGGAGGAGCCCCAGAAGGCGGGCGTTGCCCCGGCCGAGGCCGACGCCTTCATCCGCCTTTGCCGCGACGAGCTGAAGCTTCCGGTCCGCGGCCTCATGTGCATCCCGCCGGTGGACGAGGAGCCGTCGCTCCACTTCGCGCTCCTCGCCAAAATCGCGCGGCGCAACGGCCTCGAGATCCTCAGCATGGGCATGAGCAACGATTTCGAGACCGGCGTCGCGCTGGGCGCGACCCATGTGCGGATCGGCACCGCGATCTTCGGGGAGCGCGGCTAACCCGCGATGGTGATGCGGCTTCCGGGCCCCAACTTGGCGAGCACCTTGCGCAGGTGGGGCTCGGCAAGGGCTACGCAGCCCTCGGTGCCCGTGCCGTCGGGCCGGGCGAGATGGAGGAAGATGGCGCTGCCCCGGCCCGGCGCGGGCGGCGCGTCGTTGTAGCCGATCTCCACCACAAGATCATAGACGCGGTCGTCCCGCCACAGGCGCTCGTGACTGGCCGCAAAAGGCAGGGTCACCGGCCGGTTGTAGTCGGGATGCGCGGGGTCGTCGCACCAGCCATCCTGCGGCGCGATCGCCCGCGCGGGCAGGCCCGTTTCGGGCGGCGCGCCGTACACGTCCGGCCGGTAATGGAGGCGGCGCAGGGGATAGGTGCCGAGGGGCGTCCTGTGATCCCCTTCCCGCTTGTCCGCCGTCACCCCCGCCTTGCCGATGATGCAGGGAAATTCAAGGTCGCCGCACCGTAAAGTGCCGTGGTGGGGCACATGGGGATCGGCGGTCACATGGATGTCATGGGCCGTCACAAATAATGCCCCGACCGCTTCTTCTTGGTGAGGAGATAGAATTCATTGTGCCCGTTGGCCGGGAAGGCATGGGCCACCCGCTCGACGACCGTGATGCCGTGGCGCTCCAGCCCCGCGACCTTGTCGGGATTGTTGGTGAGCAAGCGCACCGCCTTGAATCCCATGGCCTTCAGCATCTGGGCCGCGGGCAGGAACAGCCGCTCGTCGGCTTCGAAGCCCAGGCGCTCGTTGGCGTCCACCGTGTCGAACCCCTGGTCCTGCAGGCTGTAGGCCTTGAGCTTGCTGATGAGGCCGATGCCGCGCCCCTCCTGGGCGAGATAAAGGACGATCCCCGCCCCCTGCCCGGCGATGAGCGAGATCGCGCCGCGCAGCTGGTCGCCGCAATCGCATTTGAGGGAGCCGAGAAGATCGCCCGTGAAGCATTCCGAATGAAGGCGCACCAGCACCGGCTCATGGGGCGCGGGGTCGCCGATGACGATCGCCAGATGCTCGATCCCGCCGTCGTGCGGCCGGAAGGCGACGATGCGGGTATGTTCGGCGTCCATGAGCGGCACCCGCGCCGCCGCCACCTGACGGAGCTGCAGGGCCGCTTCGTTCTCGTAGGCTTCGATCTCACGGGCTTCCACCGAAAGGAGGTCCCGGTCCCGCGCCCCGGCGAGTGCCCGGTCGCGGTCGAGGACGGGGCTTACGAGCGCCGCGGGAAGGAGCCGCGCGATCTTGAGCAGGCGGATCGCCGCATGATGGGCAGGGACGAGTTCCATCGCCGCATGCTGAAAGGGGCCTGCGAGCGGATTGCGCAGGTCTTCCGACGCATCGGCCAGGGCGCGGATCCGCGCCGGCGTCAGATGATCGGCGATGCGGATGAGCTCGATGGCCCGGCCCGAGGGATTGATATGCAGAACGGCGGCGCGGTTCGCCGTCAGCGCCAGCGCCGGGGCAGCGCCGGCGATATCGCCAAGTTCCTGAAGCACCACGGGGTTCGCCGTCTCCGCCGGGGCGCAGACGATGGCCCGTGCGCCGTCCGTCACCACCACCATGCGGCCGCGCCGCAGCTCCGCCGCCGCGCGCTCCACCGCGGCGAGCCCCCGGGCCGGAGCGGGCTGCGCCGCCTTCATTGCCGAATTTTCAGGTGACATGGACGGTCATAATTCCGTTATTTCACTGGTCTATGCCAACCCGGTATATATTAGGTCGCGGGAGAGGAACAAGGAATGTCGCTGGGCAAGAATCTTCTGGTGGTGGACGACGACGCGGAGCTCCGCGCGACCCTGAGCGAGCAATTGCGCGAGGAAGCGGGGTTCGCGGTCCTCGGCGCCGCCACCGCCGCGGAGGCGCAGGCGCTCTGCCGCAGCAATCATTTCGACCTCGCGATCCTCGATCTCGGCCTTCCCGACGGCGACGGGCGGGAGCTGTGCCGTGAGCTGAGATTGGGGGGCTACAATTTTCCCGTCATCATGCTGACCGCATCCGCGTCGGACGCCGATACCATCGCCGGGCTCGACGCCGGGGCCAACGACTATGTGGTGAAGCCCTTCCGCTTTCCCGTGCTGCTCGCCCGCATCCGCGCCCATCTTCGGCAATACGAGCAGAGCGAGGATGCGGTCTTCGCCATCGGTCCCTACAGCTTCCGGCCGGGGGTCAAGATGCTGGTCCACCCCGACGGCAACCG
Source organism: uncultured Sphingomonadales bacterium (assembly GCA_964508185.1). Taxonomy (GTDB): domain Bacteria; phylum Pseudomonadota; class Alphaproteobacteria; order Sphingomonadales; family Govanellaceae; genus CAZDSS01. Next base: position 6,441 of record CAZDSS010000096.1, read on the forward strand.
GAAGATCCGCCTGACCGAGAAGGAAACGGCGATCCTCAAGTATCTGAAGCGCGCCGAAGGCCGCCCGGTGCCGCGCGACGTGCTGCTGAACGAGGTCTGGGGCTACAATGCGGCAGTCACCACCCACACGCTCGAGACCCATATCTACCGCCTGCGCCAGAAGATCGAGGAAAACCCCTCGAGCCCGCAGATCCTGCTGACTGACCCCGGGGGCTATCGCCTCGCCTGACGTCACGCCGTCAGAGATCATCCAGCATGAAATCGACGACGACCGGCACATGGTCCGACGGTCGCTCCCAGCCGCGGGCGTCACGCACCACTTCCATATGGGCGGCAAACGGCGCCGCCGCCGGGCTCGTCCACACATGGTCGAGACGGCGGCCCTTGTCCGCCTTGTCCCAGTTGGGAGAACGGTAGCTCCACCAGCTGTAGAGCTTCTGGTCCTCGGGCACGAAGCGGCGCATCACGTCGACCCAGGACCCTGCGCGCTGCATGGCCAGCATCCGCTCCGTCTCCACGGGCGTGTGGCTTACGACCTTGAGGAGCTGCTTGTGCGACCAGACGTCGTGTTCGAGCGGCGCCACATTGAGGTCGCCGACGAGGATCAGCCGCTCCCGCCCGTCGAGGCCGGACGACCATTGGGTCATCTCCTCAAGGAAGGAGAGCTTGTGGGCGAACTTGTCGTTGAGCGCCGGGTCCGGAATGTCGCCGCCCGCGGGCACGTAGAAATTGTGAAGCTCGATGTTGTTCGGCAGCGTCACCGCCAGGTGCCGGCAGTCCTCCCGCCCCGTCCAGGCGCGGCGCGGCGCCGCGGCGAGCGGAATGCGCGAGATGATGGCGACGCCGTTATAGGATTTCTGCCCGGTGAAGATCATGTGCTCGAAGCCGCGCCCGCGCAGCCATTCCTGGGGGAAGAGATGGTCCTCCACCTTGGTTTCCTGGAGGCACAGGATGTCGGGCTGATATTGGGTGATGAAGCGGTCCAGATGGTCCATGCGGGACCGGATGGAGTTGACGTTCCAGGTGACCAATCGACAACGGCGGGACATGACGCTCCCCGATCTTGCAGAACCCGATTTTCGGGCCGGATCTCTCATGCGGCTTGACCGCGGCTCATGCCATCTATTAGGAAATGCAGCCGCGCAAGCCAATGAAAAAGCCCAAGGCGGGCGCCCGATAAAAAGGACGCCCGGCCAGAATGAACCAACCGGGCGCCAAAAAACGCATATGTCCGATATGCGATCGGCACAGGCAAAAGGGGACAAAACCTGTGCCTGGCGACCGGGGACGTGGACATCAGGGGGGGACTATCCAAGTCGGGGATCCGGTCGCCTCTACCGCATATGGGTACGGAGGCAGAACATTCAAGGGATCGGCGGCGTAATGGTAAAAATTTTATGATCCGCCCGGAGCCCCCGCAGCAGAGGCGCCGGCCCCGCGTCAGCGCGGCCCGCGGCGGCCCGAGAACGGCATGCTGCGCGGATCCTTGAAGGTGAAAAGCGCGTCCGCGATGTCGGTGTTGTAGACCGGATTGACGATGGTGACCCGGGTTTCGTAGCCCTGCGGGTCGGTCACTTCCCAGGCGCGGAGCGCCAGCGGTCGGTCCTCGAAAATGAGCGTCATGAAGCCCTGGTCGGCGCGCTTCGGGTCCACGATCCTGACCCGGATCAGCTTGTCCGCGCCGCGGGTGACGGTGGTCTCGAGATCCTTCCGAAGGTCGATGTTGCGGGCGACCAGTATGCCAAGCGGCGTTTCCCCGATGGGCCAGCGCGTCACCTGCTTCACGTCATAGTCGACGAAGGTAAGGGTCGAGCCGTCGGCGACCACAAGGAGCGGAATGTCGCCCTTGTATTCGAACCGGAGCTTGCCGGGCCGCTCCAGCGACAGCTTGCCCTCCGTGACGACCCCGTCGGGGGCTTCCTGGATGAATCCCGCCTCCATGGACTGGACGTCGTTCAGATAGCGTTCGATGCGGGCGAGGATGTCGTCCTCGGCCACGGCAGGATTCGGCGCTGTGGCGGGCGCGGCCGAAACGGCAGGCGTCAGGGCGGCGGCCCCGAGGGCCGCAACGGTCGCCATCACGCGCAATCTGCAAAACACGAACTTCATCACGATTCTGATCTCTGCATCCCCATGCAGCATCATTGTGGCGGGGGAATGGGTCGAAAATGGGGCGGAAACCCGGGCCTTTGGCCGGGAGCACGCTTACCCGCCATGATCGCCCACCAGCACCTCACGCTTGCCGGCATGGTTCGCGGGGCTCACGATGCCTTCCCGCTCCATGCGCTCGATCAGGTTGGCGGCGCGGTTGTAGCCGATCTGCAGCTGGCGCTGGACATAGCTCGTGGACGCCTTGCGGTCGCGGGCGACGATGGCCACCGCCCGGTCATAGAGATCGTCGCCCGAGGATCCGCCCGCGCCGAAGGCGCCTGCATCGAATCCTTCCTCGGGCTCGTCGGTGATCTCCTCGCGATATTCGGGCGCACCCTGCGCCTTCAGGAATTCCACCACCTTCTCGACCTCGGCGTCCGACACGAAGGGACCGTGGATGCGGCTGATGCGGCCGCCGCCCATCATGTAGAGCATGTCGCCCTGGCCGAGGAGCTGTTCCGCCCCCTGCTCGCCAAGGATGGTGCGGCTGTCGATCTTGGAGGTCACCTGGAAGCTGATGCGGGTCGGGAAATTGGCCTTGATGGTGCCGGTGATGACGTCGACCGACGGCCGCTGGGTCGCCATGATGACATGGATGCCCGCCGCGCGCGCCATCTGGGCCAGCCGCTGCAAGGCGCCTTCGATATCCTTGCCGGCGACCATCATCAGGTCGGCCATCTCGTCGATGATGACGACGATATAGGGCATCGGCTCCAGGTCGAGATGCTCGGTCTCATAGACCGCCTCACCGGTCTGACGGTCGAAACCGGTCTGCACCGTACGGGTGATCTGCTCGCCCTTC
>CAZDSS010000097.1:0-9326 GCA_964508185.1 uncultured Sphingomonadales bacterium
GAAGCGCGCCATCACTTCCTTGCCGGTGCCGCTTTCGCCGGTAATGAGAATGCTCGCCTCGCTCGGCGCCACCTGGTCCGCAAGGCGCACCACGTCGCGCATGGCGGGGTCGCGATAGATGAACTGGTGGCTGTCGTCGGCGACCGCTTCCAGAACGGCGGCGATGAGCTCGGCGTCGGGCGGCAGCGGCAGATATTCCCGCGCGCCGGCGCGGATCGCGGCGACCGCGAGGCGCGTGTCGGACCCGATGCCGCAGGCGATCACCGGCACGGAGATGCGTTCCGAGCGGATCTGGTTGATGAAGCCCGCAACATCCAGCCCCACATCGATCATGATGAGGTCCGCGCCCTGGGCGCGCAGCAGGGTGAGCGCCGTTTCCGCCTCGGGCGCATGAGTCACGCGCGCGCCCTTGTCCATGGCGATGCGGCTGGCGGTGCTCAGCTGACCGTTCAATGTCCCGACGATGATGAGGCGCATCATGGTCTCCCTCGAGCTCTTATCTGAAGTACTGGATACGTTTGGCGGGCGGCAGGACCGTGTTGATCAGGGTCTCGAGCCGCCGCGGATTCTCTTTGCGCACGATGGCCGTGGTGCCGATCGTGTAGACGGAATTGAGGAGCACCTCCTCGCGCGCCGCCCGCTCCGCCCGCGCCGCAAGGGGCAGGAACACCATGTGGGCGAGAAGCGCGCCATAGAAGGTGGTAAGCAGCGCGATCGCCATGGCCGGGCCGATGGCGGCCGGATCGTCGAGCGAGCCCAGCATCTTCACAAGGCCCACGAGCGTCCCGATGAGGCCCATGGCCGGCGCCACTTCGGCGGCGCGGCGCAGGATGTTGATGCTGTGCATCTGGGTGCCCGACATGGCGAAGCTTTCGGTCTTCAGGATCTTTTCCGCGTCCTCCGGGCTTGCGCCGTCGGTGACGAGCCGCATGGCGCGATGGAGGAAGGGATCGTCCGACAGGTTGCGGGTCACGGTCTCGATGTCGAGGATGCCGTCGCGGCGCGCCCGCTCCGCAAGGCGCAGCATGGTCGCCGCCGCCTGCGACGGATCGACGCGGCGCTGCACCAGCATGCGCCACAGGGCGCGCGGCGCATCGCGCAGCTCTTCGAGCGTGAAGCTCACGGCGGTGATCACGAGCGTGCCGCCGAGGACGATGGCGATCGACGGCCCGTCCACGAAGGCCATGAGCGATCCGTCGGCCGCAATGGCGACGGCGATCAGGAGAAAGCCCGCAACAAGTCCAATGAGCGTCGTCACCGCATGAAACCCCGTACCGGCGTGAACCCCTGCAGCGTCATCAGTTGCCGTCGCCCTTGATGATTTCGGTCATGGTGATGCCGAGGCGGTCTTCCACCAGCACCACCTCGCCGCGCGCGACGAGCCGGTTGTTGACGAAGATGTCGATGGCTTCGCCGACCTTGCGGTCGAGTTCGAGCACGGCCCCCGGGGCGAGCTTCAGAAGCTGGCTCACCTGCAGATAGGCCTTGCCGAGCACGGCCGAGACATTGACGGGGACGTCGAACACCGCCTCGAGATCGCTTGCCGTATGGGTTTCGCCGTCGTCGCCGCCGTCCGCGCCGCCGAAGCCGTCGCCGGACAGGTCGGCGAGATCCATGTCGCTGCGGGGAGCGCCGTTCTCGGATTCAGGGAATTCGTCTTCACCGGCCATAGACCTGCTCCATCATCATGCGCATAGTTCGGCGGCGGCTCTCTCGCGCGCCGCAATGAAATCCTCGACCAGGCGGTCGATCTCTTCCTGGATCACCCGCTCGCGGCGCTCGGCCCCGCCGTCGCCCCATTCGACCGTGCAGTCGCTGTTGCGAAGCGCCGGATCCCCGCGCAGCACGATCTCGCCCCCGAAGGCGTGTTCGGCCGCGAGATTCTTGAGCCGGCCGTCGAGCTCCTCCACGAGCTCGGGCGCGACGCGGATCACAAGCTGCGGCGCATCGCGGCAGATCTCGAAATAGCGCGCGACCATGTGACTGATTTCGCCCGCAGGCTCCGCCGCCATGAGGCGTGGGGCGAGGGTGCGGGTGATGGCGACCGCAAGGGCCGCCGCTTCCGCCTGCATCAGTTCCTGCCGCGCGGCCTCGCGCGCCATCAGCTCGGCAATGCGGGCGCCGAGATTGGTCACGGCCTCGCAGGTCGCCTGCTCGATCCCCTGGAGCGCCTGCTGACGTCCCACGGTCTGGCCTTCGAGGAACGCCGCCTCGCGCGCCGCCTGCAGGTCCTCCGCCGTGAAGGCGAGCGCGGGCTCCTGCTTCTTGGGCTTCGCGTCGAACGAGCGATCGAAGGTGAACTTCTGCGAGCTTTTCATGTGACCTGCTTTACAACTTCACGCTCAGTAGATGAGCTCGTCCTCGCCCTTGGCGTCGCTCAGGACGATTTCGCCCGCTTCCGCCAGATCCTTGGCGAGATTGACGATCTCCATCTGCGCCTCGTCCACGTCGCGAAGGCGCACGGGGCCCATGGCCTCCATGTCTTCCTTCAGGATCTTGGCCGCGCGCTCGGACATGTTGGTGAAGAACAGGTCGCGCAGCGCGTCCGACGCCCCCTTCATGGCGATCGCCAGCTTGTTCTTGTCCACGTTCCGCAGCAGCGTCTGGATGCCGCCCGGATCGAGCTTCGACAGATCCTCGAAGGTGAACATGAGGGCGCGGATGCGCTCCGCGGATTCGCGGTTCCTGTCCTCGAGCGCCGACAGGAAGCGCGTCTCGGCGTTGCGGTCGAGATAGTTGAAGATCTCGGCGATCACCTCGTGGCTGTCGCGGCGGGTGGTGCGGGCGAGATTGTTCATGAACTCGATCCGCAGCGTCTGCTCCACCTTGTCGAGAATGTCCTTCTGGACGGATTCCATGCGCAGCATGCGCATGATGACTTCCATGGCGAATTCATCCGGCAGGTTGGCGAGGACGCGCGCCGCATGCTCCGGCTTGATCTTGGAGAGGACGACCGCCACCGTCTGCGGATATTCGTTCTTGAGATAGGCGGCGAGCACCGTCTCGTTCACGTTGCCGAGCTTGTCCCACATGGTGCGGCCGGCGGGGCCGCGGATCTCGTCCATGATCTGGGCCACGCGATCCTCGGGCAGCACCTTGCCGAGGAGCCGCTCCGTGTTCTCGTAGTTGCCGCTGAGCGAGCCGACGGACGAGATCTGCGACGCGAAATCCAGGAAGATCTCCTCGACCGTCTTCGCGTCGATGCGGCCGAGGGACGACATGGCGGCGGAAAGCTCCTTCACTTCCTCGTCGTCCAGCATGTTCCAGATGGGGCGCCCGTATTCCTCGCCGAGGGCGAGCATCAGGGCGGCGGCCTTCTCCGGCCCGGGAATGTCATTGATGTCGCGCATGTCGCTCAGTTGCCATAAAGCCAGTTACGAACGACCGAGGTCGCTTCCTCGGGATTGCGGTCGATGAGCTCGCCCACCTTCTTGAGCGCCGATCCCTGCACCCGGCCCTCGATGGAGGCGACCTCGATCGCGGTATCGATGCCGCCGCGCTCGGCGATCTGGCGGGCGGTCAAGGGCCGTCCGGTCTCGTCCACGGGGATCTGCGGCACGCCGTCGGCGGAGGCCGTGGGCAGGGCCGGCAGCATGGCGCCTTCGGGCGCGGCAAGCGCGGGCTGCATCATGCCGCCGGTCATGTCGGTGAGAAGACCGCCGCCCGGCGCCGGAGGGGTCGCGGCGAGCCGCGTGATGAGCGGCCGCAGCACGAGGAAGATCACCAGGATCCCGACGAGGCCGAGGACGAAGATCTCCGCCATGCGGAACAGGTCGTCCTTGCGGAAGCCGAGCACGCTGATCTCGATGGGCGCCGCTTCGGAGCCGAGGACGTCGGCGAAGCGCATGTTGATGACCTCGACGCTGTCGCCGCGCTCCGCATTGAAGCCGACGGCGGACTTGACGAGGGCGGTGAGCTTCGCGATCTCCTCGTCGCTCCGCGGCGTATAGGTCAGCTGCCCGTCCGGGCCCTCGCTGTAGAGGCCATCGACCAGCACCGCGATGGACAGGCGGCGGATGGTCCCCGCCTCATGCACCTCCGTGCGCACGGTCTGGGAGATCTCGTAGTTCACGGTCTCCTCGATGCGCTGGGACGAGGACTGGTTGCTCAGCTGGTCGCCGCCCGCATACTGGTCGGCGTCGGGCAGGTTGTTGGCGATGGTCACCGACTGGTTACGCGAACTTTCAAGATCGTTGCTCACGTCCTCGACGGTGACCGTCGAGCGCGCGACCTGGCCGTCGGGATCATAGATCTGGGAATTGGTGGTGACCCGGCTGAGGTCCATCTCTACGGCCACTTCCGCGCGCACCTTGCCAAGGCCGACGGTGCGCTCGAGGAGCGCTTCCACCTGTTCGCGCAGGCGCCGTTCCTGGGCGACGCGCTTTTCCTCGAGCGAGGTCGCAAGAAGGTCGTCGCTGCTGCCCACGCCCTTGGCGAGCAGGGCGCCGCGATGGTCGATGATGGAGACGCGGTCGGCCTGAAGATCGGGCACGGCGGAGGCCACCAGATTCTGGATGGCGCGGATCTGGCCCGGCGTCAGCGTCGCGCCCCGGGTCTTGATGGCGATCGACGCGCTCGGCTGGCGCTCGTCGCGGCTGAACAGCTGGCGCTGCGGCAGCACCAGATGGACGCGCGCCGAGACGATGGAGTCGATCGAGCGGATGGTGCGGGCGAGCTCGCCCTCGAGCGCGCGCACATGATTGACGTTCTGCACGAAGCTGGTGGTGCCGAGGGCGTCCGTGCGGTCGAACAGCTCGTAGCCCACCGAGCCGCCGCCGATGAGATTTTCCTGCGCGATGTTCATGCGCAGTTCGAGCACCCGGTTGGACGGCACCAGGATGGTGCTGCTGTCGTCCGACAGCTGATAGGGGATCGACATGCTCTGCAGCTTGGCGACGATCTTGGCGCTGTCGCCCATGTCGAGATCCGTGTAGAGGAGGGTCATCTTCGGCGCCGCCAGGCGCAGCGTGATGAACAGGAAAAAGGCGATGAGCGCCGCGCAGACCCCGGCCATCATCAAAAGACGCGTGGTGCCGAGCCCGCGGAAGAACTGCACGAGACCGTTCACTTGTGGCAACCCCCTGTCCCTCAACGGATCTGCTGGAAAGGCACAAGGCAGTGCCTGAGGACCAGCCGCAGACCCCCGATGCCGGTCGAAAAGCACGCTAGCAGTCGGGTGGTTATCAAGAGGTTAAGTCTAGGCAAAATTTGCCTAGGGGTGGCGACAAGGCGTTGGCACGTGATGCGGGCGGCGCGGACGGCCGCCCTTGTCGATGCGGATTTGCTCAGGATTCGGCGTGGCGGCCGCCGCCGTCATGGTCCCGGTATTGCTGGACGCGGGTGGTGCGCAGGCCCGGCAGGCCGTTGCGGTCGATCGCCCGCTGCCAGGACAGGAATTCCTCGACAGAAAGGGTGTAGCGCCGGCAGGCTTCCTCCAGCGACAGGAGCCCGCCCCGAACAGCAGCCACCACCTCCGCCTTGCGACGGATCACCCAGCGCTGGGTATTCCGCGGCGGCAGGTCCGCAAGCGTCAGGGGCTCCCCGGTGGGGCCGATGACCTGTGTCGGACGAACGGGCTTCTGTGGCTTCATCTGGTGCTGGTCTCCAACTCTCTTACGCATGAGACGGGAGGGTAGCCGAGGGCGTTTAAGAAAGGGCTAAAGAATGGGGTTAACCAGTGCTGAACAATCGTTTCAATTGTTGCGAACGCCCTGAAAAAGCACGGCCCCGCCGTGGGTTACGCCGGGGCCGCGTCACTTGACGTGGGCGCTTACCGCTTGATGCGGTTGAGCTCGTCCAGCATCTCGTCGGCGGTCGTGATGACGCGCGTGCTGGCGGTGAAGCCGCGCTGGGTCGTGATCATGTCGGTGAACTCGAGCGCGAGGTCCACGGTGGAGGCTTCGAGGGTCGAGGGAGCAACCGCCCCCGCGCCGCCGTCGCCCGCCCGCTGCAGGGTGAACTGGCCGGATTCATCCGAAATGTCGTAGGAGTTGCCCTGGCGGCGGGCGAGGCCGTCGGGGTTCTGGAACACCGCGATCGGGAGCTCATAGACCGCGCGGCGCAGGCCGTTGTCGAAGAGCGCCGTCACGATCCCGTCCTTGGAGATCGAAACCCCGTTCACGTTCCCGAACCGCGCGCCGTTGGGCAGCGCCGAGATCAGGGTCGAGGGCGTGTCATACTGGGTGAAGCCGTCCACGTCCCCGTCGGTCCCCCAGTTGAGGGTGATGGAGCTGTTGGCCGCCGACGAGGCGCCGCCCACCCACTGGATGCCGATGGCGTTCTTGAGCTCCGGCGAGGTGTTGGTGAGGTCGATGGAGCCGTCCGAATTGAAGGCGAGGGTCCCGACCGCCAGCTGCCCGCCGGGAAGGGCGGGAATGGCCTGGCCGCCGGCCACCGAGATCTCGATATGCCACTGGTTCGGCACGCTGCTCTTGAGCGCGCGGATCTTCAGGTCATGGGGCGTGCCCAGGCTGTCGTAGATCGGGATGTTGCGCTCGAAGTCGGGGCGCACCGCGCCCGACTGCATGTTGTTGGCCGGGTCGGCGGGGTCATAGGTCGCTTCCTGGGCGCTCACCGGCTGGGTGGCCTGCAGGTTGCCGCGCAGCGGGCTGATGCGGGTCGTCGCCTGGGCGGTGCCGGTCAGGCCCGAGATGGTGATGGGCACCAGCTCATTGACGGCGCGGCTGCTCGGGGCCAGGCCGTTCTCGTCCAGCGGGAAGCCGAGGAGATACTGGCCCGCGGTGTTGCGCAGGAAGCCCGCTTCATCGGGCGTGAAGGAACCGGCGCGGGTGAAGGTCACGACGTCCGAATTGGCGTCCGGCGTCGGCCGCACCACGAAGAAGCCCGCGCCGTCGATGCTGAGGTCGGTCGCCGAGTTCGAAGCCTGCAGCAGGCCCTGCTTGCTGATGAGGTTCTGCGGGGTGACCTGCACGCCGCCCGGCGAGTAGCGGGAGGTGGAGCGGGTCTCCGTCACCAGCGTCGAGAAGCGGGCGCGGGTTTCCTTGTACCCGATGGTGTTCACGTTGGTGATGTTGTCCGAGATCATGCCGAGGGCGCTCGAATATGCGCCGAGGCCGGACACGCCCGAAAAGAGTGCTGAATAAAGGCTCATCGCTGCTCTCCGTATGATTGCCCTCTTGGGGCTCGCATCGTCTTCCGTGTGTCTTGCGACAGGGCCGCGCCCCGCCGTTCCTTCTTCTGAAGGAGGTTGATTACTGGATCAGGGCGAGTTCGGCTTCGCCCCCGTCATCGTCAGAACTGCCGGGCTCCTTGATGGAGGCGACATAGTCCATGGGGAACAGGAGGTCGTTGACGAGGAGGTAGTTCTCCCCGTTCACCTTCTCCAGACCCTCGACGCGCCCGCGCATGAAGACCTGGGTCGCGATCTCCTGATCGTCGGCGGTCAGCGCCTTGACCTCCAGGCTGTAGATGCCCTCGGGCAGCTGCACGCCGTTGCGGTCGCGGCCGTCCCACTTGAATTCATGATTGCCGGCCTGATTCTTGCCCGTGGTCTCGAACACCACGTTGCCCGAGGCGTCCTTGACCTTGAGGATGGTCTCGTCGGACATCAGGTCGAGGGAATAGGTCCAGCGCGCGCCGTCTTCCCTGAGCTTGGCGGCGCTCGTATTGATGATCACGTCCTTGCCGATATAGGCGACGGCATTGGCCGTGGTCTGGCTCTGCAGCTGGGCGATCAGGGTCTCGAGGTTCTTGTTGGCCGCGATCTGCTGCTCGACGCCGGTGAACGACACCAGCTGCTGGGTGAACTGGTTCGAATCCATGGGATCCAGAGGATCCTGGAACTGCAGCTGGGTGGTCAGCAGCGTCAGGAAGGTCTGGAAATCGTCGGCGAGCGAGGCGCCGGCCTTCTGGGCCTGGCCCTGCGTCGGCGTGGAGGTTGCGGAAGTGACTTCCATGGCGATCCCTAATCCTTAAACCCGAAGATCGAGCGCGCGGTTGGAGACATAGGCCGGCTGCTGCGGCGCGGCCTCGGCGGCTGCGACCGCCTCGCGGCTGCGGAGACTTGGGCCGTTGCGGCCGTCGCCGCCCATGGCCTCGCCGCGGCCGTCGCCCTGGTTCAGCGAGAAATTGAGGCTGCCGCTGTCGGTCTTGAGACCCGCGTCCTGAAGGGCGCGCTCGAGGATCCCCTGGTCGCGCAGCAGCATCTGCAGCGTCTGGTCGTTGTCTACCGCGACGACGGCGGTGACGCGGCCGTCATGGGCGATGTCCAGCTTCACGTCCACCCGGCCCAGTTCCGGCGGGTCGAGCCGGATCTGGAAGCTGTCGGCGCCCTCGCGGATGGAGCGGCTGATCTGCAGCGCCCCCTGGTTCGCGACCACTGGATGGGCGAACTGGTACGAAACCGGCTGGGCCGCCGCCCGCGTCGCCCCCGCGCCGCCCGCCGACAGGGCGGACAGGGCCGAGAAATTGCCGGGCAGCGCCCCGCCGTCCTGGGGATCGACCCAGCCGTCGCCCCAGCCCGAGCCCCAATCGGCGCGAAGGAGCGCCAGCATGTCGCTTGCCGTCTGCTGCGCCGGGCGGCGGAATTCCACGAGCGTCGCGTTGTTGTCGCGCGCCGAGGCGGGACCGCTTGATTGCGGCCTCTCCGCGCCGTTGGCGGAGGTTGCGCCGCTCGACGAAGTGCCGTCGCCCTGCGCGGCGCCTGCGTTGGCAATGCGGCGGCCGCCGCGCGCCGCAAGCGGCGCCTGGGGCAGCTCCGGTTCAGGCTCCGGCTCCTCGGCCGGGATCCCGCTCAGCGCCACCTTGCGCTCCTCTGATTCGTCCGGTTCGGTCGCCGGCGTCGGGGCCGCCTTTTCCCTCAGCCCCTGCGCATCCTCCGCCGCAATCTCTTCCGCCGCCGGAAGAGCGGGGTCGCGCGGTGCGTCATGCGCCGGGGGCAGGGGCGCCGCTTCGCCCGGGAGGTTGGATGCGAGATCCGTCCGCAGAGCGGCGACGACTTCCGTGCGCGCAGCGTTCGCGGGCGTGGAGGCGGGAGCTTTGTCGGCCCCCGCCGCAGGCGTGATGTCATTCAGGGCAACGCCCTCAGCCCCTTCGCCTTCGGGGATGCTGCCCTCGGGCGCGGGCGCGACGGGCGGGACGTTCGCAGGCTTGCCGCCAGCATCGGCGATCGCGGGTGCGGCTGCGGGCGCCTTTTCAAAATGGGTCGGTGCGTCAGCCATCAGGGGCGTGGTCTGCGGCTGCGCCGGATCAATGGGGGCAGCCAACAGGCCCATGGAGGCAAGCACCATGCCGCGCTGATCGTCGTCGAGGGTCGCAAGCAGGTCGGCCGGGGCATCGGTACCAGTATCCCCTGCGCGGTTTGTGAG
>CAZDSS010000098.1:0-9171 GCA_964508185.1 uncultured Sphingomonadales bacterium
GAGAGACGGCCGCAATCCGCAGCTCCTTCTGGAGGATCCAATCTCCATAGGAAAGTGTAGCAAATCGAGAGACGGCCGCAATCCGCAGCCGATCGCGCGGGAGTTCGCCCGTCAGGCCGAGTGTGGCAAATCGATGGACAATGAAGAAGTTGGGGTAATTTTGGGGGTATAAATGATTTGGAATATTTAGATAAGTTAACTAAACAAATGACATAGCCGAATTGTTCGAGTCCCACCCCGGCACCATCGAAGCATTTCGCGATCTCCCCGACACGACGTCATTTCCGCGCGCCGCGCGGCGGGATGGCTTTGGCGACCCAGCTTAAGCAAACGGCGGCGATGATGAAGAGGAAGCCGAACAGGGTCAGCGGCTCCGCATAGCTTCCGAGGGTGTCGAAGCGGCTCGCCACATAGACCGGGCCGATGGCGACGCCGATATTGTAGGCGGCGTAGATCCCGCCATAGAGGGCGCCGTAGGATACGGGGCCGAACAGGCGGCTCAGCAGAAAGGCCATGACATCGAATTCGGCGCCGAGGCCGAACGCCACCAGGAAGATGCCGAAGGCCGTATCCACGGGCCCGCTGGCATTGGCCAGAACGAAGAAGCCGATCGCCGGCATGGTGAAGACGACGGCCATCACGAGCCGGGTCGGCGCATGGTCGAGGAACCAGCCCGCAACCAGGCGGGAGAGAATGAGCGCCGCGCCGAGCGTCGAGGTCATGGCGGCGGCAAGACCCACCGAGAAGCTGCGGTCGATGAGGATCGCCGGAACGTTCACCATGAAGCCCATGGACGCGATGCCAAGCGGGATATGGGCCAAGGCCATCACCCAGTAGCGCGCGCCGCGAAGCGCCTGCCGCCAGTGGATGCCGCTCTTGTCGTCGATGCTGCTGTGGTCGACCGCTTCCTCGCCGTCCTCGCCCGCATTGCCGCCGTCGATCTCCGCCGGGGAGCGGGGAGTGAGGCGCAAAAGCGTCAGCGCATTGAGCATTCCGGCGGCGAGGAAGAACAGTCCCACGAGCACGAGCGCCACGCGCCAGCCGAGTTCCACGATCGCGATCTGGATCACCGGCGGCAGGACCAGCGCCGCTAGACCAACGCCCGACAGCGCCATGCCGAAGCCGACGCCGCGCCGCCGGTCGAACCAGGTGAGGATCACACGCGTATAGGCGGCGGGCAGCGTGCCGGCGCCGAGGACCGTCAGCAGGAAGAATGAGGCATAAAGCTGGGTCAGGCTGCCATCGAGGGTTGCAAGGGACAGGACGATGAGCGGCACCGCAACCTGGGAGAAGAACAGCGCCCGCCAGGCGCCGATCCTGTCGACGATGAAGCCGAAGGCCGGCGCCATGACGAGGAGGGGAATGTTGGCGAAGGACATGGCGAGGGTCGTCTCCGCCCGCGTCCAGCCGAATTCCGCCGACAATGCCGGCACGAACTGGCCGAACACGGTGGACAGCACCGCGCTGAAGCCGAGGGCGAGCCCGAACATGCAGCCGATCGCCACCCACCAGGCGACGGGAATCCCGAGAAGCCGCCGTCCCGCGGCGATGGCCTGCACGGCTTCGCCGTGCCCCGGCAGCTTGCGGGAATCGGTGATCGACAGGTCCTTCATGGAACGCTCCCCTCGCGCATGAATTGATGCCGGCCATCATGCTGATTGCGGCTTCTGACGCGGGCGCCGGGGCGCCCGGGTGGCCGGGCTGGTCATTTAGTGGTACATGATGTATCAGAAGTGTCAATCGGAATGGTTGGCCCTGCGACCTTGCATCATTTCGCGAACATGCTTTATGAATTTCAGATTGTCTGTGGAGACATGAACTGATGGCGTCATCCCCCCAGCGCGCGCCGATCGCCGGTCTTGAGCCGGTGAAGCGGTATGACACCCTGGCCGATCGGGCCTATGAACAGCTGCGCGCGGCGCTGACCACAGGCAGCTTCTTTCCCGGGCAGAAGCTGACGATCCGCAAGATCGCGGCGATTCTGGGGGTGAGCGCAACACCCGTGCGCGACGCCATCAGCCGTCTTCTGTTCGAGCGCGTCCTTGAATGCGACGTCAACCGCAACGTGTTCGTGCCGCGGCTCGACGCGCAGCGCCTGCGCCACATCTACGCCCTGCGCATCGCGCTCGAGGGGCTTGCGGCCGAGGAGGGCGCGCGCAACTTCACGCGCGCCGACGTGGATCATCTGGAGCAGGTCCAGCTCGCCCTGATTGCCGCCATGGACCGCCAGGACTACAGCCGCGTGCTGGTAGAGAACGAGAAATTCCACTTCGGCATCTATTCCGCCTGCGGCAATCCGCTGCTGGTCGAAGCGATCCAGCAGCTCTGGATCAAGCTCGGCCCCACCATGAATTTGCTCTATCCCACCTACAACAAGACGCGGACCGGCGTGTCGCACCATCTCAAGGTGGTCGCGGCCCTGCGCAGTGGCGATCCCGCGGCCGTGCGCGCCGCCATCGAGGCGGATCTGAGGGACGGCGAACTCGCGCTGCGCCAGGCGATCGAATCCGCCGAGCAGGAGGCGGCCGCCAAGGCCGCCCAGAAGCGCCGGCGCAGGAAAGCCGCCGCCGCCGAAGGCTGATCCCTCTTTCTCCGAAAAAGTGATGCAGCGCGCACAAGCCCCGTTGCATAAACTCCAAAAGTGTTATATCAGATATCACTAACCAACGAAGGGGGCGGAGTTGCAACGCGTACTGGTAACGGCAGGGGCTTCGGGAATCGGACTTGCGATCGTGCGGCGATTCCTTGATGCGGGGCATCGGGTTCATGTGGCGGATGTGGATAGCGGGGCTCTCGCCGCGGTTTGCGGCGAACTGGAGGTGACGGGATCCTGCGTGGATGTGGGCTCGTCCGAGGACGTGGCCCGGCTTGCGGAGCAGGCGAAGGCGGCGCTCGGCGGGATCGACGTTCTTGTCAACAACGCAGGGATCGGCGGCGCCAACGCCTTCATCGAGGATCTGAGCGACGAGCAGTGGGACAGTGTGCTCCGCGTCAACGTCACCGGCGCATTCTACGTGACGCGGGCCTTCGTGCCGCTCATGAAGGCGCAAGGCTCGGGCGTCATCATCAATATTTCGACGACGAGCGTTGCGACCGGTCTGCCGCGGCGCAGCCCCTATGTGGCGTCCAAGGCGGCGCTCGAGGCGCTGACGCGCAATCTCGCGCGGGAGCTCGGTCCCTTCAACATCCGCTGCAACGCCATCCGCCCTGGCTCCATCGAGAACGAGCGCGGCCGCGCTTTGCTGCGCGCGCGGGCGGAGCGGGAAGGCATCACTTACGAAGAGGCGCTGAAGCGCCGCCTGGAATTTATCTCCATGCGCAGCCGCATCTTGCCGGAGGAGATCGGCGACATGGCCGTCTTTCTCGCGTCCGACGGGGCGCGGCATGTGAGCGGCCAGATCATCAGCGTCTGCGGCAATGTGGAATGGGAAGGTTGAGATGAAGAAGACCATATTGACCTGCGCGGTGACCGGGGCAGGCGCCTATACGGATCGCATGACCCATGTGCCGGTGACGCCGCAGCAGATCGCCGACGAATGCCTCGCCGCCGCGCGCGCGGGCGCCGCCGTCTGCCACATCCATGTGCGCGATCCCGAGACCGGCGCGCCGAGCATGGAGCTTGCCTATTACCGCGAGGTGGTGGAGCGCATCCGGGCGAGCGACGTGGATCTCGTCATCAATCTCACCACGGTGGCGGGGGCGCGCTTCATCCCGAGCCCGGAAGAGCCGCTGAAGCCCGCGCCCGGCTCCAACCTCACGACGCCGGACGTGCGTGTGCAGCATGTGGTGGAGCTTCGCCCCGAAATCTGCAGCCTCGATATCGGCAGCATGAATTTCGGCCGCCACGTGGTCATCAACACGCCCGAGCATGTGACGGAAATGGCGCTCAAGGTCCAGGCCGTGGGCACCCTGCCCGAGCTCGAGGTGTTCGATGTGGGCCATATCGACCTCGCCCGGCGGATGATCGCCAACGGCGCGATCCAGGGCACGCCCTTCTTCCAGATCTGCCTCGGCGTTCCGGGCGGCGCGCCGGCGACCTCCCAGGCGCTGATGGCCATGCTGTCCTTCCTGCCCGACGGATGTCACTGGAGCGCCTTTGGCATCTCCGCATCTTCCCTGCCCATGGTGGCGCAGTCCGTGCTGCTCGGCGGCCATGTGCGCGTGGGTCTTGAGGACAATCTCTATCTTGCGAAGGGCGTCCTCGCACCCGGCAACGCCGCGCTCGTGGAGCAGGCGGCGAAGGTCGTTCGCGATCTCGGCGGTGAGCTTGCGACGCCCGCGGAAGCGCGCGAGATCCTCGGCCTCAAGAACGGGAAAGGAGCGTAAGGTGCGCTTCGCCACTGACACCGGCGGGACCTTCACGGACCTCGTCGTCGAGGGGGACGACGGCCTGTGGCGCGCCTACAAGGCGCCGACCGTCGCCGAGGATCCGGTCGCAGGCGTGCTCGATGCGCTGGAGCTTGCCGCGGCGGATCATGGCATGACGCTTGAGCGTCTGCTGTCCCGCGGCCATACCTTCATCCATGCGACGACCCACGCCATCAACGCGGTCCTGACAGGGAAGACGGCGAAGACCGCCCTGCTCACCACCACGGGCCATCCGGACATCCTGACCCTGCGCGAAGGCGGCCGCCCCGACGCCTTCGATTTCGCGACGCCTTTTCCCGCGCCTTATATCCCGCGCCACATGGTGTTCGAGGTTCCGGGGCGCATCGATTCCGACGGCTCCCAATTCGCGCCGCTCGACGAGAAGGCGGTGTGCGACATTCTCGATGGCCTCAAGGCCGAGGGGGTGGAGGCGATCGCCGTCTGCCTGCTGTGGTCCATCGTCAATCCGGCCCACGAGCGCCGCGTCGGCGAACTGATCGCGGAGCGGCTGCCGGGCGTGCCCTATACCCTGTCGCACGAATTGAACCCTGTGCCGCGGGAATACCGCCGCGCGTCCTCGAGCAGCATCGACGCGTCCCTGAAGCCGCTCATGGGGCGCTATCTCGGATCGCTCAACACGCGGCTGCGCAATGCCGGGTTCAAGGGCCGCGTCCTCATGGTGACCTCGCAGGGCGGGGTGATGGACGCCGCCGACCTGGCCCGTGCGCCGATCCATGTGCTCAATTCCGGCCCGTCCATGGCGCCCGTCGCCGGGCGCCATTTCGCCGGGGCCCTCGGGCACCAGGACCTGATCGTGGCGGATACGGGCGGCACCACCTTCGATGTCAGCGTGGTGCGCGACGGGCGCATTCCGCTCACCCGCGAGCTGTGGATCGGGCGGCCCATCCTCGGCCATATCACGGGCTTTCCGTCGGTGGATGTGCGGAGCGTCGGGGCGGGCGGCGGCAGCATCGCCCGGGTGGACAGTTTCGGCGTCCTCCATGTGGGCCCGGAAAGCGCGGGAGCGAGGCCCGGCCCCGCCTGCTACGGCCGCGGCGGTACGGAGCCCACGGTGACGGACGCCGCCCTTCTTCTCGGCTATCTCGATCCCGAATTCTTCCTTGGCGGCACCATGCCCCTCGACGTGGCGGCGGCCGAGCGGGCCATGGAACGGATCGCGAAGCCCCTCGGCTTCTCCGCGACGCAAGCGGCCGCCGCGGTGATCGAGCTCGTGACCGAGACCATGACCCAGGCCATCCTGCAGATCACCGTGGAGCAGGGGATCGACCCTGCGGAAGCGGCCCTGGTGGGCGGCGGGGGCGCTGCGGGCATGAACCTCGTCTTCATCGGCCGGCGCCTTGGCTGCAAGCGGGTGATCGTGCCCGAAGTGGGCTCCACCTTGAGCGCTGCGGGCGAGCTCATCTCCGATCTCGTAACCGAGCGCCGCGCCACCCGGCGCATGTCCACCGCGGCCTTCGATCGCACGGGCGCCAACGCGGTGCTTGATGGGCTCGAGAGCGAATGCGACGCCTTCGTCAAGACGCAGGGCGCAGCCGTCGCGGGCGCCACCTTCGTGCGCACGGTGGAAGCCCGCTATGCCGACCAGGCCTGGGAAATCGAGGTGGAGCTTCCCGTGCGCCGCTTCGTGGACGAGGCGGACATCGCCGCCTTCCGCGCAGCCTTCGATGCGGAGCACCAGCGGCTCTTCGGCTTCTGCGATCCCGCAAGCGCCGTCGAGATCGTGAGCTGGCGCGTTTCCGTCTCCTGCCGCATGGAAAGCGCCGGGGCGCGCGGCCTTGCCGACCTCGGCGCGGTGCGCGACGTCTCGACGCGCCCCATGATCCTGCCTGACGGCACGGCGGTTGAAGGCAAGGTCCATCGCTGGGCGGCAATGAACGCCAACGAGATCCATGAAGGCCCGGCGAATGTCGAATCCCATTTCACGTCCGTCGCCATCGACCATGCGCGCTTCTATCGGTCCACGGACGGCAGCCTGGTGATCGAGCTATGACACAGACCACAAGCGAGAAAACCCTGTCGGGCGCACGCATCGCGGTGCTGCGCAGCCGTCTTGACGGCATCTCCCGCAAGATGGCGAGCGCGCTCATGCGGGCGGGCCGGTCGGGCGTATTGAATCGCGCCAAGGATTTGTCCTGCGCGATCCTTTCTGCCGACTGCAAGCTGCTGAGCGCCGCTGACAGCCTGCCGATCCATGTGCTGAGCGGGCCGGATCTGATGGCGGAAACCATGCTGCGCTATCATCCGAACCTCAAGCGCGGCGACGCCTTCCTGCATAACTGCCCCTATCACGGCTGCTCCCATGCCGCCGATCATTCGATCCTGGTGCCGGTGAGCGACGACCAGGGCATCCACCGCTTCACGGTCCTGGTGAAGGCCCATCAGGCGGACATCGGCAACAGCATCGCCACCACCTATTTCGCCGAGGCGCGCGATGTCTATGAGGAGGGGGCGCTCATCTTCCCGGCGGTCAAGGTCCAGAGCAATTACGAGACCATCGACGACATCGTGCGCATGTGCCGGGCGCGCATCCGCGTGCCCGACCAGTGGTACGGCGACTTCCTGGCCATGATCGGCGCCGCCCGCTGCGGCGAGAACGAGCTTCTCGCCCTTGGGCAGGAAGCGGGCTGGGACATGCTCGAAGACTTCGTCGATGCCCTTGTCGCCTATGGTGACCAGCAGATGCGCGAGGCGCTTTCGGGCCTTCCCGCCGGGGAGGCGACCGCCAGCAGCACCCATGACCCCATGCCGGGAACGCCTTCGAGCGGCGTCAGGGTGTCGGCCACCGTGCGCATCGATCCGGTGGAAGGCAAGGTCGTCGTCGATCTTCGCAACAATCCCGATGCGCTGCCCTGCGGCCTCAACGTGTCCGAGGCCTGCACGCGGACGGCGGCGCTGATCGGGATCTTCAACACCCTTGCGCCCAACGTCGTCAAGAACGCGGGCAGCATCGGCCGGGTCGAGATCCTGATCCGCGAGGGAAGCGCCATCGGCGGCGCGAAGCATCCCGCGTCCTTTTCGGTCTCCACCACCAATCTCGCCGACCGCATCGTGGCGGCGGTGCAGCTTGCGGTGAGCGAGCTCGTGCCGGAGCGCGGGCTTGCTGAGGTTGGCGCCGTCAATCCGCCGCACAAGGGGGTGGTTTCGGGCGTCGATCCGCGCAACGGGCGGCCCTTCATCAACCAGATGTTCCTCGGCAGCACGGGCGGCGCGGCGTCCGCCCATGCGGATGCCTGGCTTACCTATTCCCATGCGGGCAATGCGGGCATGTCCTTCGTGGACAGCATCGAGATGAACGAGATGCATCATCCCTTGCGCGTATTGAGCCGCCGCCTGCTGCCCAATTCCGAGGGGCCCGGCCGCCATTGCGGCGCGCCCAGCCTCGAGGTGGAGCTCGGCCCCGTGGGCGCGCCGGTGACGATCGCCTATGTGAGCGACGGCACCGTCAATTGCGCCCAGGGTGCGGCCGGCGGCGGCGCCGGCGGCCCGGCGCGTCAGTTCAAGCGCGGACGCGACGGCAAGCTCAAGCCCCTGCCGCCCTACGGCCGCCTCACGCTCGATCCGGGTGAGACCGTGCTGTCCATCGGCACGGGCGGCGGCGGCTTCGGCAGGCCGGAGGAGCGGCCGGTGGAGAAGGTGCTCGCCGACTTGCGCGACGGCCGCCTCACGGCCGCCCGGGCGCAGGAGATCTATGGCGTGGTTGTGGATGCGGAAGGGCGGCTCGATCGCGAAGCGACGCGCCGCCTCCGGGAACAAAGGATGACAGCATGAAACTGACCAACCAGACGGCGCTGATTTTCGGGGGGAGTTCCGGAATAGGCCGCGCGACCGCCCTCAGGCTTGCAAGCGAAGGGGCGACGGTGGCGGTGGTCGCCAGCGGCAATCTTGCCAAGGCCCAGGCGGTAGTTGACGAGATTGCTGCCGCGGGCGGCAGAGCCAAGGCCTACACTGCGGACGTCACCAAGGTGGACGAGATCCGCAAGCTTGTCGCCACCGTGGAGCAGGATCTCGGCGGTCCGCACATGATGGTCTATTCCGCCGGGGTCTATTACCCGACGGAAATCGGCGCCACGACCGAGGCGGATTTCGACCGCATGGCGGACATCAATCTGAAGGGCGCCTATTTCGCGGTCGATGCGGTGACCCCGGGCATGAAGCAGCGCGGCGGCGGGCGCATCGTGCTCATCGCATCGGTCGCGGGCATCCGGGGGTCGTCCGCTTACCCCCTTTATGCCGCCACCAAGGCCGCGATCGTCATGCTCTGCAAGTCGCTCGTCGGCAAGCTCGCGCCCCACGGTATTCAAATCAACGCGGTTGCGCCAGGCAATACGGCGACGCCGCTCAACGAGAAGGATCGCCTGGGCGAGAACGCGGCCCAGATCCTCGCCGCCAAGGCGGCGGCGACCCCGAGCGGCCGAGTCTATTCGCCGCCGGAGGAAATCGCGGCCGCCATCCATTTCCTCATCAACGGGGAAATCAAGGCGGTTCACGGAGCAACCTTGCTGATCGACGAGGGGCTGTACGCCGGGTTCTGACCCCCGGTGGTCGGCAAGCGTTGGCGAGGCGGGCCGGTGGGACATGCCACCGGCCCCACTTGCCGCAGAACCATGAAGCGCCCGCCGCTTCGGGAGAACTTTAGAATTGTTATAACAGTGAGGGATCTTTCGCTCCGGCTCGTCGTGTCGCAGAACGGCGGTTCTGCAGGACCGCCCATCCGTTGCAGAACTGCTGCGCCGGCGCGGGAATTCAGCCGACGGCGAAAGCCAATACAACATCCGCGTTGAC
>CAZDSS010000099.1:0-8962 GCA_964508185.1 uncultured Sphingomonadales bacterium
GCGCGGCGGTAATGGAAATGGATGTCGGCGACGATCGGCACCTTCACGGCGCGGATGATCTCCCTGAGCGCCGCCGTCGATTCCTCGTCGGGGCAGGAGACGCGGACGATATCCGCCCCCGCGTCCTCGAGGGCGCGGATCTGCGCGATCGTGCCCGCCACGTCGGTGGTCAGGGTATTGGTCATTGACTGGACGGTGATGGGCGCATCGCCGCCCACCGGCACATTGCCCACCATGATCTGGCGGCTCTTGCGGCGAACGATCTCGCGATAGGGACGGATGCTCATGGGAGCTTCAACTCGAAAAGGCGTGGCCAGAAAGCGGCGGCCGCGCCCGCATTCCGCAGGCGGGCCCCGTGAAAATCGCCCCTAAAATGCGCAAAAGACCGGCGCGGCGCAAGGGGAATGCGCCTGAAGCAGGCCGCGCCCCGTCCGCCCGGCCGCGACAGCCGGCGTGCCGGATCAGTTCGCGGAAATCAGGCTCTGATCCAGGGCCACATGGCGGCGCACCCCGCCGATGGGGCCGAGGGGGCCGATGGTCTTGCCGCCGATGATGATCTGCAGCGCCCCGGCATTGCCCGTCTGCATGACGAGGCCCTGGTTCGCGGGGGCATGAAGCTCTTCGCCCGGCTGCAAAATCCGGTCGACCACGATGCGGGAATCCGGCCCTTCGATGCGGACCCAGGCGGGGGCGCTCGCGCGCAGGATGACCTCCCCGGCCCCGTCGTCCACAGGGTCCGCAGCAGGCGCGGCCGCGGATTCCGTCGTTTGCACGGCATCGGCCTCAGGTTCCGCCGCCTCGGCCGGTGCCGCAATTTCTTCTTCCGCCGTTTCCGCCACCGCAACTTCGGGCGCGAGTTCCACGCCTTCCGGCGCCACCGCGGCCACCTCCTTTTCCGCGGGCGGGGTGGCCTCCGTCTTCAGGACTTCCGCGAATTCGGGGCCAGGCGCCGCGATCCCCTCGAGCTTGCTATCATTCTCGCGCATCAGGCCGTACCACGCGCCATAGACGCCGAGCGCCATGACGCAGGCAAGGATCACCAGCGGGCGGCGCGGTATGCGCGGATCCTGCAAGGGCTGGGGAAAGAGGAGCTGCGCCTCCAGCGACTGGGCGCAGCCGGATTCCTTGAGCCGCTCGACGAGGCTCGCGCCGTCGAGCCCGAGATACTGGGCATAGGCGCGAAGAAAGCCCGCCGCATAGATGAGGCCCGGCAGCTTGTCGTAATCGTCGGCTTCGAGAGCTTCCAGGAGATGGGGGCGAATGCGCAGGTCATGGGCGATGTCGGCGATGGGCTTCCCGCCCTGGGCGAGCCTTGCTGCGCGCAAGATTCCGCCGACGGTCTCGGGCTCCGGCGCGGTCGTTTTCGGCGCGTCACCGGACGCGCGGTCCGCCTCCGTCCTGATGAGGGGGATGACGTCCGCGCGTTCCGCCGCCTTCCTGCGGCGCCGGCCGGAGGGAGACATGCGGTCGTTCTCGCGTAACGATCTGTTCTGAGTCATGATCGCTCATTCCTCGATAGCGGTAGCCGCGTTTCCTCGCCCGCTCGTTGTCGCGGCCGACGACCTGAAGCATCGTCCAAAGGGTGAAAGCCCGTCCGTCCCCCCGTGAGCCGGACAGCCTTTACTCGAAAGACAGGCAGAACGACGCCCCCCTAGAATGATCAATGCGTCGAGGATGCCCTCAGGCCAGACCTGTATAATTGGCTGAATTTAGTCAACAGGATATTAACGCTGTGAGTCAATAATCAATTCGTCCCATGTCTTATGGGCGAAGATCAAAGTGCCACTTGATGATCGCGCGCGAAGTCGAGAAGACGTCCCCGCAAGCTGCGATCTCCCAATTTCAGAAGATCATCCATGTAGCCGCTGAGCGACGACAGATTGAGGCTGCGGATCATCATCTTGACGGGCCCGACGGCAGCCGGCGAGACCGACAGCCGCCGCAGGCCGAGACCGATCAAGGCCATGGCCTCAAGGGTTTTTCCGCCGAGCTCGCCGCACAGCGTCACCGGAATGCTGTTGCGTTGGGCGGCGTCCACCACGTCCTTGATGAGGAGGAGCGCCGCGGGCGACAGCATGTCGTAGCGCCCGGCGAGACGCGGATTGTTGCGGTCGGCGGCGAAATAGAACTGGAGGAGGTCGTTGCTGCCGATGGACAGGAAATCGGCCTCCCTGGCGAGATGGTCGATCTGCCGCACGATGGACGGCACTTCCACCATGCTGCCGAATCGCACCTCCCGTGGCATGGCGCGGCCGAGACGCCGGCGCCGCTCGACCTCCTTTTCGGCGATGGCGCGGGCGGCGCGGAATTCCCACAGTTCGGACACCATCGGGAACATGACGTTGAGCACCCGGCCCGCCGCCGCTTCCAGCAGGGCGCGGAGCTGGTAGCGGAGAAGCGCCGGCCGGTCGAGAGCGACGCGCACGGCGCGCCAGCCCATGGCCGGGTTTTCCTCATGATCATGGGCCATGAAGGCGACGAGCTTGTCGCCGCCGATGTCAAGCGTCCGGAACACCACGGGGCGGTCGCCCGCCGCGTCCAGCACCTGCCGGTAGCTTTCGATCTGGACCTCGAGCCGCGGCATCTGGGCGCTGACCAGGAACTGGAATTCGGTGCGGTAGAGCCCGATGCCCTCCGCCCCCGTATTGTCGAGATGGGGAAGATCGAGGGCGAGACCTGCATTCATCATGAGATTGATGCGCGTGCCGTCCAGCGTCACCGCCTCGGCGTCCCGGAGCGCCGCATAGGCCGCGGCGCGGGCGCTGCGGGCGGTGAGCGTCTCCTGGAAGGACTGGATGATCTCGGGCGTCGGCGACAGGTGGATCCAGCCGCTTTCCGCATCCACCACCATGAGCTCACCCGGATCGATGCGCTCGATGATGTCGCCCGCATGGCCCACGAGCGGGATGCCGAGGGCGCGGGCGACGATGGTCACATGGGCCGTGTGGGATCCGTCCTGCAGCACAACGGCGCGAAGCTTGCTGCGGTCGTATTCGAGGAGCTCCGCGGGTCCCATGGTGCGGGCGAGCACGATGGCGTCGTCCGGCAGGTTCTCGCTCGCGGCGGTCGCGGGCTTGCCGACGAGATGGCGGATCAGGCGATTGGCGAGATCGTCGAGATCGTTCATCCGCTCGCGCAGATAGGCGTCCTGGATGCGGGCGAGCTTGGCGCGGTTTTCGACCTGCACGCGCTCCACCGCGGCCTCGGCGGTGAGGCCGCTGTCCACCGCCTCGAAGATGCGGTTCCGCCAGCCTTCGTCGGACGCGAACATCTTGTAGACGCCGAGGATCTCCCAGGTATCGCCGCTCTTCATGTCCTCGGCGGCCATGAGATCGTCGATCTGCTGGTGCAGGGCCTCGAAGCCCCGCCGCAGGCGCTCCTTCTCGTAGTCCACGTCCTGGGCGACGTGATTGACGATCTCGACGATGGGCTCGTGCAGGACGGCGCGGCCGATGGCGAGACCTTCGGCAAGGGGCAGCACCTCGAAGCTCGGGGTCGCCGCCCGCTCGAGGGTCGCGGTCGCGACCTCGTCGGGACGCACGAGCTCGCCCGAGCCCACGAGCTCGGCGATCACCATGGCGACCGTCTGCAGCGCCTCGGCCTCTTCCTCCGCATAGTGACGCTGGGTGCGGTTCTGGACCACCAGCACGCCGACGACGCGGCCGCCTTTCAGGATCGGCACGCCGAGAAGCGACTGGTAGATCTCCTCGCCCGTTTCCGGCTTGTAGACGAATTTGGGATGGGATTGCGCGTCGGGCAGATTGAGCGGCATGGCGCTCGCCGCGATCTCGCCCACGAGACCCTCGCCCATGCGCAGCCGGGTCACGTGGACCGCAGACTGTTTGAGACCCTCGGTGGCGAAGAGTTCAAGGACTTCGCCGCCGCGTACGAGATAGATGGAGCAGACCTCCGCCACCATGTTGGAGGCGATCAGGCGCACGACCTGATTGAGACGGTTCTTTGCGGGCTCCGCGCTTGCCATGATCTCGCGCAGTCGCCGCAGAAGGACGCGCGGGCCGCCGATGGTGGCATTCAATTTGCTCGTCCTCCTCCCTCCTCGCCGGAATCACCCGCCGCGCGACGGATGTGGGACCACGACGCGATGGTTCACTTCAGTCACGCTCCAGGAATTCAACCGCCTGTGCAATCAGTTCCGCGATGATCTCCGCCGTTGGCTGCTCTTTCGTGACCATGCCGACACTCTGGCCAGCCATCAGGGAGCCTTCATCTATATTGCCGTCAATCACGGCCCGCCGCAACGCGCCGGCCCAGAAGTGCTCGATCTCGAGCTGCGCCGCCTCCTGGTCGATCTCCCCGGCCTGGAAGCGCGCGATCACCTCGCGCTGGAACTCCATGAATCGCTCGGTCGCGGCATTGCGAATGGCGCGCACCGGGATCACGGGGAAGCGCGGATCGATCTGGACGGAGGGCACCGCCTCGCGCGCGGGCGCGCGGAGGAAGGCCTTCTTGAAATTGGGATGCGCGATGCATTCGGTCGCGCAGACGAAGCGGGTGCCGAGCTGGCAGCCCGCGGCGCCCATGCGGAGATAGGTGGCGATCGCCTCGCCGCGGCCAATGCCGCCGGCGACGAAGACCGGCACTTCGGTGATGTGCGGCAGGATCTCCTGGGCCAGCACGGTGAGCGACACCGGCCCGATATGGCCGCCCGCCTCCGAGCCCTCGATGACGATGGCGTCCACGCCCGAGCGCACGAGCTTCTTCGCGACCACGAGCGCGGGCGCGAAGCAGATCACCTTGCCGCCGAAATCCTTGATCTTCTGGATGGCGTCCCCGGGCGGCAAGCCGCCCGCCAGCACCACATGCCCGACGCCCTGGCGGCCGCAGACCGCAATCAGCTCGTCGAGCTGGGGATGCATGGTGATGAGATTGACGCCGAACGGCTTGTCGGTGAGCGCCCGGGTCGCCTTGATCTCCTCCTCCAGCATGTGGGGCTGCATGCTGCCGCAGGCGATGACGCCGAAGCCGCCCGCGTTGGAGATCGCTGACACCAGGTTGCGTTCGGAGACCCAGGTCATGGCGCCGCCGAGGATGGCATAGCGGGTGCCAAAGAACTCCCGCCCGCGCGCCCACAGGGCGTCGAGCTTGGCGAGACCCGGCCGCCCGTCGAGGGCCGCCGGATCAGCGGTCCGCCCGTCCGCCGGAGCGCCGTTCGCCCGCGCCGTCATCAGGCGGCGTCCAGTCCGTAGGCGGTGTGCAGGGCGCGCACGGCCAGTTCGGTGTACTTGGCGTCGATGAGGACGCTGATCTTGATCTCGGAGGTGGAGATCACGAGGATGTTGATGCCGTTGTTGGCGAGGGCCTGGAACATGGTGGCGGCAACGCCCGCATGGCTGCGCATGCCGACGCCGATCACCGAGACCTTGACCACGTTCTTGTCGGTGGCCACCCGTTCGAACGGGAAGCGTTCGCGATTTTCCTCGATCACCTTCACCGCGCGGTCGAGATCATTGACCGGCACCGTGAAGGTGAGGTCGGTGCGCAGGCCGTCGGCGGAGACGTTCTGCACGATCATGTCCACATTGATGTTGGCTTCCGCCAGCGGCGTGAAGATGTCGCCGGCGATCCCCGGCTTGTCCGCCACGCCGACGAGCGTCACCTTGGCTTCATTGCGGGAATAGGCGATCCCGCTGACGATCTGCTGCTCCACGATTTCATCCTCATCTACGACCAATGTGCCGGGCTTGTTCTCGAGGCTGGACAGGACCTGAACGCGGACCCGGTGGTTCATGGCCATTTCCACCGAACGGGTCTGCAGGACCTTGGCGCCGAGGGACGCCATTTCCAGCATCTCTTCATAGGTGACCTTGTCGAGCTTGCGCGCCGCCGGGACGATACGGGGGTCGGTGGTGTAAACGCCGTCCACGTCCGTATAGATGTCGCAGCGATCGGCCTTGAGGGCGGCGGCCAGCGCGACGGCCGAGGTATCCGACCCGCCGCGGCCGAGCGTCGTGATGCGATTGTCCGGACCGAGGCCCTGGAAGCCTGCGACCACCGCCACCTGGCCCTGTTCAAGACGTTTCTCGATCTCCGTCGTGTCGATGCTTTCGATCCGGGCGCTGCCATGGACCCCGTTGGTGCGGATCGGGATCTGCCAGCCGAGCCAGGAGCGGGCGGGCACGCCCATGTCCTGCAGGGTGATCGCAAGGAGGCCGGCCGTGATCTGTTCGCCGGCGGCGACCACCGTGTCGTATTCCCGGGCGTCGTGGAAGGGCGCGGCCTCCCGCGTGAAGCCCACGAGCTGGTCGGTGGTGCCGGCCATGGCGGACACCACCACGGTTACCTGATGGCCTTCATCGACCGCTGCCTTGACGCGACGGGCCACATTGCGGATACGCTCGATATTCGCCACCGAGGTGCCGCCGAACTTCTTGACGATGCGCGCCATTCATTATCCCCTTTACACCTGACACCGCCTGCGGGCCGCTGCAACCACCGATCGCCGATGCGCGCGCACGGACCCGCGAAGAGGGCGCGCGGCTCTGGATCGGGCGTATTCATAAGGCGTCGCTTGGCGCCATGCAAGGGCTCGTATGGGGTAGGCGCTTGATGCGGCGCGCCGCCCGACGCTATGCTTGAGGGATTGGGCGATCCAATCTCGCCCCTCAGGGAGATCATGATGGACAACAGTTCGGCGACATCACGCGCCGCGGGCGGCGCGGGCGTTCACGCATCGGCCGCATCGGTCGATGCCGAGGACGTGGCCCGCTTTTCCGCGATCGCCGAGGAATGGTGGAATCCCGAAGGGCCGTTCCGCCCGCTGCACCGGCTCAATCCTGCGCGCCTTGCCTATCTTCGCGACGTGATCGGCGCGCATTTCGAGCGCGATCCCGCGGACGTGCGGCCGTTCAAGGATCTCGACGTCCTTGACATCGGCTGCGGCGGCGGCCTGGTGTCGGAGCCGATGGCGCGGCTCGGCGCCCGCGTCACGGGAGTCGATGCCTCGGACCGCAACATCGCCATCGCGTCCGCCCATGCGGCCGGACAGGATCTGCAGATCACCTACCGCGCCGCCTCGGCGGAAGCCCTTGCGGAGGAAGGCGCGACCTTCGACGTCATCCTCGCCCTCGAGATCATCGAGCATACGGCGGATCCGGCGAGCTTCCTCGCAAGCTGCCGCCGCATGCTGCGGCCGGGCGGGATCATGGTGCTGTCCACCCTGAACCGGACGAAGAAATCCTTCCTCCTCGGGATCGTCGCCGCGGAATATGTCCTGCGCTGGGTGCCGCGCGGCACCCATGAATGGCGCAAGTTCCTGCGCCCGTCGGAACTGGCGCGGCATTTGCGCGCCGCCGGGTTCGAGCTCTGCGGCCTCAAGGGCGTGACCTACAACCCCGTGGACGGCGGCTGGTCGCTGAGCGACCGGGATCTCGACGTCAATTATTTCGCGGTGGCCCTGCCGGTCGCGGCGAGATCCGCGCACTGAGCGGCTCGTCGCGACCGGCCGTCAGGCGTCGTGCTTGGTCATGAAGGGGAGGGGCATCACTTCCACCCCTTCCTCGCGCAGGGCGCGGGATTCCTGGGCGGTCGCCTCGCCATAGATGGGGCGCGGCTCGGCCTCGCCGTAATGGATCTTGCGCGCTTCCTCGGGGAAGCTTCGGCCCACATAGTCGAAATTCTCTTCCACATGGGCGCGGATCTTGTGCGCCGCTTCCTGGAGAAGCTTGCGATAGATCTCCGGCATGGCGCCGCTTGAGGGCGGCATGGCCTGAGTTTGCGTCCCGACGTCCCCGTTGGGGCCGGTGATCTCTGCGGGCGAGCGGTCGGAGTCCCGCAAGGAGCGGGTCGCGATATTGGGGGCCATGGGCGCCTTGGTCACGTCGCCGTCGCCGCATACCGGGCAGGTGATCGCTCCGGCCTCGCGCTGCTCCTCGTAGGTCTGGCTGTTGCGGAACCAGGCCTCGAACTGGTGGCCGCTGCCGCATCTCAGGTCATACAGGATCATTTCGCCTTATCTCAAAAGCCACATCATGCCGGAGCGACGGGATCTTGCGTCGCGCCGTCTCGACCTCGTCGAGATCGAGATCGACCACGAGGAGACCCGGGGCGTCGCCCCCGTCGCCGAGGATCCGGCCCCATGGATCTACCACGAGACTGTGGCCGAAGGTAGCCCGACCGCCGCCATGCTCGCCCACCTGCGCAGGCGCGAGGACGAAGCAGCCGGTCTCGATCGCCCGCGCCCGCAGGAGCACATGCCAGTGGGCCTCCCCGGTCCAGGGCGTGAAGGCCGACGGCACGGTGAGGAACCGCGCCCCCGCCTGGGCGTAGCGACGGTAGAGATGGGGAAAGCGCAGGTCGTAGCAGATGCTGAGGCCGACGAGGCCCCAGGGGGTCTCCACGAGCTCGCCTGTGCTACCCGCCGTATAGGCGGCGGATTCCCGATAGACCCGGCCTTCGCCGAGATCCACGTCGAACAGATGGAGCTTGTCATAGCGCGCGGCGATCCTGCCGTTGGGCGCGATCATGAAGCAGCGGTTGGCGATCTTGTCCCCGTCGGACAGGGGCAGGGAGCCGATCAGAAGCCAGATGCCGAGCTCGGACGCGATCTCCCGGAAGCGGGCGAGCGCCCTGTCGGCGTCCTCGGGACGGACGGTGCGGCGCAGATAGTCCCGGTCGTAGGCGAGAAGGGACGTCGCCTCGGGGGTCAGCACCCATTGTGCGCCTTGCGCGTGGGCCTCGCGGATCATGGCCTCCGCCGCGGCGATATTGGCCGCCATGTCGCTGGTGGAGGTCATCTGCGCGAGCCCGACGCGAAGCCGCGTCGCCGCCGCCGGCGACGGCCCATCATTCCCCACCATGGCTTTGTCCTGAAGGCTCACGGCGCGCATCCCGCCCTCGATGTTCAGCTCCTGGTCCTTGAGGAACTCGATCGGGCGGCGCGTCGCCCAGGTGAGCGATCCGGCGACGCCCTCGAGCTCCATGAGGAACCCGATCGCGCTCGTGC
>CAZDSS010000100.1:0-8929 GCA_964508185.1 uncultured Sphingomonadales bacterium
TTCTGCCAGGAGTAGGTGGCCACATCCAGCTTGTCCCAGGGAAGATCCATGGCGAACGCCGCCGAGGTGGCGTCGCAGATGGTGAGACCTTCACGGTCGGCGGCGATCCAGTCGCCGTTCGGCACGCGAACGCCCGAGGTGGTGCCGTTCCAGGTGAAGACCACGTCGCGGTTGCAATCCACCTGACCGAGGTCCGGAAGCTCGCCGTAGGGAGCCTTGAAGACGCGCACGTCCTGAAGCTTCAGCTGCTTGACAACGTCGGTGACCCAACCCTCACCGAAGCTTTCCCAAGCCAGCATGTCGACGCCGCGCGCGCCAAGAAGGGACCACAGCGCCATTTCCACGGCGCCCGTATCGGAGGCCGGCACAATGCCGATTCGGTAGTCGGCGGGAACGCCGAGCACCGCGCGGGTGCGGTCGATCGCTTCCTTCAGCCGGTCTTTACCGATTTTTGAACGATGGGAACGCCCGAGGAAGGCGTCTTTGAGGGCGGAAAGGTCCCAGCCGGGACGTTTCGCGCAGGGCCCCGACGAAAAATACGGGGACCGCGGCTTGGCGGATGGTTTCTGCATGTATGTCTCCTATTCCTTGCAGAATAGGCGCACCCCGTTGGGAGGGTGTGGCCCGCCCGCGACAATATGCTCATGGGGGCCATTGTCAAATGGAAGTTTTGGCCGGCGTGAAAATAGCCCGCACGAATTCGCGGTAGAGCATCACCTGGGCGGGCAGCGCGCTGCGGTCCTTGAGGACCTTGGACAAAATGATGCCGCCGTCCACAAGCGCCGACAGCATGTAGGCGACGGCGTCGAGATCCACCGGGATCTGCGGCGGGTAGCGTTCGGCGATGCGGTCGAATTGGATGCGGAAGCGGCGGCGCCAGGCGAGGATCCCTTCCTTGTTCAGCTCGCGCACCTCGCGGTTGAACAGCTGGTCCTGATAGCAGAAGGAGGCGACGAGGCAGCCCGGGTGGCCGTTCGGAAGATCGGCGAGCAGTTCGGCGAGGAACTTGAGACCGACGAGGAAGCCGTGCAGCGGATCCTCGTTCAGTTCGTCGGCGCGGCGGAAGATCTCGTTGAAGATCGCCTCCTCGCGCGCGATGTAGCGCTGGAGAAGGGCCTTGGCGAGCTCGCCCTTGTCCTTGAAGTGGTAGAAGAAGCCGCTCTTGGTGATGCCGACGGCGGCGATCAGCTCCTCGATCGAGGTGGCGGCGAAGCCTTTTTCCAGCACCGCGGCCTCGGCCACGGCCAGGAGCCGCTCCCTTGTATCGCTGCCCTTGCGCATCGGGGTGTCGAGCATGTCCTGCACTATACCACCGGTACAGTTGACGGCGAAGAGGCAAGCGCGCGCGTTCGTTACGATGCCGTATCGACCGGGCTAGCAGATTGAAATTCCTGCAACCTCCCTCCCCTGCCCGGCTTGACCATGGGTCGTCTGGAAGCAGGGGCGCACAGGGGCGCATGATACCTCCCGTCAACGAACCCCAAGGAGGCACATCATGTTGAAGCTCGCACTCGGAGAAAGCGAAGGACGCAATCACTTCTATGCCCGCCGCAGCGCGCGGCGCCGGGAATGGGCGGGCCGCCGCTGGCGCCGCCCGCCGGCATCGAGCCGCGCCCGACTGCGGGATCACGCGCCCTTCTGAACGACACGCGCATCTCTCACCGTCACAAGGAGACAGGCCATGACCCGTTATCGTCGGGACCTTCCCCAGCTCGCCCGCCGTCTGTTCCTGACCGACGGCGGGCTTGAGACCACCCTTGTCTTCCACAAGGGCATCGACCTTCCCTGCTTCGCCGCCTTCGACCTCATGCGCGACCGCGAAGGCCGGGCGCTCATTGCCGACTATTACCGGCCATATCTGGAGATCGCCCGAAAGCACGGCACGGGCTTCATTCTGGAAAGCGCCACCTGGCGAGCGAGCCGGGACTGGGGAGAACGGCCGGGCTACAGCGCCACGGCCCTCGCCGCAGTCAACCGCGAATGCATCGAGCTTTGCGAGGAACTGCGCGGCGAATACGAGTCCGACGCCTTCCCCATCGTCATCAGCGCCTGCGTCGGCCCGCGCGGCGACGGCTACCGCCCCGACCGGCCGATGACCGCGGACGAGGCCGCGGCCTATCACGCCCAGCAGATCGAAATTTTCGCCGCCACCGCCGCCGATCTCGTCACCGCCATGACCATCAACCATGCGGAGGAGGCGATCGGCATCGCGGAGGCCGCGAAGGCGGCCGGAATCCCCGTCGCCATCTCCTTCACGGTGGAGACTGACGGGCGGCTTCCCACGGGCCAGCCCCTCGCCGACGCCATCGGGCAGGTGGACCGGGAAACCGGCAGAGCCCCCCTCTACTACATGGTGAACTGCGCTCATCCGAGCCATTTCATCCCCGCCTTCGACGACGGGGGCGACTGGACGGCGCGGGTGCGGGGCCTGCGCGCCAATGCATCAAGGCGCAGCCATGCGGAGCTTGACGCGGCGACGGAGCTCGATGCGGGCGATCCGCAGGAGCTTGCATCCGAATACCGCGCCTTCCTCACCCGTCAGCCCCAGATCACCATCCTCGGCGGCTGCTGCGGCACCGATTACCGCCATGTGGCGGCGATCTGCGCAAGTTGCCGCGCCGCGGCCTGAGGAGGGGTCAGCTCGACCCCTCCAGATCGTCCCGCAAACGGTCGATCAATGCCACCGCCCGGGCCGCATGGGGGCCGATCCAGCGGTCGTGGATATGCTTGATGGGGAGCGCATTGAGATGGTTCCAGCGCTCCCGCCCGCGGCGGCGGACGATCACGAGATCGGCCTTCTCCAGCACCTTCAGATGCTGCATCACCGTGCAGCGGTCGAGGTCCGGGAAGCGGGCGCAGATGTCGCCCGTGGTCACCGGCCCCGCATCCTTCAGGATGTCGAGGATCCGCCGCCGCGTGGCCGATGCCAGCGCCTTGAAGACCTGATCGCTTGTGTCCCCCTCATTCATGTTATAAATTTATAACACTTCAACGTCCAGAACAACGGGAGGCTCACCATGGACCTGAAGTTCAGAGTGGCCGGGCGCATCGCGAAGCCGGTCGAGGAAGTGTTCGAGGCGGTGGCCGATCCGGCTAAGCTGTCGCGCTACTTCACCACCGGCGGCGCCGAAGGAAGGCTCGAGACGGGAGCCGTGGTGCAGTGGGAGTTCGCCGATCATCCCGGCCGCTTCCCTGTGACGGTGGTGGAGGTGACGCCGCCAAGCCGCATCGTCTTCCGCTGGGACGCCGACGGGGGCGACGGCCCGCCCTATCAGACCGAGGTCATCATGACCTTCGAGGCGCTCGACGACGGCCGGACGCTGGTCACCATCAGCGAACAGGGCTGGCGGGAGACGCCCGGGGGCCTGCAATCGTCCTACGGCAATTGCCAGGGCTGGACGCAGATGCTCTGCGCCCTCAAGGCCTGGGTCGAGCATGGGATCAATTTGCGCGACGGCATGTATGCGTGAACGCGCCGCGCCTCAGATGGCGGCGACCGCATCCACGTGATTGAGCGGCCCATGGCCGCTGCCGAAGCCGGGGGCGAGACGGATGCCTTCGGCCACATAGGCGCGGGCGCGGGCGACCGCCTGGACGAGGTCGTCGCCGCGGGCAAGCCCCGCCGCGATCGCCGAAGACAGGGTGCAGCCGGTGCCGTGGGTGTTGCGGCTCACGATCTTCTCGCCGCGGAATTCATGGACCCCGTCGGCAGTGACCAGAATGTCGATCACCTCCGGCGCATCGAGATGGCCGCCCTTGACGAGCACGGCCCGGGGCCCGAGCTTCAGGATCTCCCTTCCCGCCGCCGTCATGTCCGCCACATTGCGGACGGGACGGCCCACGAGCACTTCCGTCTCGGGGATATTGGGGGTGACCACCGTCGCCCGCGACACGAGCCGGGACTTGAGGGCCGACACCGCATCGTTCACCAGAAGGACGCCGCCCGAGGTCGCGACCATCACCGGATCGAGGACGACGGGCACCTCCGCCGCGTGGGCTTCAAGCATGTCGGCCACCGCCGCGACGATCTCCGCATTGGCCAGCATGCCGATCTTGACGGCATCCGCCCCGATGTCCTTCAGCACCACTTCCATCTGGTGGCCGACGAAGGATGCGGGGATCGCCATCACGTCATGAACGGCGGTGGTGTCCTGCACCGTGAGGGCGGCGATCGCCGTCATGGCGAAGCCGCCGAACATGGTGACCGTCTTGATGTCCGCCTGAATGCCGGCGCCGCCGCCGGAATCGGAGCCCGCGACGATGAGCACGCGTCCCTTCACGTGATCCTCCCGAAACTGCGCCGGGCGATCACGCCCGGCCCCTGTCAGGCCGCCTTGCTCTGGTCGGCGACCGCCGACACGATATCATCGACGATCTTTTCCACAAGGGCCGGATCCTCGCCCTCGGCCATCACGCGGATCACGGGCTCGGTTCCCGACTTGCGGATGAGGATGCGGCCGGTGCCGTTCAGCCGGCTTTCGCCGGTGGCGATGGCATCCCGCACCAGGGGCGTATCCAGCGGCGACTTGCCGGGATCGAAGCGCACGCTTTTCAGGACCTGGGGCAGCGGCGTGAACAGGCGGCAGGCCTCGCTCACCGGCTTGCCCGCGCGCAGCACCACGGCAAGCACCTGCAGCGCGGCGATGGTGCCGTCGCCCGTGGTCGCGAAATCGCTGAGCACAATATGGCCCGACTGCTCGCCGCCCACATTGAAGCCCGCTTCGCGCATCTTCTCCACCACATAGCGGTCGCCCACCTTGGTGCGCACCATGTCGAGGCCGATGGACCTGATATAGCGCTCGAGCCCGAGATTGGACATGACGGTCGTGACGATGCCGCCGCCGCGGAGCTTCTCGGACACGTTCCAGTAATGGGCGATGAGCGCCATGAGCTGGTCGCCGTCCACGAGCTGGCCCTTCTCGTCGGCGATCAGCACGCGGTCGGCGTCACCATCGAGCGCGATGCCGATATGGGCGCCGTGAGCCACCACCTGCTCGCAGAAATAGGAGGGCTCCATGGTGCCGCAGCCCTTGTTGATGTTGGTGCCGTTGGGCGACACGCCGACCGGGATCACCTCGGCGCCGAGCTCCCACAGCACGGCGGGGGCGGCCTTGTAGGCGGCGCCGTTGGCGCAGTCCACCACGATCTTGAGGCCTTCGAGGCTCAGATGCTTTGGGAAGGTGTTCTTGGCGTATTCGATATAGCGGCCGACCGCATTGTCCAGGCGCTGGGCGCGGCCGAGCTTTTCCGCCGGCACCAGATGGTCGGCATAGCCGTTGTCCATGCGCGCCTCGATCTCGGCCTCGATCTCGTCCGAGAGCTTGTAGCCGTCGGGGCCAAAGAGCTTGATGCCATTGTCCTGATAGGGATTGTGCGACGCCGAGATCATGACGCCGAGATCGGCGCGCAGGGAGCGCGTCAGCACGGCCACCGCGGGCGTCGGCATGGGGCCGACGAAGATCACGTCCATGCCCATGGAAATGAAGCCCGCGGCCAGCGCCGGCTCCAGCATGTATCCCGAAAGCCGCGTATCCTTGCCGATGACCACCCGGTGAGTATGGTCGCCGCGCTGGAACTGCTTGCCCGCGGCCATGCCGACCCGCATGGCCACCTCAGCCGTCATGGGCGCTACGTTCGCCCGGCCCCGAATGCCATCGGTTCCGAAATACTTCCGTGTCATGGCTGTATCGTGTTCCCGATCAGAAACCGGGAAAATCCCGGTGTTATTGCTTGTTTTTCCGGGGCCGTTCAAATCGCGGCCCCGACCCGTGGAGGTGAAGATCATATAACTTCCGGCTCTTAAGATTAAGTTATGTCTCGTCCGCTTAATGCGGAATGAATGCTAGCGGACAGAAAAAGGCTCCCGCACGTGACAAAGTTGCGGCACGCCCTGCGCGATTTCACTTGTCCCCCGATCCCGCCTTGCAGTAACTCTTTGGCGCGCGCCGCGTTTTTGGAGTCGGGACCATGCAATCCGAGGGGACGGAAAATGAAAGTCATTCTTACACCCATTTCCGGTGAGACCGCAGAGACCAGCGCCCTTGACTGCGGCCTTGATCTTGCGCGCCGCTTCGACGGCCTCATGAGGGCGATCCATGTGCGCGAGAACGCGCGGGACGCCCTGGCGCTTCATCCCGGGCTCCTGAAATCCCTGAGCCAGAAGGCCCGTCAGGAAGTGGCGAAGACCGCCGAAAGCGAAGCCGAAAAGGCGGCGCAGAAGGCCGAACAGCTTTTCAGCCGCTTCTGCGACGGACAGGGCGTCGTCATCACCCGTCGCCCGCGCCGCATCGACAAGCCGACCGCTACCTGGGAAGTGAAGGGCGGAGATCCCCATCACGTGATCTCGATCGTCGGACGTCTCGCCGACCTCATCGTGATCGCGCGCCCGGGCCACAAGCTGGACGAGGATTCCGGCCGCTTCATCAAGGCCGCCCTGTTCGAGACGGGATCCCCCCTCCTCCTGGTGCCGCGGCGCAGGCAGGCGACCCTGGGCACACGCATCACCATCGCCTGGGATTGCAGCATCGCCGCAAAACGCGCGGTCTTCGCCGCCCTGCCCCTTCTCGCGCAGGCGGAAGCGGTGCGGATCGTCAGCCTCGGATCATTGCCGCGGCTCGGCCCCGTGGCGCGGGACCTTGCGGAATATCTCAACTTCCACGGCATCCGCTCGGACCTGGTTGTGCAGCGGGCGCCGCGGCCGACGCCGGATGAGGCCCTGCTCGCCGCGATCCGCGACTTCGACAGCGATCTGGTGGTCATGGGGGCCTATACGCGAAGCCGCCTGCGTCAGCGCATCTTCGGCGGCTTCACCCGGACCATGCTGAACGAGAGCGGCCTCCCCGTGCTGTTCCACAACTAGCGGTCGCCGCGAAGCGCCGCGGCGACGGCAAGGGCCTGCACGGTCTCCGCAACGTCGTGAACGCGGATGATCTGCACGCCCTGCCGCGCCGCCTCCACCGCGACCGCGAGTGATCCGGGCAATCGTGCGGCCGGATCGGCGATCCCCGTGATGCGGCCGATGAAGCTCTTGCGCGAGACGCCGAGCAGGATGGGGCAGCCGAGGCCGTGGAACAGGGCAAGGCCCCCAAGGAGGGCCAGATTGTGCTCGAGCGTCTTGCCGAAGCCGATGCCGGGATCGACGACGATGCGGCTTCGCGGGATCCCCGCCCTTTCGGCGGCCGCGATGCGGCCCGCAAGGTAGTCGTGGACGTCGAGCAGCACGTCGTCATAGCGCGGATCGTCCTGCATGGTCTTGGGATCCCCCAGCGCATGCATGAGGATGACCGGCACGCCGAGCCGCGCGGCGACGCCGAGGGCTTGCGGGTCATGGGTCAGCGCGGAGACGTCGTTGATGATCTCAGCCCCCGCTTCGACCCCCGCCGCCATGGTCGCCGCGTTGCGGCTGTCGAGGGAGATTGCGGCCCCGAGCCCCGCCGCCTGCCGGATCACCGGCAGCACGCGGCGCTGCTCCTCATCCACCGGCACGGCATCCGATCCGGGACGCGTGGATTCCCCGCCGATATCGAGAATGTCCGCCCCCGCCGCCGCCATGCGGCGCGCGGCGTCCAGCGCGCGGGCGGGGTCCAGATGCCGCCCGCCGTCCGAAAAGCTGTCCGGCGTCACGTTGACGATCCCCATCACCCGCATGGCCGAGAGATCGAGCTCCCGCCCGCCGGGAAGCGCGAGGGGCGGCCGCGGCGTCACGAGCCGGTCCCAGATGCGGGCGGCATCATCGCGCGCGGCCGGGGGCAATGGGTCAAGGACGGACGGCCATGCGCTGACGGGCACGATGCGGCGCGCGGCGTCCGTGGGTGAGCGGCGCAGGATCAGTTCGACGAAGGTGAAGGCGGCGGGGCCGCCCGCGAGCCAGGCGCCCTGCCCGGCCGCGACGGCGGCTGCCGCATCCTTGCCGTTCAGGAACGAGAGAGGGCGCAGGTAAACCTGCGCCCCGTCGGCTGGTCTGTCATTCATGGGCAACGCGCCGCCGCGATCAGGTTCCCGGCTGGGGCTCGGGCATGGGCCCGGGCTTGGAGCGGCCGGCCTGCGGCACGGTGGAGGCCCGCGGCTTGTCACCGCCCGAGGGGCGATTGTCCGCCGGCTCCGGCCGGTGGATCTGCTCGCCGCGGAGCAGCGCCTGGATCTCCTCGCCGCTCAGGGTCTCGTATTCGAGGAGCGCCTTGGCGATCTTGTGCAGGTCGTCGAGATGCTCGGTGATGATGCTGCGCGCCCGGTCATAGGCCTCGTCCACGAAGCGGCGGATCTCCTGGTCGATGAGCTTCGCCGTCTCGGGCGAGATGTTCTGCTGCCGGGCGACCGAATGGCCGAGGAACACCTCTTCCTGGTTCTCGCCGTACTCAAGCGGCCCGAGCTTCTCGCTGAAGCCGTAGCGGGTGACCATGGCGCGCGCGAGCCGCGTCGCGTGCGAGATGTCGGAGGATGCGCCGGACGTCACCTTGTCGCTGCCGAAGATCACCTCTTCCGCGACGCGACCGCCCATGGCGACCGCAAGGTCCGCTTCCATCTTCTCCTTGCTGTAGGAGATGTGGTCGCGTTCCGGCAGGCGCATGACCATGCCGAGCGCCCGCCCGCGGGGAATGATGGTGGCCTTGTGGATGGGGTCGGAGGCCGGGCAATGGAGGGCGACCAGCGCATGCCCGCCCTCGTGATAGGCGGTGAGGCGCTTTTCCTCTTCGGACATGACCATGGAGCGCCGCTCGGCCCCCATCATCACCTTGTCCTTGGCCGCCTCGAATTCGGCCATGCTGACGAGCTTGCGGCCGCGCCGGGCAGCAAGGAGCGCCGCCTCGTTCACGAGGTTCGCGAGATCCGCGCCCGAGAAGCCGGGGGTGCCGCGGGCGATGATGCGGGCGTCCACATCGGGCGCGAGCGGCACCTTGCGCATATGGACGCGCAGGATCTTCTCGCGGCC
>CAZDSS010000101.1:0-8750 GCA_964508185.1 uncultured Sphingomonadales bacterium
CACCAGCGGCGCCTTGGCACCACCGAACATGTAGCGGAACTTGGCCGCCTGGTTCATGAGCTGGTCCATGGCGAGGCCCATGAAGTCGGCGAACATGATCTCCGCCACCGGGCGCTTGCCGGCAAGCGCCAGGCCGTTGGCCGCGCCCACGATCGCCCCTTCGGAAATGGGGGTGTCGATCACCCGCGCCTCGCCGAAGCGGGGCAGAAGGCCCGAGGTCACGCCGAAGACGCCGCCCGCGGCATCCCGCTGGCCCTTGGATCCGGCGCCGCCCGACACGTCCTCGCCGAGCACCACCAC
Organism: uncultured Sphingomonadales bacterium; assembly: GCA_964508185.1. Taxonomy (GTDB): domain Bacteria; phylum Pseudomonadota; class Alphaproteobacteria; order Sphingomonadales; family Govanellaceae; genus CAZDSS01. The sequence goes on from CAZDSS010000101.1 coordinate 301, forward strand.
GCTGGGGTCGCGCTCCATCTCCAGATGGAGCGCCTCGGTGAGGGCCTCGCGAAAGGTTTTCACGGCCATCAGCGGATTCCCCCCTCATAGTTCACATAGACGTTCTCGAACAGGGCGTCGGGCGACGGCGGCGGCGCGGCGCGCGCTTCCGACACGGCCTCGTCGATGAGCTGCAGCACCTCGGCATCCACATTGTCGAGATCCCCGGCGTCCAGAAGCTTCGCCTCGATCACCCGATTGCGGAACTGCATCAGGCAGTCCTTGGTGGCGCGGTATTCCTCCACCTCGTTGGGGCCGCGATAGAGCTGCGGGTCGCCCTCGAAATGGCCGAAGAAGCGCATGGTGCGGAATTCGAGGGTGGTGGGGCCGCCGCCGTTGCGCGCCCGCTCCACCGCCTCGCGGGTCATTTCGTAGACCTCGAAGAAATTGTCGCCGTCGCCGCGCTCCGCCGGCATGCCGAAGCCGCGGGCGCGGCCCGCGATGTCCTTGGAGCCGACGGCGTAATCGGCGCCCGTATGCTCCGAATAGCCGTTGTTCTCGAAGAGGAAGATGATGGGCGCCTGGAGGACGACGGCCATGTTCATGGCCTCGAACACCACGCCCTGGTTGGAGCTGCCGTCGCCCCCGAAGGCGACCGCGACGCCGCCGTTGCCGTCGATCTTGCAGGCGAGCGCGGCGCCCAGCGCGATGGGCGGGCCGCCGCCCACGATGCCGTTCGCCCCCAGCATGCCCTTGGACACGTCGGCGATATGCATGGAGCCGCCCTTGCCGCCGCACAGGCCGTCGCCGCGGCCGTAGATCTCCTTCATCATGCCCTTGACGTCGCAGCCCTTGGCGATGCAGTGGCCGTGGCCGCGATGGGTGCTGATGATGTAGTCGGCGTCGGTGAGGTTCTCGCACACGCCCACCGCCACCGCTTCCTGCCCGGAATAGAGGTGGGTGAAGCCCGCGATCTCGCCGGTGGTGATCTCCACATGAAGACGCTCCTCGAACTCGCGGATGGTCTTCATCTGGCGATAGGCGCGGAGCAGTTGCTCGCGGCTCAGCTGCATGGACGCAATCTCCCTCTGTGACCTGTGGCGCGGGGCCGTGACCCCGACCGTGCCTGAGCTTAACCCGCGGGATCACACGGGAAAACTGACGAAGCGGACAGTTTTGCAGACCCCTGACGGCCCGCTCCGGCCGGATGACCCACCGCCAAAAAGGGCAGATTCACGCGGCTTCGCCGCCTTTTCTCCTGACAAGGCACCTCGGTTCGTGATATGTGCCCACAAAACACTGGGGAGTATGCTCGTGAGTGACGGCTTTCATTTCGTAACCACCCTCGACGAGGTGCCGCAGGGCACCAACAAGGCATTCATGGTGGAAGGCCAGGACGTGCTGATCTGCCATACCAAGACCGGCGAGGTCTATGCGGTCATCAATCTCTGTTCCCACGCCCTTCAGAAGATGGAAGGCGGGCGCATGCGCGGCTACAAGATCATGTGCCCGCTCCACGGCGCGTCCTTCGACATGCGCACGGGCGCGGTGACCGGCGCCCCCGCCTATGAGCCCATCAAGGTCTTTCCCGTGAAGGTCGAGGACGGCCGGGTCTACGTCCAGGTCTAGGCGGGACGCGCCGCCTCAGCCGTCCTCACGCCTGAGATTGGCGCGGAAATCGCGGGCATTGTCCACATAGACGCGCCAGCTCATCTCGATGAGCTGAAGATCCTTCTGCGTCACCTCGCGCAGGATCTTGGCCGGCGCGCCCATGACCACGACGCCGTCCGGGATCTCCTTGTCCGGCGGAATGAGGCTGTTGGCGGCGACGATGACGTTGCGGCCGATGCGCGCCCGGTCGAGCACGATGGCGCCGTTGCCGATCAGGCTGTCGTCGCCGATATGGACGCTGTGCAGCATCACCATGTGGCCGACGGTGACGTTGTTGCCGAGGATGCAGGGCTCGTTCCTGGATACATGGAGGACGCTGCCGTCCTGGATGTTGGTGTTGCGGCCGATGCGGATCACGTCCTTGTCGCCACGCAAGACCGCGCCGAACCAGACGCTCGCCTCGTCGCCGAGCTCCACATTTCCGATGACGCTCGCCGTCGGCGCGATGAAATAGTTGTCGCTTTCGGTCTTGAGCCGCCGCTCCCCCAGGGAAAAGATCATGCGGTTACCCCATTGTCTGCTGTTGACGGGCGCCGGGTAGGGGCACCCTAGCGCAAGGAACGACCGCTGCCTAGATGCGGTCGCGGGACGCGATGACAGAGCGCCGCAAATGGGTTAAGAGGGTCGCCTGTGACACGCGACGAAGGGGACATGGCCATGACCAAGACGAAGATCGGCATCCTGGGCTGCGCCGGGCGCATGGGACAGGCGCTCATCGCCGAGGTGCTCGGCCGGGCCGACCAGGCGGAGCTCGCGGGCGGCATCGAGCAGCCGAACCACCCGCTCGTCGGAAAGCCCCTGCGCGATCCGCGGACCGGCGAGGACACGGGCCTTCTGGTCGGCAGCGATCCCCAGGCCCTGTTCGCCGCGTCAGACGTGGTGATCGACTTCACCTGCCCCACGGCGACGGTGCTGCACGCCCAGATCGCGGCCCGCAGCAAGGCGGCGCTCGTCGTCGGCACCACGGGCCTGACCCCCGAACAGACGGAGGAAGTGATCCGCGCCGCCCGGGAGACGGTGATCGTCCAGGCCGCCAATTTCTCCCTCGGCGTCAATCTTCTGCTCGCCCTTACCGAGGACGTGGCGCGGCGGCTCGATGCCGCCTTCGATATCGAGATCCTCGAGATGCATCACCGCCACAAGGTGGACGCCCCGTCGGGCACGGCGCTCGCCCTTGGCGAGGCGGCGGCGCGCGGCCGGGGTGTCAACCTCGACGAGGTGGCCGACCGGGTGCGCGACGGCATCACCGGCGCGCGCAAGAGCGGCCATATCGGCTTCGCGACGCTCCGCGGCGGCAATGTGGTGGGCGATCACACGGTGATCTTCGCCGCCGACAACGAGCGCATCGAACTCACCCACAAGGCGGGCGACCGCAGCATCTTCGCCCGCGGCGCGGTGACCGCGGCGCTCTGGACCCGGGGCAAGGCGCCGGGCCGCTACGGCATGGCGGACGTGCTGGGATTCGCCCGCGGCTAGGCCGAGGCGAGGCCCGCGCGCTGGCGGCGCAAGGCGTCGCGGAGCGCCGCCGCAAGGTCGATCCGCTCCTCTGGCGTCAGGAAGCTGCCGATGGCCAGAGTCCGGCCATGGGACTTGAGCAGCAGCCGGTTCTCGTGGGGGCCCGGAGAATCCACCTCGACCCGCACCCAGTAGGGCTGGAACTTCCATTCGCCGACCTGCCGCCGACGCTGGGTGCGGCCGACCACCAGTTCGTCGTCGGTGAGACGGATGGTCTCGACGACCTCCGCCGCGCGGTAGTTGAGGCGGAAGGCCCAGTAGAGGGCGAGCACGTCGAGCCCGAAGAAGCCGAAGACGGGCCATGCCCCCATGAGCAGGAAGGCGAGGCCCATGAAGAAGCTCACGATGCCGAGCACGATCATGAAAATGGTGAAACCCCGCCGTCCCAGGGAACGGTGGGGGTAGAGGACCGCATCGAACCAGAGCCTCGTCTCAGCCATGGGGCCCAAGATACTTGACGGAAAACCGGGCGGCAATTGCGCCTTTGACCTTGCCGGCCGGAGGGTTAAACTCCGCGGCGATCAGAAAGTTGCAAGGGTAGCCGCCGTTCATGAAACCTGCCGCGCGCGCCGAATTCTTCCGCCGACTCGCCGAGCGTGACCCCGAGCCCGCGACCGAGCTCGAATACACCAATCCCTATACCCTGCTGGTGGCCGTTGCCCTCTCCGCCCAGGCGACGGATGTGGGCGTCAACAAGGCGACGAAGAAGCTGTTCGAGATCGTCTCCACCCCCGCCGACATGCTGGCGCTCGGCGAGGAAGGGCTCAAGGAGCACATCAAGACCATCGGCCTTTTCAACAGCAAGGCGCGGAACGTGATCGCGGCGGCGCAGATCCTGGTCGAGCAATATGGCGGCGAGGTGCCGCGGGACCGCGCCGCGCTCGAGGCGCTGCCCGGCGTCGGGCGCAAGACGGCGAACGTCGTCCTCAACATCGCCTTCGGCGAGCCGACGATCGCCGTCGACACCCACATCTTCCGCGTCGCCAACCGCACCGGCCTGGCGCCCGGCAAGACCGTGCGCGCGGTCGCGGACAAGCTGATGAAGGTGGTGCCGAAGGAATATCTCCGCCACGCCCATCACTGGCTCATCCTGCACGGCCGCTATGTCTGCAAGGCGCGCAAGCCCGCCTGTCCCGTCTGCCCGGTGATCGACCTTTGCGCGTACAGGGACAAGACCGAACCCGCCGCGTGATCTCCGTCACGAATCGCCGCCTGCCCCGTCCGCACGGGGCAGGAGGTGCCGAAGATGGAATTCGAGATCCGGCGGGCGGAGCCGAAGGATTGCGCCATGCTCTGGCGCTGGCGCAACGATCCCGTCACGCGCCGCGCGCAGCGCCTGGAAGACCCCATTCCATGGGATGCCTATGAAAGCTGGTACGCCCGCGCCCTCGCAAGCCCCGAGCGGGTGATCCTGATCGCGTCACCCGCAGACCCTTCCGCAGGCGAGGATCTGGGCGTCGCCCAGTTCACCCTGGGGCGCGTCCCGGAAATGGCGGAAATCGGGCTCAATCTCAATCCCGCCTGGCGCGGCCGCGGCCTTGCCGCCCCACTCATCGAACGGTTCTGCGCCGAGGGACGGCGGCATCTGGGATTCGGCGCCGTCATCGCCCATGTGAAGGCGGAGAATCTCCCCTCGCGCCGCGCCTTCATCCGCGCGGGCTTCGCGCTCGATGACGCCGAAGGCGGCATCCTGCGCTTCCGCCGCGACTTTCCCTGACGACGGTCTAGCGGGCGATGGCGCTTCGGAACTCCCCGGCGCAGGCGGTCTCGGGCGTCAGGTCCTCGCCCCAGGGGCCGGGGCGGGTCTTGGCCTCCGCATGTTCGACGCGGCCCTCGGCGGCGGCGGCCGAGCTGCCTTCGGGATAGAAGAAGAAATGGAGGACGCAGGGGCCGGACACATATTGCCAGACCTCCGCCGGCCCTTCCCGGCGCACGAGACTGGGCTTGCCGAAGCGCGTCTCGAGATCGCCCCGCTTGAAGCCGAGGAAGTCGCGCGCATTGAACCGCGGCGGCTGCGGCGCCGGGGCCACGGGCTCCATCACCGGCGGCTCGGCGGATTCCGCGGGCGGGGCGGTGTCGCGCGGCGCGGGCGGCGGCGCCTCCCGCGTGGCGCAGGCGGCGACAAGGGCGGCAAGGATGCAGGTGACGGCAAGACGGCTAGACAGCGCCATGGCTTTCGGACTTGTAGTAGGTCGCATGAAAGATATGCACCATCATAGCCGCGCCGAAGATGGGCGCCACCAGATTGACGAAGGGGATCGAGAACAGGGCGGCGACCATGATCCCGGTAACGAAGAGCGGCCCGCGGATCGCCCGGCGATGGCGCGTGACCTCGGCCGCCGACAGATGGCGCGGCGCCACCAAGTCGTATAGCCCCCAGCTCAGGAGATAGGCGTTCAGGAGCCAGAACAGGAGAAAGGGCAAGCCCGGGATCACCAGCGCGATGACGAAGACGGGAAGCGCCAGAAGATTGGCGACGATGACGATGAGGCCGAGCCTGATCCCGAGCCAGCTGGCGGTGACGATCCCCAGGGGCTTGCTCTGCCGCGCGGGGTAGTGGCGCCGCTCCACCGCATCCACCACCGCGTCGCTGAACAGTCCGACGAAGACCGCGGACAGCGGCGCGAAGATGAAGAAGCCGAGCCACAGCACCGCAAGCCCCGCCGCGATCTGGAGCAGGATGTCGAGCCATTGGTGCGATGAATGAAACCAGGCGTCGGTCAGCGCCCCCGCCCCCCAGGCGGCGGCGAGAAGCGAGACGATCGCAAGCACGACGCCGCCCGCCAGCACCTTGAGAAAGATGGGGTCGGTGAGCTGGCTGATCGTGCGGGTGACGGCGGTTGTGAACATCAAGCTTTGTCCCTTCATGGATCCTCGCGTCACCCGCAGCATTCCCGCTTTTGCGCCGCGGCACAAGGCCTTGGAAGCGGCAAAAGCGCTTGTTGTCCCGCGCCGCATTCCTATACTGCCCGAATCATCGGCGGCCCCAGGGAGAGGCGGGTTCATGACGCAAGCGACTGAGAAATTCGACGTGGTGGGCATCGGCAACGCCATCGTGGACGTGCTGAGCCCCGCCAATGACGCCCTGCTCGCGGAGCTGGGACTCCCCAAGGGCAGCATGACCCTGATCGACGAGGATGCGGCGCGGCGGATCTATGCCCGCATGGAAGACGGCGTCGAATGCTCGGGCGGTTCCGCCGCCAACACCATTGCGGGCCTCGCCTCCTTCGGCTCCGCCGCCGCCTTCATCGGCAAGACGCGGAACGATGATTTGGGCGCGGTGTTCGCCCGCGACATCCGGGCGATGGGCGTCACCTTCCGCACCCCGCCCGCGGTCGACGGCGCGCCGGAGACGGCCCGCTGCCTGGTGCTGGTGACCCCCGACGCCCAGCGCACCATGGGAACCTTCCTCGGTGCGAGCGTGCTTCTCGGCCCCGATGACATCGACGAGGACCTCATCCGGGCCTCCCGCGTCACCTATCTCGAGGGCTATCTCTGGGATCCGCCCCAGGCGAAGGACGCATTCCTCCTTGCCATGGACATCGCCCACGGGGCGGGCAACAAGGTGGCGCTGTCCCTGTCCGACCCGTTCTGCGTCGCCCGCTATCGCGCGGAATTCCGGAGGCTCGCCGAAACCCAGGTGGACATCCTGTTCGCCAACGAGCACGAGATCACGAGCCTCTACGAGACCGAGGATTTCGACGCCGCGCTGCAGGCGATCCGCGGCCGCTGCGAGATCGCGGTGCTGACCAGAAGCGAGAAGGGATCGGTCATCGTCACGGCCGACGCCGTGCACGAGATTCCGGCCCATCCGGTCGCCAAGGTGGTGGATACCACGGGCGCGGGCGATCTTTATGCGGCGGGTTTCCTTCATGGCCTCACCCGCGGCCATGATCTGCCCCATTGCGGGCGGCTTGCGGCGCGCGCGGCGGCCGAGGTCATCAGCCATTATGGCGCGCGGCCCGAGGTGGCGCTCAAGGATCTCGCGCGGGAAGTGGCCGGGGTCTGACGCCCCGGAGACTTCGGCCCTACTGCTTCACCAGCATGGGGCCGAGCGGCTTGCCGCCGAAGATATGGATATGGAGATGCGGCACCTCCTGATGGGAATGGAGGCCCGCATTGGCGAGGATCCGGTAGCCGTTCTCCTCGAGCCCCAGGATGCGGGCGGTCTCGCCGACCGCGCGGATGAAGCCCACGACGAGCTCCGCCGGGGCGTTGGCGGTGAAATCCATCATGGACACATATTCGCCCTTGGGGATCACCAGCACATGGACGGGCGCCTGGGGATTGATGTCGTGGAAGGCAAGGGCGAAGTCGTCCTCATAGACCTTCTTGCAGGGCAGTTCGCCGCGCAGGATTCGGGCGAAGACGTTGTTGCGGTCGTATGCCATCGGCTGCTCCCTCGTCACCGGTTGCGGTTCTTCTTCTCCTCGATGCCCGACAGCCCCTCGCGCCGGGCGAGCTCCGCCGCAACGTCTTCAGGCTTCACCCCCGTCGCCGCCCAGAGGACGAGAAGGTGGAACAGAAGGTCGGCGGATTCCGAGATCACTTCCTCGCGCTTCTCCCCGACGGCGGCGAGCGCGGTCTCCACCGCTTCCTCGCCCACCTTCTGGGCGATCTTGCGGGTGCCGCGGCTGAACAGCCTGGCCACATAGCTCGTATCGGGATCGGCGCCGCGGCGGCTTTCGATCACATCGCGAAGGCGCGCGATGGTCGCCCCGAATTGATCCTCCGTCGTCATGCCGCCTCCCCCGTATCCGTGATGCGCACGGGGATCCCGGCCCGCGCCATGTGGGCCTTGGCCTCGGCGATGGAATATTCCCCGAAATGGAAGATGGAGGCGGCGAGCACCCCGGTCGCTCCGGCGCGCACCCCTTCCACCAGATGGCCGAGATTGCCGACGCCGCCCGAGGCGATGACCGGGATCGGCACGGCGTCAGTCACCGCTTTCGTGAGTTCGAGGTCGAAGCCCTCGCGGGTGCCGTCGCGGTCCATGGAGGTAAGGAGAATTTCCCCCGCTCCCAGGCGAGCCGCTTCCTTGGCGTATTCGACCGCATCGAGCCCCGTCGCGCGGCGGCCGCCATGGGTATAGACCTCCCAGCCTGCGCCGTCGCTGCGGCGGCGGGCGTCGATCGCCACGACGATGCACTGGGAGCCGAACTTGGCGGCAAGCTCGCCGATGAGCGCCGGGCGCTGCACCGCCGCGGTCATGATGGACACCTTGTCCGCCCCGGCGAGCAACAGGTTGCGCACATCCTCTTCCGTGCGCACGCCGCCGCCGACGG
>CAZDSS010000102.1:0-1291 GCA_964508185.1 uncultured Sphingomonadales bacterium
CCCCGATTTCTCCGCGCCCGTAGGGACGTATCCGCCCCTCTTGGTGAGCGCCCATGGAGGCCCCACGGGGCACAGCGATCCGGGCTTTTCCCTTGCGATCCAGTTCTGGACCAGCCGCGGCTTCGCCTATCTCGACGTCAATTACCGCGGCAGCAGCGGCTACGGCCGGGCCTACCGCGACAAGCTCAAGGGGCAGTGGGGCGTCATCGACATCGAGGATGTGGTGAAGGCGGCGCTTTATGCCGCCGACCAGGGCCTTGCGGATCGCGAGCGCCTGATCGTGCGCGGCGGCAGCGCCGGCGGCTTCGTGGTGCTTGCGGCGCATGCCTTCCACGACGTCTTCGCGACGGGGGCCAACTATTTCGGCGTCAGCGACCTGGAAGCGCTGGCCCGGGACACCCACAAGTTCGAATCCCGCTATCTCGACAGCCTCGTCGGGCCCTATCCCGAACGCGCCGATCTCTACAAGGCGCGCTCGCCCATCAATCATCTCGAAGGCTTCGACCGGCCGCTCATCGTCCTGCAGGGGCTCGAGGACCGGATCGTGCCGCCCAACCAGTCGGACCTCATCGTCGAGGCGCTGCGGGCGAAGGGGATCACCGTCGAATATCTGACCTTCCCGGGCGAGGGCCACGGCTTCCGCCGCCCCGACAGCCGCATCAAGTCGCTCGAGGCGGAACTCGCGTTCTATCAGCGCGTTCTCGGCCTCTGACCCCTGGCCGCATTTCTGCCGTCATGCGTCTATGAGGACAACGGGGCTCGATTGCAAAGGGGACAGAGAGACATGAGAAAACTGGCTTCGGTCGCCGCGGCGGCGTTCCTTTTTGCTGTGCCGGCGGTCGCGGCGGGCGAGGACAGCCTCGACCTGCAGGCGCTGGCGGAGCGCTATGTGGCGCTCCGTCTCGAGGCGGATCCGGGGCTGGCCTATTTCACCGGCCTGCCCGTATCCGACCATTCCCGTCTGCCCGACCGCAGCCCCAAAGGCCTCGCCCGCATGCAGGCGGAGGAGGACCGGCTGTTCGCCGACCTTGCCCTCATCGAATTCGACGATCTTCCGGCCGAGGAGAAGCCGGTCTACGCCACCATGCAGGAAGGGCTCGAGGCAAGCCGCGGTCTTCGCGTCTGCAGGCAGGCGCTGTGGGACGTCAATCATTTCGCGGGCTGGCAGATGGGCTTTCCCCATCTCGCGCGCCTGCAGCCGGTCACGACCGCCGCCGAGCGCAAGCAGGCGCTCGCCCGCTGGTCGGCGCTGCCCGCCAGTGGACCGGGCTGCGGTCCGGCCTGGCGCGCG
>CAZDSS010000102.1:1301-2704 GCA_964508185.1 uncultured Sphingomonadales bacterium
TGCCCGCCTTCGTTGCGACGGAGATCGAAAATCTCCGCCGCGGCCTCGATGAGGGCTATTCCGCGCCGAAGCCGGTGGTCGCCCGGGTGATCCGCCAGCTCGATGGCCTGCTCGCCATGCCGCGGGAGCAATCCCCGTTCTACGCGCCGGCCCTTCGCGCCGAGGACGCATCCTTCCGCGCAGAATATGACAAGGTTTATGACACGGCGGTGCAGCCCGCCATCGAAAGCTACCGCGATTTCCTGGCGGACGAATATCTGCCGCGCGCGCGGGAAAGCCTTGCCCTTTCCGCGCTGCCCGAGGGCAAGCGCTGCTACGCCGCCATGCTGCGGGCGTCGACCACCCTCGACCACGGGCCCGAGAAGGTCTTCGCTCTGGGCGAGGAAACGGTCGCCCGCAACCGTGCGGAAATCGTGGAGATCGGCCGCAAGCTGTTCGGCATCGACGACGTCGCCGAGATCGTGCGGCGCGTCAATGAAGCGCCCGACAACCGCTTCCGCTCGGCCGACGAACTCCTCGCCTATTCCAAAGGTCGTCTCGCGCGCGCCTTAGAAAAATCGCGGCCCCTTTTCACCAAGCTCCCCGAGACGCCCGTCGTCATCGAGGTCATGCCCGACCATCAGGCGGCGAGCGGCATGAGCGCGCATTACATCCCGGGCGAGAACCGCGAAACCCCGGGCAAATACATCATCCCGCTCTCTCATTGGGAGACGGATACCCGCGCGACGGCGGACATCACCCTCGTCCATGAGACGGTGCCGGGCCATCACCTGCAGATCGCGCTCACCTTCGAGCAGCCGCAGTCATCGCCCGTGATGCGTCTCGTGGAGAACGCCGCCTTCATCGAGGGCTGGGCAAGATATGCGGAAATGCTCGGCGAGGAAGCGGGAATCCATGACGATGATTTCGCCCGCATCACCCGCCGCATCTGGCCCGCCCGCGGCATGGTGGTGGACCCCGGCCTCCATGTCTTCGGCTGGAGCCGGGAGCAGGCGATCGACTATCTCGTCGACAGCGGCCGCTTCGACGAGGCCCAGGCGGAGGAGATGGTGGACCGCATCGCCGCCCTGCCGGGGCAGCTCACGTCATATGACTCCGGCGGGCTCGAGATCATGAATCTCCGCCGCGAGGCGGAGATGACGCTGGGCAAGCGCTTTGACCTGCGCGCCTTCCACGAGCGCGTGCTGGAGCGCGGCGTGGTGCCGCTTCTCGAGCTCCGCCGCCATGTGCGGGCCTGGATCGCGGCCGAGGCGAAAGAGGGGAGATAACGCGCTCAGCGCCCGCCGTAGCGCGCGAGAGAGAGGTCCGCCGTCTCGATATCGGGCGTCTTGCCCGAGATGATGTCGGCGATCACCCGGCCGGAGCCGCAGGACATGGTCCAGCCCAGCGTCCCGTGGCCCGTA
>CAZDSS010000102.1:2714-2971 GCA_964508185.1 uncultured Sphingomonadales bacterium
TTGGGGTAGGGCGTTGCGCCGATCACCGGCGTGCTGTCCGGCGTCATGGGGCGGTGGCCGCACCAGAAGGTCGCGCGGGAAAGGTCCCCGCCGCGCGGGAACAGGTCGCTCACCGAAAATTCAAGGGTCGCGCGGCGCGACAGGGGCAGGCTCGGGTCATGGCCCGAAAGCTCAGCCGTGCCGCCGACGCGGATGCGGTCGCCGAGCCGCGTGATGGCGATCTTGTAGGTTTCGTCCATTACGGTCGACACCGGCGC